>JANNTD010000111.1:0-18688 GCA_031403315.1 Planctomycetota bacterium
CGTGAACGGCGACTCGCAGGTCGGCGGCTCGCTCGGACCGCCTCCACCGCCGCCCTGGCTTTGCTCGACGACTTGCGTCCGCGCACCCACCAGATCGAGCAAATTGTTGTACCGCTCCCGCCCCGGCAAATCGAAATCGAGCTCGAGGCCAGCCGCTTCGACCGTCCGCCCGCCGCCCCCACGCCGGCCGGGCCGCTCTTCGTCCTCCGGCCCACCCTGGCGATAGGCGATCAAAAAATTTGCCATCGGCTCATCGAGCACCGCGAGGGCCTGTGTGTGCAGCTCCTTGAGATCCTGCATGTTGACGTCAATTTTTGGAGTGCCATCGGGCTTGGTGTTCCGCTCGGCACTATCGATCGTCAGGTACGCGGCCCAACCGCGGTTCAAGAGGCCGCCCGAGTTGTCCGCCCCCTCGATCACCGTGTACGGCTGCTCGTTGGCTTCGATCAGCGAGTTGCGGTTGAGGTCGGCGCCGAACAAAAGAGCGGGCGTCACGTCGCGCACCAACAGCAGCTCTTCGATCGACCCCAACGGCTCGTTCCGCGGCGCGTACGGCGGCGAGAGCGACGAATAGTATTCCTGCTCCGCGCCGAGCGTCCGCTGATCGCTGTCGGGGTCGATCCAATCGAGAATCGCGTCGGCGATCGGCTCGGTCATGCCGGGAAGGGTCATGAGGAGCTTCTGTGCGCCGCCCTCTTCGTACTGATCGGCCAAGAGCACCGTGTTGAGATTCAGCCGCGCCGATTCGTTCTCGAGCCCGTAGCGAATGCCGGCAAAATAACCAGCCTCGTTCACCGCCGGGGAAATCACCGTGAACCGCCCACGAAACGCCGCGAGCTCATCGTCCAGCACCAGCTTGCCTTGGAACATTGTCGGATTGTTGTACGTGCCGCCCGACTGCATCAGCGTGTTCGGGTCTTGCATCGCCATCGCGCGGATGAACTCAACGCCCGACTCGGCCAGATAGCGGGCCTGCGTCTGCCGGATGTGGGCTCGCGTCGCCTGGTGCTCGACGAACATCCGCTCGAAGAACGATACCGCGCCGAGCGTCAACAGCACGATTACCACCAGCGCTAGCAGAAGGACGCTCGCGCGGCGGCGGCTGAGGTGCTTCGGCGTTGATGTGGAAATCGTCGGCATGGTTGATTACTTGCTATGGCGTTTGCGTACCAAGCGTCGGTTCTTCCTCGGTGTCTTCTTCCTCATTTGAAGATTCGCTCGAAGTCGACGCACTCGCTCCCGCGGCTTGCGCCAAAGGCAGATCGATCGTTTGGCTGTACATGCGTGCCGTCGCGGGAACCGCGCTCGACTGGGCCTCCACTGCATCGGGCGAGATCCAAATTTGCACTTCGACCGCCGTCGGCATCGAACTCCGCTCTTGCATGTCCCAGGTGTCGACCGCCGTCGTGCGGTCGAAGTAAATGAATTGGATTCGCGTCACCTCCGGCGCAAGCAGCGCCTGTCCGGAATTGAGGAGCTGCGAATTGCCAGCTTGCTCGGCCATCTGCCGAATCGCGCGGTCGATTGTCTGCCGCACCAGTCCTCCCACGCCCAGCTGGGCTTCGGGCGAGAGCATCGTGGCCGCCGGGTCGCTGGGGTCGATTGCCGTGCCCTGACGAATGAAATAGCGAACCAACTTCAAATCGCTCGGCCGCGCCACGTTCGCCACTGCGGCTGCCGCGGTCGTCGACGACTGTTGCGGCACCGTGGGGAACAACTCGTCGAGCCGCGGCAGCCGGGCCACGTCGAGCAACAATTCGCTCACCAGGCCGTTGAGCCCGGGCGACATTGTCGTCGTGCTTGATTGGTTATCATCCGACGACAAACCACTAGACGTTGAGGACGAGGCCGCCGCCGCTTCGCTCAGCATATTCGCCGTGCCTGTAGTGCCGGTCGTGCCCGTGGTGCCTGGTTGACCAAGCGCACTGCCCGCAAACACGCCAGCTTCATTGATGCTATCCGGGTCGAACGCCGCCGATGCCATCGCAAGCTGCGCAACCGACGACGTGTCCTGCGTCTGATAGATCGTCGTCGCCCGCACGTCGGCCGCAATCGTTGCCAGGATGCTGCGGGCGAGCTGCGCCTCTTCCACCCGCGTGCGGCCGGAGTCCATCCGCACCAGATACAAATTGACCGCCGTACCGATCAACGCCAGCAGCGTCGCCGAAAGCGCAAGCGCTAGGATCAGCTCGAACAGCGTGAAGGCGGAGCGAACTCTCATGGTTGCTCTCCGCTCGTGTTTTGATTGCCGCTCGTCGACGTCGAAGACGAGGACTCCTGCTGTGTCGCCGCCGGCAAATAATCCGGATTCGGCAGCCAGCGGACCAAATCGCAGCGGGCCGGTTGTTGCACCGGCGCGAGCTGCTGGGCGACGCTCACGCGGACCGCGACCAGCTCTTGATACTCGGTCGGCTGGATCTCAATCGACACCGCCCAGGGCGGATCGTCCTCCAGCGGCAGCACCGCGCCGCTCACATTCGCCAGCGTCCGGGCGCCGACCAGTAGCTCCGACATCACCGACTCGGCCAGCATCTCGGCCTGCGACTCGTCGGCCGCCGCCGCCGCGTTCTGGTCTCCCAAGCGCATCACTTCGCCCAGCGCTGCCAGTGCCCCGGCGAGAATCGCGAGAGCGAGCACGACCTCCAGCAGCGAGAACCCACAAAAGGGGTCAGAACTATTTTCCTGCCGCCCAGAATCGGCGTAGTGCGCCCGGTCGAAAATAGTTCTGACCCCTTTTGTCAATTGCGAGTGATTCATCGCGCCCCCTCGCTGCCGATTTCGCTGGCGCGCGAGATGCCCGTCAGGCCGCGGAGTGTCACCCGCATGGTCTCGTCGCTCGCGTTGGCGATCAGCACCGCCGCGTCGGACGTGGTGCCGTCGGCGTAGAACACGATCGGCTGCGACCAGCCACCCTCGATCGCCGCCGCCACACCCGCCAGTTGCGGCACGGCAGCCACTTCACCCTTGGCGAAGACAATCTCCTGTGGCAGCCTGCTCCGCGACAATCGCAACATGTCGGCCTCGGCGTACTCGGCGTCTTCCTCATCCTCGGCCGGTAGCGCGTTCACGTCCTCGGCGTCTTCCGCCGTGAGCGCCGACAGCAGCACAATCTGGTAGCGGCTCCCCTCGGGCTCGAAGCGAAACACATACGGCTCGCCCGCCCGCATCGCCGCCAGCCGGGCTCGCGCCCAAGCGGCCCGCACCAGCTCGCCGCTATTCTCCAGCCGCGCGCGAGCCAGCGAACTAGAAAGCAGCGGCGTGGCCACCGCGCCGATCACCACCAACAGCGCGAGTACAAGCAGCACCTCAAACAGCGTGAGGGCAGGGCGAGCAGAAAAAGGGGTCAGGACTCTTTTGTGGTCGCGTGACGCCCCAGAGTAACAGTGCCGAAAAAAGAGTCCTGACCCCTTTGTCATGTTATTCCCAGTTGCCGATGTCGTCCGCAGTGCCGTCCTGGCCGTCGGGGCCGGTCGACCAGACGTCGAACGTCTCGGTGTTGTGCTTGCCGGGTTGGGCGATCTTGTATTTGTTGTCCCACGGGTCGATCGGTGCCTTATCCAAATAGGGCCCGTGCCATCGCTCGGCCGCCTTGCTGTCGCTTGGTTTGTTGACGAGGTCTTCCAGATCGCCGGGGTAGTTCTTGGTGTGGAACTTGTAGAGATTGATCGCGCTCTTGAAAACGCCGACCTCTCCCTTGGCCGCGTCCTTGAGCGCCTGATCCTGCGTGCCCCCGAAGATCGTCACCGCCATCGAGGCGAGCACCACCAGGATCATCAGCACCAACAGCACTTCCATCAACGTGAAGCCCTGTCTTGGAATTTGAAAGCGCAGCCGGCGTTCGTGATTTCGTTTGCGAAACATGTTTAACTCCTTCTCTCCAAGCATGTGTTGGCAGACATTTATTGTACGCGATCCTAAATCGCCTGGCTCATCTTCAAAACCGGCACCAATAGGGCGATCACCACCAGCAGCACGACGCCCGCCAGGATCAGCAACATCAGCGGTTCCAGCAGCCGGACGAACAGGTCGAGCCGCCGCCAGGTGTCGCGCTCCAGCGAATCGGCAATCTGCGGGAGCACCGTTTCGAGGCTGTTGGCCTGCTCGGCTACGGCGATCATCTCGACCACGTCGACCGGAAAATGGCCGCTCTCGGCCAGCGGCTGGGCCAGCGCTTGGCCGGCCGAGATGTTGTCCGCCGCCTCCCGTACCGCCGCGGCCAGAATGCGGTTCCCCGTCGAATCGGCGCTGATCTCGAGCGACCGCACGATCGGCACGCCGCCGGTGAGCAGCGTCCCCAGCACACGGCAAAACCGCGACACGGCCAAGCTCAAGTAGATCGAGCTCACCACCGGAATCTTCAGCCGCCAGCGGTCGAGCCACACTCGGCCTTCCTCCGTCAAGAGCTGCTTGCGAACGAGCACGCCGAGAATCGCTAAGACCACCAGCAGATACAGTCCGTAATCCTGTACCATGTGCGAGAGCGCCAAGAGCCAGTCGGTCACTGCGGGCAACTCGCCCTTCGCCCGCAACCGGCCAAAGAGCGTTTCAAACTTCGGTACGAACTTGACGATCAGCACCGTCACCACGATCGTGCCAACGGTAAACAGGATCGCCGGATACGCGAGCGCCCCCATCACGCGGCTCTTGAGCTCGTCCTGCTGCTCGGTGAAGCGGGCGAGTCGCTCGAGCGCTTCCTCCATGAAGCCGCCTTCGCCGCCCGCGCGGACGATGCTCGTGCCCAGTTCGCCGAACGCTCGCGGATGTTTGGCCATCGCGTCGGAGAGCGTTGCCCCTTCCTGCACCCGCGCGTGAACATCATCGAGCACGGTCTTCAAGTTCTTGTGCGGCGTCTGTTGGCGAATCACCTCGAGCGTCCGCAACAGCGGCACACCGCTCCGCAACAGCGACGACATCTGGCTGTAAGTCGTCGCCATCAGCCGCGCCCGCACCTTCGGCGAACGCACGGCCGCCGTGTTCCGCTCGGCGGAGGCGACCTTGAGCGGAAACAAATCGCGGGCCGAGAGCGACGCCAGCACTTCCCGCTCCGTCCCCGCCGCGAGCGTACCTTCCACGCGGTTGCCGGTGAGATCGCGCGCGATGTAGGCGAATTCGGGCATGGGGGTAAATGTCGAATGACGGAATGACGAATGACGAATTGCGAACGAAACTACCGTTCGTCATTCGTCATTAGGAATTCGTCATTTACAACCTGTCTCCCTTCGTCACACGCAACACTTCATCCACCGTCGTGATGCCGTTGAGCACTTTCATCCATGCATCCTGCCGCAATGTCCGCATGCCGTCCTTGCGGGCCGCCTGGCGGATTTCCCAGCTGCTCGAGCGTTCGTGGGCCAATTGCCGCACGGCGTCGGTCGTTACGCACAATTCAAAAATGCCCTGCCGGCCGATGTAGCCCAACTGCCGGCACGCTCGGCAACCCTTCGGCCGATAGAGCGGCTTGCCAAGCTTCTCAAAGTCTTCCCAGGGGAAATCCTTCGGCAGCTCGTCGCGCTTCGGCTCAAACGCCTCCCGGCACTCCTTGCACAAGGTCCGCACCAGCCGCTGGGCCATCACCGCCTCGACGGTGCTCGCCACCAAAAACGGTTCGACCCCCATGTCGACTAGCCGCGTGTACGCGCTCGGTGCGTCATTCGTGTGCAAGGTGCTGAACACCAAGTGGCCGGTGAGCGAGGCCTGGATCGCGTTCTCGGCCGTCTCCATGTCGCGAATTTCGCCCACCAACACGATGTCCGGGTCGTGCCGCAGGATCGAACGCAGCGACGCCGCGAACGTGAGCCCGATCTTCGGATGCACCTGAATCTGGTTGATGCCTTCGAGCTGGTATTCGACCGGGTCCTCGGTCGTGATGATCTTGCTATCTTCGCTCTTGATCTCCATCAGCGAGCTGTAGAGCGTGGTCGTCTTGCCGGAGCCGGTCGGGCCGGTGACCAGCACGATGCCGTGCGGCATGCGGATCAATTCGCTGTAGATCCGATTCAGCTCGGGCTCCATGCCCAGGGCTTCGAGCGAGAAATTCATCCGCCCCTTATCGAGGAGCCGCATCACGATCCCTTCGCCGTGCAGCATCGGGATCACCGACACGCGGACGTCGACCTCTCGGCCGGCCATCCGCAGCTTGATGCGGCCGTCTTGCGGCAACCGCTTCTCGGCAATGTTCAGCCGGGCCATGATCTTCAGCCGGCTGATGATCGCGGCCTGGAAGCGGCTGATCTCGGGCGGCGCAGGCTGAGATTGCAGCATGCCGTCGATGCGATAACGAATCCTGACGCCGGAGGCCTGCGACTCGATGTGGACGTCGCTCGCCCGCGACTCGACCGCCTCGCACAAAATCTCATTGACCAGCCGAATGACGGAGGCTTCCTGCGCCTCGGCCAGCTCCGACGCGTCGATGTCGTCGAGAATCTCGATCTCTTCTTCATCCTGCTGCGCGAGCAGGCCCTCGATCGTCTCGCTGCCGACGCCCAGATGCGTCCTGATCTGCCGCGCGATCTGCTCCCGCGCCGCGAGCACTGGTGCGATGGTCAGTCCGGTCACGACACTCAATTCGTCGAGCGGATAGAGATCGAACGGATCGCTGGTTGCCACCGTGAGCGAGCCGTTGTGCTGGTGGATCGGGAAGAGCGAATGGCGATGGATCAGCTTCTGCGGGAACCCGCGTAACAGCGAGAGGTCGATATCCTCCTGTTCGAGGTCGACGTAGGGGATGCCCACCTCATCGCCCAGCGCCCGCAGCGCGGCTTCCTCGCTGACCATCCCCGAGTCGACCGCCGCCACGTCGAGCCGGCTAGCGTCGGGCCGCTCCCGCCGCAGTTGATCCAACTGCTGGGACGACAACAGCCCCCGCTTCACAAGAATGGCGCCCGCTTCCATCAGTGTTCCGACACGTTAGATTTCTTCGTTCTCTTACCACCCATTATGCGTGGCCGGCCGGAGGGCCACAAACTTGCCTTCAATTCCCGCTATTCGGGCTGGTGGGCGTACTATTTTCGCCGCCGCCACCTCCGTCGCCGCCGTTCCCTCCATTGCCACCGCCGCGCCCGCCACGGCCACCCCGCCCGCCGAAGCCGAATCCCCGGCCGCCCTGGCCACCTGGGCC
Organism: Planctomycetota bacterium; assembly: GCA_031403315.1. Taxonomy (GTDB): domain Bacteria; phylum Planctomycetota; class Planctomycetia; order Pirellulales; family Lacipirellulaceae; genus DASYDU01. The sequence continues at coordinate 7,118 of JANNTD010000111.1, forward strand.
GCCGCGTCCACCGAACTGTGGTTCCGGCAGCGCGAACTCGGTGCCCATCATCGACTCAAGTTTTGCCTTTTGTTCGGTCGTCAGCACTTCCAGCAGTTGGTTGCGGGCTTCGACCCGGAGTTGGTTGATCTTGTCGTTGAGGTCCTTTTGCACCTCCTCCGATTTCTCGCGGATCTGGTCGCGCTGGCTCTCGCTGAGGCCGAGCGTGTCGGCCAGCTCGCCCTCGGTCAGTGCCGCCGCGCCGCCGCGCTGGATCCGCGACTGCAAATCGATCTGCTTGATCCGATCGAATTGGTGCGGCATCAGCACCTTTTGCATCCGGCCTTCGGCATCCTTGTTAATCTCCTCGAAGCGGGCGCGAATCTCGTCGAACTTGGCCTGCCGCTCGCCGTCGCTCAAGTCGCGCATGCCCTGGAACATGCCTTGCATCTCATCGCGGATTTCGTCGCGGATCGCGTCGCCCAGCGTCCGCAGCTCGGCCTCCTGGTCCTCACTTAGTTCGATTTCTTTCTGCACTTCTTGCTGCTGGATCAGACCCAAAGTTCCGCCGCCGAATAACCCGCCCGGGCCGCCCGGACCGCCTCGAAAACCGCCGCTACCCGGCGGTTGGGCCACCAACTCGTTCGGCGAAACCAGCAGAATTGTTGCCAGGACGGCAACCGACACGGCGAGGCGACGGGCGAGTTTCATCGTTCATCACTCCTGGAGAGACGAGCAGAACATGCGAAGCGAAATGGGCGATGCGGCTCTCGGTTCGTTGAGCGCGCAGCATCTCCCGCTTGGTTTTAACCCCAAACGACACCCAAAGTTTCCCACATTTGCCCCCCGTACGCACGAGCCCGCGTATCTCTTCGCACCGGATTCGGGAGGGCGAGGCTCCCGCCGAGCTTGAAACCGCGCTTGCCTGGCTCGGCGGGAGCCTCGCCCTCGCAACGCGAAACCGTCTTGCTGCCACCCGCTGCTCGGCGTAAAGTAATATCAAGCCAGCATTTACGCTCTGTCCCCAATCGTAAACTACGCTTCCGCGGCCCGTCGGTTCGGCCGCTTGCCGAAAGTCGCCCGACATGGACCCAACCGAACTGATGCAACTGGCGATCGACAAGTGCCGCCAGGGCCTCGCCGCCGGACAGAGTCCGTTTGGCTGTGCCATCGCCCGCGACGGCGAGCTGCTCTCCGCTTCGCACAATACGGTGGTGCTCACGACTGACATCACCGCCCACGCCGAGGTGAACGCCATCCGCGCGGCCTGCCGCCACACGGGCAACATTTTCCTCGAAGGGGCGATGGTCGCCACGACCTGCGAACCGTGCCCGATGTGCATGGCCGCCCTGCATTGGGCCCGAGTCGATACCGTATACTACGGCGCCACCATTGCCGACGCCGACGTGGCCGGCTTCAACGAACTGCAGCTCCCGGCCAAAGAATTGCTCCGCCTCGGCGGCAGCAAGTTGAAATTGATCCCAGGCCTGTTGCCGGAAGAATGCAAACAACTCTTTGCCGAGTGGAACGCGAACCCAAACAAAAAGGTCTACTGAAATGACGAATGACGAGTGACGGAATGACGAAAACGATCGCCCGTTCGTCATTAGTCATTCGAAAATTCGTCATTCTCCCCGCATGGTCACCAAATCCGAAATCGCCGCCGACTGGCTCTCCCGCTACACCGGGATGCCGCTCAATGAGTTCGGGCCGTACGTGCTGCTGACGAACTTCCGCGACTACGTCACGCGGTTCGCCAAGCGGTTCACGTGCAACGTCTACGGCGACGACCGCCCGATGCAGGCCGCCACGAACGAGCACGGCCTCACGATCGTCAACTTCGGCATCGGCTCACCCAACGCCGCCACGATCATGGACTTGCTCACCGCCTATCACCCCGAGGCGGTGCTGTTCCTCGGCAAGTGTGGCGGACTCAAACACACCACGGAGATTGGCCATTTCATCCTGCCGATCGGGGCGATCCGCGGCGAAGGCACCTCGGACGACTACCTGCCGCCCCTGGTCCCCGCGCTCCCCTCGTTCAAGCTCCACAAGTTCGTCTCGCAGAAGCTCGTCGACCGGGGCCTCGAATACCGCACCGGCGTGATCTACACCACCAACCGCCGCGTCTGGGAGCACGACGTCAAATTCCGCGAGCAGCTCCAGGAATACTCGCCGATCGCCATCGACATGGAAACGGCCACGATCTTCACGGTCGGCCACACGAACCAGATCGCCCGTGGGGCGCTGCTCCTGGTCTCGGACAAGCCGCTCACTCCCGAGGGCGTAAAAACCAGCGAGAGCGACGCCCGCGTGACCCGCGACTGGTCGGACATGCATCTAACCATCGGCATCGAATCGCTCACCGACATCGGTGAAAAAGGTGAGATGATCAAGCACTTTCAGTACTAAGCGCCCGCAATACCCCTCTCCCCGGCCCTCACCCATGGGTGAGGGCCGGGGTGAGGGGTATTTAATAACAACTCCCGCCGATCAGAAATCCGGCCCGTTCCCCGCCCCGCAACAGCATCGCCACGGGGGATTTCACCCCCGCGCCGGCTCATTCTGCCAATTTCTCGAAAAACCTTCGTGAATTTTCCGGACGAGAAATAGACGAACGCCTTGCCGGGCCGCTATCATGGGACAAGCCCGGGCTGAGGCGGGTCTCGAGGCTGTACAGGCGACACTCCCGGGCAAACGAATTTGGAGTGAACGCGAGGATGCGTCAAAAACGAAGATTTTTCAGCGCTCATTTTGCATTCTCGCTAGCCACCCTCGCGGTTGGGCTCGCAATGCTCGCCGGCTGCGGCGACGGGAAGCTACCGCTCTACCCGGTGACAGGCACTGTTATGGTCGATGGCCAACCAGCCAGCGGGGCGATGGTAATTCTGTGTCCCACCGACACGGCATCGCCTGAGCTACAGAAAGAACGCCCCTTCGGCACCACCCGGCCCGACGGCAAATTCAAGTTGACCACGTTCCTCAAGGACGACGGCGTGCCCCTCGGCGAATACAAAGTGCTCGTGCAGTGGGTTACCGCCGGGGCAGCCTACGACGAACGGGCCGGCAATAGCGATCGGCTCCGCGGCAAGTACATGAACCTCGAAAATACCCCGCTGGCGGCGAGTATTACGGAAGAAACCGTTGAATTGCCGGCGTTTGATTTGAAGACTCGGTAGATTTGTCAATAATGAAAGGAACGATGCAGCCACGAGGCAGCGGCGGGTTTGCCACTAGTGGATGGTGGACGTCGGCCCGGGCAGGTCGGCGACGTTGGTTGCTCGGTGGTTGGGACTGATTGTTTCGGAACAGGCGAGGCGTCACGGACCTTTGAATTGCTGGCGAGAAATCCTATGAAGTTTCCAACTGCAAAATCTTCGTCGACTCCATCGCGTGGTTTTACGCTCGTCGAGTTGCTCGTCGTGATCGCGATCATCGGCATCCTGGTAGCGCTCTTGCTGCCGGCGATCCAAGCCGCCCGCGAAGCCGCCCGACGCGTCCAATGCACCAACAACATGAAGCAACTCGGCCTGGCAATTCTCAACTTCGAGTCGGCCAAGCGGCAATTGCCGTTGGCGTACACGCCGAACTACTCCGGATCGCAAAACAAGGGACCATGCAACGGGTTTTCGTCGTACAGTGTTCCAACGAATGGCAAGCAGGATCACTTCCTCCTGACGTTTCTTCTGCCCTATTTGGAACAACAACCGCTCTACGATCAAATCGACCAGAAGCGCGATTGGTACGAAAGCACTGTCAACCCCAGTACTGGCAAGAGCAACCGCGACACGGTGAAAGTCGATGTCCCCGATTTTCTCTGTCCTTCCACAGATGCTCGTCCGAACACGTACACAACCGACTATTACACGATGGTCGACATTGCGGATTCTAACTATTGCTCCGTTGTCGAAGGCACCGGTTTGACCAAGACCAAACGTTCCGCAGAGGCGTTGATCGGCATGTTGCAAGACACTCCGACTAAAGTTAGTAAGGTGACTGACGGACTTTCAAAGACGTTCATGCTCTTTGAGTCGGCGGGGCGCCCGAATCACTATCTCGCTGGCGGCGCTTTCAAGAACATGATGTGGGAAGAGAATACGGCCTTGAGGCAGCCGGGGGTGGGAAGTCCGACCGATTATCAGTGGGCCGACGACGGGGTTTATGCACTTTTTGGGAATAGTCCGACTTGCGGTCTCTCAACAGTGATGAACTGCGACAACTACCAAGGTCAATACAGCTTCCACCCAGGAGGTGCGGTGCAGTTGTACGGCGACGGTAGTGCTGATCTGCTCAGTGAAGACGTAGACATGGATACCTTCATTTCGCTCTTCACCCGCGCCGCCGACGACATTCCGGGCGGCCGGTGAGAATTGTCGAAATTTAGCTGAGTCCCTTGGACTCGGTCTTTCACATAGGGCGGGAACTCCCCGCCCTACTTTGCGTTTACGGGCAATTCGAAATGAAGATTCTTTTGCTCACCGTGCTATTCGCCGCGAATTCGCTCGGACTTTGCGCGCGGGCGTTCGCCGCCGACGACGCCACCCCCCTCCGCATCGTCACCTTCAACGCCGAGCTCTTGAACGCTCCCGGCGTCACGCCCGGCAATCTGCAAAAATATCGCTTCGACTACGCCCGTCGCGGCCACATCGAGCGGGTCGCCAACTTGATCGAGACGCTCAACCCCGACGTATTGAACCTGCTCGAGATCACCTCGAAGGAGGCGGTCGGCCGGATTGTCGACGTGCTCCACGAGAAGGGGCTCACCGAGTACCGCGGCGACCACGTCGACTCAAACGACTCGTTCACCGGCCTCGACGTGGCCGTGATCACCAAGATTCCGCTCGACGAAATCGACGGCAAATCGATCCGCACCTATTTCTCCGAGGGGAACGACCCGACCTACCGCCGCGCGTTCCGCTTCCGCGGCCGCAATGGCCAGATGATCGAAGGCACCACGTCGCTCTCGCGGAACGCGCTGTACTTCATGACCGTCGGCGGCCACAAGCTCGGCTTCCTCGGCCTGCACCTCAAGGCCATCCCCGATGATGAGTATTCTAACGCCAAACGCGGCGGCGAGGCCGAGATCGTCCGCCAGCTCGTGCGGGCCGAGATCGTCCCCCGCGGCTACCTGCCGATCGTCTTGGGCGATCTTAACGACTACGACCCCGACATTCCCGACCGCGACGAATCGCGCAACCCGTCGACCACGGTCCTCAAGGATCTCAAAGACTTCGACGCCGCCCGACCCGGTCCGGAGCTGGTGAACGTGGCCTCGAAAATCGTCCGCCAGGCCGACCGCTACACCAACCATTGGGACTGGAACGAAAACGGCGCCGACGACGCGCAAGACGTGTACTCGATGATCGACCACATCCTGGTGGCCAAGGAACTGGCGCCCTACGTGACCCGCGCGTTCATCTGTCACAGCGTCTCGGCCGACGTCTCCGACCACTTCGCCGTAGTGGTCGATCTCGAGCTCCCCAAGAACGGGCAACTGGCCGCGACGCTGCAACCCAGTGCCAATGGAAGCAATTGACCACGGAGGCACGGAGCTCACGGAGAAGACGGCGAAGTAAGGCGAATCAGTAGCGGCGTCGATCGGTAGCGGCTAAACTACCGGTCTGCCAGATTTTTTCTGATTTTCCTCCGTGTACTCCGTGCCTCCGTGGTTAACAAATTGTCCGCGTCCATTGTCAAGCTGATTGATCATGCCGTGCTGCATCCGACGCAGACCGATGCCGACGTCCGCGCCGCCTGCGCTTTGTGCGCCGAGCTCGGCGTGGCGAGCGTGTGCGTGAAGCCGTCGCATGTGCTGTTGGCCGCTGAGTGCTTGAAGGGTTCCGGCGTGCTGGTGAGCACCGTGATCGGCTTCCCCCACGGCGGAACCGCGACCGAGACGAAAGTCGCCGAGACGCACCTCGCCTGCCAGCAAGGGGCCCGCGAAGTCGACATGGTGGCCAACATTGGCCAGGTCCTCTCCGGCGATTGGGCCTACGTCGAGGCCGATATTCGCGCGGTGGTCGATGCCGCCCGCAGCCACGGCGCGATCACGAAGGTCATCTTCGAAACCGGTCTGTTGCCCGCCGACGAAATAAAAATACGCCTCTGCCAGGCGAGCGAATCCGCCGGCGCCGCCTTCGTCAAAACCTCGACCGGCTTCGGCTTCGTCAAAGGCCCGGACGGCGCGATGACGGCCACCGGCGCCACCGAGCACGATATCAAGCTGATGCGCGCCACCTGCGGCCCGCAAACACAAGTCAAGGCCTCCGGCGGCATCCGCAGCTACGCTGACGCCCGCCGCTTCGTCGACCTCGGCGCAACCCGCCTCGGCACCAGCGGCACCAAAGAAATCGCCGCCGGCGAACGCGGCGAGCAAACCAAGAGTCAAGCCAGTTATTAACCACGGAGGCACGGAGAACACGGAGAATACAAGCTGAGGCAATTGCAAATTGCAAAATGGCAGAGTTCTGCAATTTGCATTTTGCAATCGCTCCTTTCTTCTCCTCCGTGCCTCCGTGGTTCAATCCCTTCTGCAAATTCCGAGTTGACCGATGCTCGACCTATATGACCAAATCGAGGCCGCCGCCGCTGCGATCCGCGCGAAGTGGAACGAAACGCCCCACGCTGGCGTGATCCTCGGCACCGGACTGGGCAACCTTGCCGAGCGGATCGAGGTGGCCGCGACGCTCGACTACCAGGACATTCCGCACTTCCCCGCGTCGACCGCCACCAGCCATCGCGGCCGGCTCGTCTGCGGCCGGCTCGAAGGCGTGCCGATCCTGGCGATGGAAGGCCGATTCCATCAGTACGAAGGCTACCCGCTCAAGCAAATCACGCTTCCGGTCCGCGTAATGAAGCGGCTCGGCGCAAAGCTCTTGGTCGTCTCGCAGGCCGTCGGCGGCATGAATCCCTATTACCGGCCCGGCGACGTGATGATCATCGACGACCACATCAATCTGATGGGCGACAATCCGCTGGTGGGCGTCAACGACGACCGCCTCGGCCCACGGTTCCCCGACATGTCGGCCCCCTACGACCGCGAACTGATCGAGCAAGGCCTCGAAATCGCCCGCCGCGAAAACTTCATCGTCCACCGCGGTGTCACCGTCGCCGTGACCGGCCCGAACCTCGAGACGCGAGCCGAGTACCGCTTCCTGCGGCAGATCGGTGCCGATGTCGTCGGCATGTCGACCGTCCCGGAGGCGATCGTCGCCGCCCATGCGGGCTTGCGCACCTTCGGCCTGTCGGTCGTCACCGACATGTGCCTCCCCGACACGCTCCAACCAGCCAACGTCGACCACATCATCGCCACCGCCAGCGCTGCCGAGCCGAAGCTCCGCGCGCTGGTCTCGGGCATCCTCAAGTTTGATGCCGCCAATGCTACATCTGCGTGACCAAATCACCGAGTCCGCCGAGTTCGTCCGTGCAAAATGGCGTGGCGTGCCGAAAGTGGGGATCATTCTCGGTTCCGGTCTCGGGTCGGTCGGCGATGCGATCGAGCTGGACGCGGCGATCGACTATGGCGACGTACCCAACTTCTTGAAGTCGACCGCCGTCGGCCACAAGGGGCGGCTGCTCTGCGGACGGCTCGCGGGTGTGCCGGTCGTCGCCATGCAGGGCCGCTTCCACTGCTACGAAGGCTATTCGGCCGAGCGGGCGACGCTGCCGGTCCGCGTGATGAACGAGCTCGGCATCGAAGTCTTGATCGTCTCGAACGCCGCCGGCGGACTGAATCCCGCCTACGCGGCCGGCGACGTGATGGTCATCGCCGATCACGTCAATTTCCTCAACCGCAATCCGTTGGTCGGCGTCAATGACGACCGCCTTGGCCCGCGATTCCCCGACATGTCGTCGCCCTACGACCGGAAGCTTGGCGACCTAGCGCTCAACATCGCGCGGCGCGAGGATTTCGTCTGCCATCGCGGCACCTACATCGCCATGCTCGGGCCGACGTACGAGACCCGCGCCGAGATCCGCATGCTCCGCGCGTGGGGCGACGCGGTCGGCATGTCGACGGTCCCCGAGGTGATCGTCGCCGCTCACGCCAGCTTGCGCGTTTTGGGGCTCTCGACGATCACCAACGTCTGCTCGCCCGACATTCCCCACACCACCAGCGGCGACGAAGTCGTCGCCACCGCCAACACCGCCAGCAACAAATTAAGCGCCATCGTCCAAGGCATCGTCAGCGAATTTGCCACATAGCCGCGTCGCTCGCGACGCGCGGTTTTGCATATTGTCACGTGACCGAACATGAACATCGTCCACCTGATCTCGAAAAAGCGTGACGGCCAGGAGCTCGCCGACTTCGAAATCGGCGCGCTGATCGACGCCTACGTGAAGGGCGACGTCCCCGACTACCAAATGTCCGCCTGGGCGATGGCCGTTTACTTGCGCGGCATGACTGTCGCCGAAATCGCCGCCCTCACCGAGCACATGCTCCATTCCGGCGCAACCTTCGAATGGCCCGCCGGCGAACCGCCCAAGGTCGACAAACACTCCACCGGCGGCATCGGCGACAAGGTCTCGCTCCCGCTCGCGCCGCTGCTGGCGTGCTGCGACCTGCAGGTGCCAATGATCTCCGGCCGCGGCCTCGGCGCGACCGGCGGCACCCTCGACAAGCTCGAAGCCATCCCCGGCTTCCGCACCAACCTCTCGACCGAAGAAATGCAAGCCGTCACCCGCCGCGTCGGCTGCGTGATCAGCGGCGCGACGGCCGACCTGGTCCCAGCGGACCGCAAGCTCTACGCCCTCCGCGACGTGACGGGCACCGTGCCCTCGATCCCGTTGATCACCGCCAGCATCATGAGCAAGAAGCTTGCCGAAGGGCTCGACGCCTTGGTGCTCGACGTGAAATGGGGCAGCGGTGCGTTCATGAAAACCCGTGCAGAGGCCCACGCGCTCGCCCGTTCGATGGTCGACACCGGCCGGCGGATGCACGTCCCGACGACCGCGATCATCACCGACATGAACCAACCGCTCGGCCGGATGGCGGGCAACGCCGTTGAAGTGAACGAATCGGTCGACGCGCTCCAGGGCAGGGGCCCGGGCGACTTGATGGAAGTTACGCTCGAGTTGGGCGCGGAACTCCTGGTGCTCACGAAGCGCGAGCCATCGCTCGCCAATGCCAAACAGCGACTCGAACGTGCGATTTCCTCCGGCGTGGGCCTCGAAAAATTCCGCGAGATGGTCGCCGCCCAAGGGGGCAACCTCGACGCCCCGCGCCCCGTCGCTCCCGCCAGCGAAGTGGCCAGCCCCCACGCCGGCTCCGTCGCCGCGATGGACACCGAAGCACTCGGCCGCGTGATCATCGAGCTCGGCGGCGGCCGCAAGAAATTGGGCGATGTCCTCGACCTCTCGACCGGCCTCGAAATGCTGGTCCGCCTCGGCGACAAAATCGACGCCGGACAGCCGCTCGTTCGCGTCTTCGCCAGGCCGGACGCGGCCGAGCGCGTGAAGCACGAGCTCGTCGCCGCGATTACGATTGCGAACGAGCCGGCCCTGCCTCCCACCCTGATCGCGGAGCGAATCACATGACTGAACCAGCACGCGACGAATTGATCCACGCGGCCCTCGACGCTCAGACACGCGCCTACGCCCCGTATTCCAACTTTCCAGTCGGAGCGGCGATCCGCACCGCCAGTGGAAAAATCTATCAGGGCGCGAATGTCGAGAACGTCTCGTACGGTCTGACGATCTGCGCCGAGCGCGTCGCGGCCGGCACGGCCGTGGCGGCGGGCGACCGCGAGTTCACTGCCATCGCCATCGTCAGCAACGGCGGCGTCTCGCCCTGCGGCGCCTGTCGCCAGTTTCTCGCCGAGTTCAATCCGAACCTGCGGATCGTGATGGTCGACTCGCTCCAGCAAGACCACGGCTACCAAGCCACGCTCGACCAACTGCTGCCGAGCCGATTCGATAAGAGCAAGCTGGACGCCGGCAAAAAACGCCCGGCTACTTGAGACGTAGGGTGGGTCGAGTTACACGAGACCCACCATCGGTGCGGCGCAGAATCGTGGTGGGTCTCGTGATACTCGACCCACCCTACACGAGCTTCTTGAGCATCTCCGCCAACCCGCAACCCAGGCTCTCGATCGATTCGTGCATTTTTGCGTCCTTGTGCTTGCCGTCAGGCGTGAAGGAGCCGTGCGCTTCGGAGACGGCGACTTGTTCCGGCGTCACCAGCACGCCGATGTTGCCGAGAATCGCTCGCACGTGGACCAATCCGCGCAAGCCCCCGAGCCGGCCGGGCGACGCGCTCATCAGCGTCGCCACCTTGCCTTTGTACGCCGCGAGCGGTCCTTCGCCCGGCGCTTGCCGCGAGACCCAGTCGATCGTGTTCTTGAGCAAAGGAGTAATCGAGCTGTTGTACTCGGGACACGAGAGCAAGAGCCCGTCGTTCTCCAGGAACAACTTCTTGAGCACGACCGCCTGCTCGGGCAGGCCGCGCTCCGCTTCCAGGTCCTGGTTGAACAGCGGCAGCGGATAGTCGGCGAGGTCGATGAGCGTGACCTTCGCCCCGGCCGCTTCCGCTCCCGCGACCGCGATCTTGATCAGATGCTTGTTGAACGACTCGCGGCGGGCGCTGCCGGCAAAAGCGAGAATCCGGGGCACAGGCATGTTGCTTCCTGCTTGCTTGACAACTGTGGTTAGAGCAGCTGGTTCGCGACCTGAGCTTGCTTGTGTCGGGCAACATCTTCCGCTTCGAGCGACGCCAGGTATGGCAGATTGCGGTACATGTCTTCGTAGTCGAGGCCGTAGCCGACCACGAATTCGTCCGGAATGTCGAACGCCACGAAGTCGGGATCGTATTCGACTTCCTGTCGCGATTTCTTCCGCAGCAGCACCGCCGACCGCAGCGATGCCGAGCCGAAGTCCTGCATCTTGTCCATCACGCGCTTGAGCGTGTGGCCGGTGTCGAAGATGTCGTCGACCAATAGCACGTCGCGGCCGCGGACGTCGAGCATCAGGTCCGAATTGATCACCAGCTCGCCGCGCGTGGTGGTCTGGCCGCGGTAGCTCGACGCCTGCAGCACGCCGACCCGCATCGGCACATCGATCAGGCGGATCAAGTCGGCCAGCAACACGACGCTGCCCGTGAGAATGCCAATGATCGTCAGATGCTGATCCTGGTAGCAGGCCGCGATCTCGTCGGCCATCCGCGTCACGCCGTCGTGCAGTGCTTCCTTGCTGAGCAAGACCTTCATCGTGAATCCTTTCCTGAGGGATCGAAAAAGAAAGCGGCGCAAAAGGGAACGACAACGCGCGAAGCGGCCCCCACGCTGCTAATTCTGCAGCGTGTTGAAAATCCGATCCCCCGCGTCACCCAGCCCCGGCACAATGTACTTCTTGTCGTTCAGATCGGGATCAATCTGGCAAACGTAAATCTGCGCGTCGGGGAACTCGGTTTCGACCAGCTTGCAGCCCTCTTCCGAGGCGATCAGCGCCAGCAGCTTCACTTGTGGCACACCCCATTTGCGCAAGGTCGTCATCGCCGCCACGGCCGACCCGCCGGTCGCGAGCATCGGATCCACAACCAGTGCCACGTCGACCGGATGCTCGTCGGGCAGCTTGCTGTAATACTTCACCGGCTTGGCG
>JANNTD010000112.1:0-8806 GCA_031403315.1 Planctomycetota bacterium
ACTGCGATGCAACAAACCAGGGCCAGTCGACTCGCTCTTGCAGCACCGGGTTCACCACGCCCATCAGGCCATAGCTCATCGCGGTCCACAACAGCGGCAGCAGCAATCCGCCCCAGGCCATCGGGCCGGGAATCGCCGGCAACCGCGGCAGCACCAGCGCAAACGCCAAGCCGAACGCTAATGACAGGATTGCGTGAATGCCCACTGCCGCGACCAGCCAATCGGCGTGAAATGTTTCAAGCTCCGCGAGCGACGGCACGGCGGTTTGGTGCAACGCCATCGCCGAGAGCAAATTGACCGGATACCAAATGCCATGCCCGGAAGCGAGACTCCAGAGGATCGCCGGAATGGGCATGAGCAGTCCGCCGGCGACGCCGCCAAACAGCCCCGCCAGAATCGGACTGCGACTCTCAAACCGCATGAAGACAATCGCCGCGACGATGCCGAACACCAATTGCGACAGCACGAACCACGGCCATTCGATCCCCTCGCGGACGCCGGGATTCATCTGGCCAAGCGCGACGAAACTCACGGCGGTCCACAAGAGCGGCATCAAGAGCGCACCCCAGGCGAGCGGCTTCGGGAAGTTCGGCAACGTGGGCATCAGCACGCCGTACATCAAGCCTATGATCAACGAGACGACAATGTGGATTGCAACGCCGACGATCAGCAGCGTCGGGCGGAATTGTTCCAGCTCGGCGATATTCATCGCATCGACATAGGGCAACACCATGCCGGCGAGTAAATTGACCGGCCACCAGATGCCGTGGCCGCTCAAGTAGCCGTAGGCGAACGCGGGTAGCGGCATCACGAGTCCGCCGACGAGCCCGCCCTTGATGCCGGCCGACACGGGGTGCACCTTCACGGGCAGTCGCAATCGATAGCCGGGCATGCCGCGCTTCAAGCGTTCGACTTCGCCGTGCGCAGGCAGGACGGGCTGCGGGCGAAGTGCCGGATCGACGAGCGGCTCGTGCACGTGGCCACGGCCGGGCAGCAATTGATCGATCCACTGCGCGAGCCCAAATATGAAAACTAGTGCGCCAACCGGGAGAAATGCCAGGCTCGTCGCCACGCCCATCGCCAACAGCACGATTCCCACCGCGACCACTAGCGGCGCGGCAGTCGGTTTGGGCATTTCGACCCAATCGTGATCATTCAAATTGTGCGGATCGTGATTCATGCTCCGCTACTCCGGCTGGCGATGTAGACCACGAGGAACACGACAATCCAGACCGCGTCGACAAAGTGCCAATACCAGGCGACGAGCGTCACGCCGGTGCGATGCGCCGCCGTCACCTGGCGGTTGATCGCGAGGCCGAGCACGATCAGCATCACGATGACACCGACCGTGACGTGCAAACCGTGGAAGCCGACGAGAGTGTAGTACGTGGTGCCGAACAGGTTGCGGCCGATCGTGAGCTCATGGTTCACGATCAGGTCGTGCCATTCGACGCCTGTGAGCACCAGGAACACGATGCCGAGCGCGATCGTCGCCGCCAGGAAGAAACAAAAGAGCCGCGGCTCGTCGCGATCGAGCGCCCGTTCGGCCGCGTGAATCACAACGCTGCTCGAGAGCAGGCAGAGGGTCGAGACGAGCACCAACGGTAGCGACAGTGCTTGGGCCGGCGTGGGGCCCACGACGTCGCGGCCCATGAATGCCACGTAGGTCACGATCAGCGTGCCGAAGAAGGCGACTTCCGAAACCAGGAAACTCACCATGCCCCATTCGGGCGCACTGAGCGTATGCTCGGGCGCAATCGCAGGCGGCACAGGCAAGTTGGTGGCGGAGGCTTGGTTCATGGCGAACTCAGCAGCGACGGAAACTCGGTTTATTCGTATTGCCAATCGGGGTCTTCGGGGTGTTTTAAATCCCACAGTGGCCGACGGCTGTGGACGGTCGGAATCTCTTCGAAGTTGTAGGGCGGCGGCGGCGAGCTGGTCATCCACTCGAGCGTCCAAGCGTCCCAAGGATCGTCGCCCGCGGGCTTTCCCTTTCGCAGCGAGACAATCAGGTTGTAAACGAAGATCGCGTAGCTTGGCACCTGGACGAGCGCGCCGATCGTGCTGAGTTGGTTCCAAAGCTCCCAGCCGTGGCCGGCATCGTAGGTGTAAATCCGCCGCGGCATGCCGAGCATCCCCGAGACGTGCATCGGTCCGAAGGTGAGAATGAAGCCGATGTAGAGCAACCAGAAGTGCCACTTGGCGAGCCGCTCCGAAAGCATCCGGCCGGTCATCTTCGGATACCAGTAGTAGATGCCCGAGAAAGTACCGAAGAGCGTGCCACCGATCAGCACCCAATGGAAGTGGCCGACGACGAAGTAGCTGTCGGAGAGTTGAAAGTCGAACGGCGCGGCACCGAGCATGATGCCGGTCAGTCCGCCGATCAGAAACATCGAGAGGAAGCCGAACGCGAACAGCATCGGCGAGGCGAAGCGGATGCGTCCGCCGTACATCGTGGCGAGCCAGTTGAAGAACTTGATGCCGGTGGGAATCGAGACCAGGAACGTGGCGACCGCGAAGAACAGGTCGAGCGTGCGGCCCATGCCGACGCAGAACATGTGGTGGGCCCAGACGCCGAGGCTGATGAAGGCGATGGCCATCGTCGCCGCGGCCATGAACTCGTAGCCGAAGAGCACCTTGCGCGAGAAGACGGGGATCACTTCCGAGACGAAGCCGAACACCGGCAAGATGAGGATGTAAACTTCCGGGTGGCCGAAGAACCAGAACAAATGCTGCCAGAGATAAGCCGAGCCGCCATTGGGGACATCGAAGAAATGGGCGCCGAGTTGGCGGTCGAACAAGATCATCACCAGCGCCGCCGTGAGCGGCGGGATCGCTAGCAGCATCTGAAACGAAGTCCAAATCATCGTCCAAACGAAAAACGGCAGCTTTCGGAGCGTCATGCCAGGAGCGCGCATGCCGAAGATCGTGGCGAGGAAGTTCACGGCGGCACTGATCGTGCCTATTCCGCTGACGATTAAGCCGAGGGCCCAGAAGTCGGTTGCCGCGCTTGGCGAAAAGGTGTGCGCAGTGAGCGGCGCGTAGGCGAACCAACCCAGCGCGGGCGCTCCGCCGGTAATCAGGCTCAAGTACGTCATGAGCCCGCCGAATAGCGTGACCCAAAAACCAAAAGCGTTGAGCCGCGGGAAAGCCATGTCGCGGGCGCCGATCATCAGCGGCACCAGGTAATTGCCCATGCCGATGAGAATCGGCATGCCGACGAAAAAGACCATCGTCGTGCCATGCATCGTGAAGAGCTGGTTGAATGCATCGTGGCCAATGACGTCGTTCCGCGGATAGAAGAGCTGCCACCGCATGACGAGCGCTTCGATGCCACCGATCACGAGGAACACGATACTCATGAGCACGTACAGGATGCCGATCTTTTTGTGATCGACCGTAGTCGTCCAATCGTGGAGCCACGAGGTCCAGCCCAGGTCGACGGCGCGCTCGCCCGGGGAGCCGGTGAGTTCGAGGCCGCGGGTTGGTTCGACGGTGGACATGGCGGAGGCGAACTTTTGGTGAACGGGGATTAGTGCAAAGTCTGCAAATAGTCGACAATCAGATCGAGCTGGTGGTCGTCGAGTCCGAACGCGGGCATCAAGCAGCCGGGCTTGACGGACTGCGGATCGTGGACCCATTGGTGCAAGTTTTCGGGCGTGTTCTTGATCATGCCGGAACCCAAGGTTTCGCGGCTCATCAGATGCGTAAGATCCGGAGCGTACGTGCCGCCGGCCGCCGTGCCGCGGACCGCGTGGCAATTGATGCACGACTCGGCCAGAAACGCCGCTTTGCCGTCGCGCGCGGCCGGGTCTTCCTTGGCCGGCTGCGACTCGCTCGCGAGCCAGCGCTCAAACTCCTCCGGCGGATGGGCGATCACGCGAATCAGCATGTTGGCGTGCTGAGCGCCGCAGAACTCGGCGCATTGGCCGAGGTGCAGGCCGGCTTCTTTCGTTTCGAGCACGATCAGATTGGTGTGCCCGGGAATCAGATCCACCTTGCCGCCGAGCCGCGGCACCCAATAGCTGTGGCAGACGTCGGCCGATTTCAAGCTCAGGTAAGCGGGGCGCAAGGTGTAGTTGTCGCTCGCGGGGATGTGCAGCTCGTTGGCGGTGATGAAGCCGAGCTTGCGGCCGTCGTAGGTCTTGTAGACGTATTCCCACCACCATTGGTGGCCGATCACGGTGACGAACAGCGCGTTGTCGCCAGCCGCGGGCTTCGGCAGATCGGGCTCGACTTCCCACAGCGTGCGCGTGGTCACGAGCACCAGGAAGAACACGATCATCGTCGGCGCGGCGGTCCAGGCGACCTCGATCGGCATGCTGCCGTAAACTTGCGGCGGCTCGCCCATCGGCTCGTCGCCGGGCGCTTGATCCTTGGGAACGTAGCGAAAACGCCAGACAGAGTAGAGCAGCACGCCTTCGACGATGAGAAAAATCAACCCGGTGACTGCCAGAGTGAGAATCGCCAGATTGACGATCGAGTGGGCGCTGGGCGAAGCGGGGTCGAAGATCGACAGACTCTGGGCCAGCAAGCCTCCCACTGCCGACAGCATCCTTGGCCCCACGGTATCCATGCCGCGTCCTCGTATTTGCGTCCGCCGCAACTACATCGGGCGATAGTATAACACTTGCCGCCTCGGCTGCCACCCTTGCTGCGCGAACGCGCGATTGCATCTGAGCTATCCGCGCGCATGCAACCTAGATTAGAAATAGTCTCGCAAGCGGGGAAATTTCGACGGCAAACCGATCGCATTTCGCTAAAATAGCCACGACCGCGTCCCACGGAGAGCAATCGAGCGATGTCTACCAATCCCGAAAAGGATCGACTGGAAGATCACGAAGCGGGAAAGGCCGACTGGAAACGTTGGGGCACTTATCTGAGCGATCGCGCTTGGGGCACCGTCCGCGAAGATTACAGCGCCGACGGAGATTCGTGGAACTATTTTCCCCACGACGAAGCTCGCAGCCGCACCTACCGCTGGAACGAAGACGGCATCGGTGGCTTCTGCGACGAGAAGCAGTACCTTTGCCTGGCCGTCGCGCTCTGGAACGAAAAGGACCCCATCCTCAAGGAGCGGATGTTCGGGCTCTCGAACCAGCAGGGGAACCACGGCGAGGATGTAAAGGAATACTATTTCTTTCTCGACGGCACGCCGACCCACTCTTACATGCGGATGCTCTACAAGTATCCGCAGGTGGCATTTCCCTACGACGACCTGCTCGCCGTGAATGGGAAACGCGACCAGTCGCAGCCAGAATACGAACTGTTCGACGCACTCAAAGACACCTTCACGGCGAATCGCTACTTCGACGTGTTCATCGAATACGCCAAGGCCGGTCCCGAGGACCTTCTCTGCCGGATCACGGCCATCAATCGCGGGCCCGATGCGGCGCCGATCCATATTCTGCCTCACGTGTGGTTTCGCAATCGCTGGTCGTGGGATCTCAACGGCAAGCGCGAAGAGCTCCGCGCGATCGGTCCCGCCGCGGCCAGCATCTCGCAGCCCGACCTCGGCGATCGTTGGTGGTATGTGCGGGCTTCTGACGGCCAGTCGGTCGATCTATTGTTCACCGAGAACGAGACCAACTTCAAGCGGATCGACAATGTGCCGAACAAGTCGCCCTATGTGAAGGACGGCATCAACAACGCGGTCGTCGACGGCCTGAAAGACGCGGTCAACGGGAAGCAAGGGAGCAAACTCGCCGGCCACGCACATGCCGTGGTGGCGGCGGGCGGCACGTTCTCGGTCGACGTTCGTTTCTCGCCGGCGGCACTTCCCAAACCATTCGCCGATTTCGACGCCATCTTTGCGAGTCGCATCGCCGAAACCAACGCCTTTTATGGAGCGCTCCATCCGCCGTCGCTCGGCACCGACGAACAATTGGTCGGCCGGCAGGCCTTCGCAGGGCTGCTTTGGTCGAAGCAGTACTACCATTACGACGTCTACCGCTGGCTCAAAGGCGACCCCACGCAGCCGGCGCCGCCCGAGTCGCGGTGGAAGGGTCGGAATTCCCATTGGAAGGCACTGCACAATTCGGACGTGATCCTAATGCCCGACACCTGGGAGTATCCCTGGTACGCATCGTGGGATTTGGCGTTCCACTGCGTGGCAATGGCCCACATCGACCCCGAGTTCGCCAAAGGGCAGTTGCGGAAGATGGGCTATGAGTGGTATCAGCACGCCAACGGCCAGTTCCCCGCCTACGAATGGAACTTCGATGATGTGAATCCGCCGGTCACCGGTTGGGCCGCGTGGCGCGTGTACCAAATCGACCGCGACATCAAAGGCACCGGCGACACCGAGTTCCTGAAAGAAATCTTTCAAAACGAGATGCTGAACTTCAACTTCTGGGTCAACCGCAAAGACAGCACGGGGCGCGACGTCTTCGGCGGCGGTTTTTTGGGGATGGACAACATTGGCGTGTTCGACCGCGACAAGCCGCTCCCCGACGGCGGCCAGCTCGAGCAGAGCGACGGCACCAGTTGGATGGCGCTCTACTCGATCACAATGCTCACCATCTCGGCCGAACTCGCCCGCTCCAACTCTTTTTACCAAAACTTGGCGATCAAATACTTCGAGCACTTTCTCTACATTGCCCATGCGATGACAAACATCGAGGGGGCCGGGATCGATCTGTGGGACGCGCAGGACCAGTTTTTCTACGACGTAATTCTGCTCCCCTCCGGTGAGAGCATCCCGTTGCGGCTTCGCTCAATGGTCGGCCTCGTGCCGCTGTTTGCGGTGTTCGCCGCCTCGCCCACCAAGGCCCGAGGGCTCGACATGTTCGTCGACCGGGCGCGGTGGTTCGTCGAGCATCGCCCCGATCTTTTGAAGAACGTCGCCCCCGTGCTCGAACCGGGTGAGAACAACACGAAGCTGATGTCGATTCTCACGACGGAGCGGCTCACCGCGGTGCTGAAACGGATGCTCGACCCGGCGGAGTTCCTTTCCGACTACGGGATCCGAGCGCTGTCGCGTTACCACCTCGAGCATCCCTATGTCTTTAAGTGCGACGGCCAGGATCTGACCGTGAAATATCTCCCCGCCGAGTCGGACAGCCGGCTGTTCGGCGGCAATTCGAACTGGCGCGGGCCGATCTGGTTCCCCGTCAATTACATGCTCATCCGCTCGCTGCACGAATTCTCGCTTTATTACGGCGACACTTACAAGGTCGAGTGCCCGACTGGTTCCGGCCAGATGCTCAATTTGGATCAGGTCGCCCGCGAAATCGCGCGGCGGCTCACGAGCATCTTCCTCCGCGATCCGGCCCATGGCGGACGGCGCGCGGTGTGGGGCGACAACGAATACTTCCAGTCCGATCCCCATTGGCGCGACTGCGTGCCGTTTTTCGAATACTTCAATGGCGACAACGGGGCGGGCGTCGGTGCGAGCCATCAAACCGGCTGGACGGCGCTCGTCGTCTCGCTGCTCTACGAATACTGGGAACAGCATGGGCGCTCATAAGTCCGCCGCTGGGCGCTCGTTTCCGGTCGGTGCAACGGTCGACGCCGAGGGCGTGAACTTCTGCCTGTATTCGAAGCATGCCGTCGCGGTCGAGCTGTTGCTATTCGATCGCGCGGAGGACGGGCGCGCGGCACAGACGATCACGCTCGATCCGCAGCGGAATCGCACGTCCGAATACTGGCACGTGTACGTGGCGGGTGTGGATGCCGGGCAGTTGTACGGGTATCGCGTTTCGGGACCGAAAACGCCGGCGGCTGGTTTGCGGTTCGACCCCGAGAAGTTGCTGTTGGATCCGTATGCGCTGGCGGTGGCGAACACCGAGAAGTACAACCGTGCAAAGGCGGCCGCGGCGGGCGACAACTCGGCGGTGGCACTGAAAAGCGTGGTGGTCGATCCGTCGCGCTATGATTGGGCGGGTGACACGCCGCTCGAGCGACCGTTTGTCGATTCGGTGATCTACGAGATGCACGTGGCCGGGTTCACGCGGAACCCAAACTCCGGCGTCGCACCCGCAAAACGCGGAACCTACGCTGGGCTCATCGACAAAGTCCCGTACCTCGTGGACCTCGGCATCAAGACGGTTGAGCTGATGCCGGTGCAACAGTTTGACGCCCAAGCGGCGCCGAACGGAACGAACTATTGGGGCTACCAACCGGTCGCGTGGTTCGCGCCGCACCGTGGTTACAGCTCGCAGTCCGACGTGCTGGCACCTGTGAACGAGTTTCGCGACCTAATGAAGGCGCTGCATCGGGCCGACGTCGAGGTAATCCTCGATGTGGTATTCAATCACACGGCCGAGGGCGATGAGACGGGGCCGACGCTGTCGCTCCGCGGCCTCGACAATCCAACGTATTACATCCTCGATCCAGCGAACCCGGCAAAGTACATCGACGACACTGGCTGCGGCAACACGATCAACGGCAACGAACCGGTGGTGCGACGGTTGATCGTCAATTGCCTGCGGTATTGGGTCGAGCACATGCACGTCGATGGCTTTCGCTTTGACCTGGCTGCGAGCTTGTCGCGCGGCGAGGACGGCAAACCGCTCGCCCATCCGCCGATCCTGCTCGACATCGACGCCGACCCCGTGCTCGCCGGGACGAAGATCATCGCCGAGGCTTGGGACGCGGCCGGGCTGTATCAGTTGGCGAATTTCGGCGGCGACCGCTGGGCGGTGTGGAACGGCCAATATCGCGACCACGTGAGACGGTTTGTAGCGGGTAGCACGGGGACGGTCGGCCCGCTCGCAGATAATCTGGTGGGGAGCGCAAACCTGTTTCAGCATGCCGACCGCCTGCCGAGCCGTCGTGGGCCGTGATGAAATTGACGCTACGGCTC
>JANNTD010000113.1:0-4618 GCA_031403315.1 Planctomycetota bacterium
CAATCGCGCTAAGCCGCCAAAACTCGCCGCTGCCGATGTAGAGCACCTGGCCCGCGCCATAGAACTGGCCCGCGATGTAGACCGGCAACTTGTCGCCCATTCCCGCCTCGGGATCGGCGACGCGAGCATACACCGTCGCGCCGGGCTTCTCGCTCTTGATCGCATAGTAGCCATACACGCCGGGAAAGCTCGACCAGGCCAGCTCGCTTTCTTCCGCGCTGTTGGCGAGCCACAGGAATTGCGCGTCGCGGCCGGCCCGCTCGAACTCCAACGGAAAGGCCGCTTCGCCGCCGAAATGGCCATCATCTAATAGTGTCAGCCGTTGTTGGAACACGACCGGATAGAGGTCGCGGAGCTTGGCGTGCTCGACGCTGCGGATCCAATCGGCGGTGTGAATCGGTCCGGGAACCGCGATCAATCCGCCCGCTTCGTCAGCGACCCATTGTTCGAGCAGCTCCACCTGCGTGGCATCGAGCTGTCTCCAATCGGGGTCGAACGCGACGATGCAGTCGTATTGGTACAGTTCTTCGCGGGAGGAGGGAAATTCGCTGAGAATTGTGTCGGCGTCCTGCGACATTCCGGCCTGAGCTGTTTGCAGCAGCACGTCGGTCTTCATCGTGCGGTCGCGGTGCAACTGGTCGCGGAGGAAGCGGTACTCGCGCGTCGGACCGCTGGCCACGAGCAACACTCGCGTCTGCCGGTCGACGACGTCCATTTCCGATTCGCGGCCGTTGTCGCGCGGGTTGTCATCGTCCGACGGCGCGGCGATGCGGATCTGATAAATAAATCGGCCGGGGACGTCGGGCTCGATTTCAAACGAAACCGGCACGATCTCGCCGTCGGCGCCAATTTGAATCCGGTCGGAATTGATCGACGTGCCGCTGCCGGCGGCTTGCTCGGAACCGCGCCGCTGCAGTTCCACGTCGACGAAACGGCCTGCGTAGCCCGTCGCCTGGATGTAGCCGACGACGCTCACGGTGTCGCCCGGGAAGGCACGGGCCGGGACCAACAGGTCGCTGACGGCCAGATTGCGTCGCGGCTCGGTCGAACCGACGCCGATCGTGTAGACTGGCACGCCGGCCTCGCGAGCGGCAGCGATCGCGGCGCTCGGTTCCGTGCCGGCGTTCTGTACGCCATCGGAGATCACGATCACTCCAGCGAGCGGTACCGTGCGATAGCGGTAGAGCTGATCGTCGAGCGCGTCGCCGAGCCGTGTCTGTATGCCCCGCGGCTCGAGCTCGGCGGCCCAATCGATTTTCGGTTTCGTGGCGTTGGCGGCGGTTGTGGCGACTTGTTCGGTGGAGTTTGCTGCCGGGCGGACATTCGGGTTGGCCGTCGTCGCGCCGGATGGTTCGCCAGGGATGGGCTGCACGCCGGCGTCTTTGGGAAGCGACACCACCGGTTGCACGTCTTGATCGAAACGCGACACATTCACGTCGTGGTGCCGGCGCAGCTCGGTCACGAGCGGCATCTTTTCGAGTGCGTTGACCACCTGGTCCACGCGGCTGCGCGGGTTCGCGTTTTGCGCGCCGTCGTCATCGGACAGAGCCATACTCTGGCTGACGTCAACCAGCACGGCGACTTGGGAATTGTGAACGACTTCGCGCGTCGTGCGGCGCTCGATGCCGAGAAAGAACACCAAGAGCCCCGCGAGTGCGACGAAGCGAAGGCCCGCCAGGAGCAGTCCGACGCCGGGCCGCAATTCGCGCGTGTCGCGTCGATATAAATACCAGACGAGCGCGAGAATCGCCGCCGTGCCCACGGCAATCAACGCGACTGGCAGCCGCACGTCGTCGAACTCGCGCAGTCGCCCGATCTCATAGACAATGCGGCCGAGGCCGGATTCGTTGGGCGTGAAAGTCGAGTTGTCGATTTTAGCAAGAATCATCGCTTCGCTCCCTGCGCCGGCTGCGCCGGCGGCGCGTGGAAGCTGGCGACGTAGGCCAACACTTGTTCCAACAGCAACATGCCGACGAGCAGGCCCAGCAGGGCGTCGCCGAACTGCAGGCCCGCGAGCTGTTGTTGGCTGATCGACATGTCGGCCGCGTCGTGCAGTTGGACGTCGACGCCGGCGAACTGCCGCGCGAGCTCCTCGCGCGAGGTGACGTGCAAATCGCCTTCTCCCGCGGGGACGTTGAAGGCATAAGCCCGTCGTTCCGGCGGACCTTCGAGCGGCTGAAGCTGTACTTCGTAGACGCCACTGGCCGGCACATTTTCGAGCCGGGCCGTCAATTGGCCTTCCTCGAGCGTAGCGTCGATCGGCAGCTCCGGCCGCGTGCCGCCGTCACCGGGCAGGAAAAAGCCAACTGCGGGATCGTACTTGTCTGCCGGCACGCGGATGATGAGGTCGTCGCCCACGAGTTGAACCGCGTCGTTTCGTTGACCGGCAGAAAGGTATGCGACCAACTCGTTCGCGAGCATGGGAAAGATTGGATTGAGGCTCCAATTGGTCCAGCGACCCAGCGGCGTGTCGCCGGTCGAGAGCTTCGTCAGTTGGGCGACGACGCGGCCTTTGCCGAACTTCTTTTCGACCACCAGCGGGGCGTCGTTGCGAAGTCGCGCGAGCACATTCACGGAGCCGTCGGTCGGCGGTGTCCAATCGTTCGGCACGGCGTAGTAATAGTCGACCATCACCAGTGGCAAGAAGCTGTTTCGCCGGCCGGTAAGCGCGCGGAACAACGCATGGTCCGTAACGACCACGTCGGGCGTTGTCTCGTGTCGGCTATCGAGTAATTGCGTTGGCAGCGTCAGCGGGGCCGGGAACAGTCCGCCGCCTTTGCGGTATAGCCGTTCGTTGTAGAAGTCGCGGTTCGTTTGCGAACCGACGAACCAGGCCACGCCGCCGCCGTTCTCAACATATTTTTCCAGGGCCGCAAGTTCATCGTCCTTCAATGTGGCGACGTCCATCAGCACGATCGCCGCTTGATCACTTAAGTCTTCGCTCCGCGCGAGGTAGCTCGCCGGCTCGACGTGCGGACTCCAGCCCGTGTGCGTGTTGCCGCCGGGATCGAGGGCGAGCGAAAGCTGCCGAGCACCACGGCCATCGGACGAGCCGTCGATGACGAGCACCGGCCGGGCTGCCGGCAATTGGCAGGCAAAGTAGCGGCGGTTGTCGACGTCGACCGGATCCGGCTCCAGTGCGGCCGAAAGCCAATGAGCGCCGATGCCGGTGAATTGCACGCGGAATTTCTTGATGACTTCCTTGCCGACGGGGATCTCGTCGAGGGCCAGCGAGGGCAGGGCGTCGCCGTCTTGTTCGAGCTGCACTAGGACGCCGCTCGCGGGTGCGTCGCCGTAGTTGGCCACTGTGACATTCATCCACGTCTCGACGCCCGCCGCCCGCACGCCAGATTCCGGCTCGAGCGACGCGATCGCCAAGTTCGTCCGGGTCTGTTCGACACAGCGCACCAGATGAATTTGGGCAAGATCCTGCTTCATGTCCTCGAGCAGTTTGCGCACGTCGGTCGCCGAAGCAAACTGCCGGGTGCGAAAGTCGCTCAATATATACAGTATGACCGTCTGATCTTCGCCCGCGAGTGGCAGCCGGGGAATGGCCTTGAGCGCGTCGGCCGGGCCGACGTCGGTCTGCGACGGTTCCCAGCCGGTGAGCACCGCCGCGAGCTTGCTGCGGAAATTGTCGTCGATCGGCTGGGCGAAGATCTCAGGTTGGGCGCCGGCCGACAGCCGGGCCGCTTCCGAGAATCGCAGCAGAGTGACGAGTTGTGAATCGGACTGTTGGTGCGCCTGGTCGACTATCGCCTCGACTGCCCGTTTCGCTTCGCCGAGCGCCGACGTATTTTCCCAGCGGTCACCAATCGAGTAGCTGTCGTCGACCAGCACCACGTGATGCGTGGTGCCGGAGCCGAGCAGCCGAAGCCACTCGTTGCGAACAACCACGTGTGCCAACAGGAGCACGAGCACCGCGATTGCTGCCATCCGCGTCGCCAGCAACAACCATTGTTTGAAGAGAATCCAGCGCTTGTTCTGTCGTTCGCTTTCGACGAGGAACTGCATCGCCGCCCAACGGATCTTCCGCTGCCGGCGGAGGTTGATCAGATGGATCAACACCGGCACCGCTATCAGCGGCAAGCCGATCGTCAATAGTGCGGGAAACAGAAACGACACTTCGAAGTCCCTCGCCAGTCCTTAGGCTTTTAACACAATGAACCAAACCGCCAAGATCGCCAAGGACGCCAAGAAGGTTACGAATAGCAGTTGATGAAAAAATGCCCCCAATCAGGCATGACCACAGTCGGTGAAACGTGATTTCCTGTATTGATGGCGATCTTGGCGACCTTGGCGGTTCATGTTGTTAGGTGCTCTTAGCGTTTGCGCTGATGATTGCGATGGCTCAAAAATGCGATGAGCGCGGCGTCGAGCGGTTCGCTTGTCCGGACCAGCGCGTAGTCGATGCGATCGCGGGCACAGCCGCGGCGGATCGTGGCCAGGAATGTTTCGAGCGCAGCGAGATAACCTTGACGTAGCGCCCGTGGATTGCAGCTTAGCTGCTCGTCGGTTTCCAGCCCCTCGAACCGCGTCGGCCCGGCGAACGGGAAATCGAGCTCGTCGTCATCCAGCACGTGCAGCACGAGCACGTCATGCCCTCGCTGCCGCAGCC
>JANNTD010000114.1:0-5056 GCA_031403315.1 Planctomycetota bacterium
CGAGCGCGACGGGCTGATTGCTTTCTGCCCGTACGCGAGCCTGCAACCGTGCGAAGTCTGGCTCATGCCCACGACACACGAACCGTGGTTCGAGCGCCGACCGCAGACATCCGGCGTTGATCCGCTTGCCGCGGTTCTCCACTCGCTCTTGGTGCGGATCGAAGCGATTCTGCCGCGGCCGGCCTACAATCTCCTCGTCCGCACCGCGCCCTGGCAGGATGCCGCGGCCGACTGCGGCCACTGGCGGATCGAGATCCTGCCGCGGACCAATCCCATCGCAGGCTTCGAGCTGGCCACGCAAATCTATATCAACCCGATCTCTCCGACCCACGCCGCACAACAATTAAGGTCGAGCTAGCTTTTCTGTATTGCCAGGCGATTGGATGTGACGATCCCGTAGGGTACGGGAGATGTCGGCGTCGCCACGGAGATTGACGGCGACGCCGCGTCGAACCAGGCGGTATTTTATCGATTAGCGCGGTTTGTCCGGATGGACGCATTGGGCCGAGTTACGGTAGGATCGGATGTTCGTCGCGTCGACCTAGCCGACGCGACTTCGCCGCCGTTGCTTCAGGCTCCACACTGCTGACTGCCGCCGCGAGTTAGATTTCCCGGCAGGAATTTCCATCATGACCCACTCGCTGCGACTCGTCCTCGTATTCCACAACCATCAGCCAGTCGGCAACTTCGACGGCGTGTTCGAGCAGGCCTATCAGGACAGTTACCGACCGTTTCTCGACGTGTTCGAAGAGTACCCGGCCTTGCCGATCGCGCTCCATACCAGCGGCTCGCTGATGGAATGGCTCGTGGCCCGGCACCCGGAATACGTCGAGCGGCTCGCCGTCTTGGCCTCGGCCGGGCGGATCGAGATTGTCGGCGGCGCGTACTACGAGCCAATCCTGGCCATGATCAGCACGCAGGACCGCATCGGCCAGATCTCGCGCTACTCCGAGTGGCTCAGCGAGCGGTTCGGCGTGCCGATCAACGGCATGTGGATTCCCGAACGAGTCTGGGAGCAATCGCTCACCCGCGACGTCGCCACCGCCGGGATCCGTTACACACTGTTGGATGATTTCCACTTCAAGAACGCCGGACTCGGCGCCGACGACTTGCACGGCTACTACGTCACCGAGGACGAGACCAAGTTGCTCGCGGTGATGCCGGGCAGCGAGCGGCTGCGGTACTTGATCCCATTCGCCGAGCCCGAGGAATCGATCAAATACTTGCGCGGCATCGCGGATCACCAGCCGAACGCGGTGGTCGTCTTCGGCGACGACGGCGAGAAATTCGGCAGTTGGCCCGGCACGAAGGAACATGTTTATACGAACGGCTGGCTGCGGCGATTCCTCGACGCGCTCTCTGCCAACCGCGACTGGCTGCAAATTGTGACGCCGACCGAAGTGCTCGAGCAAGTTCCGCCGCGCGGCAAAATCTACATCCCCGAAGGCAGCTACCGCGAGATGACCGAATGGGCGCTGCCCACGGACCGGCTCGTCGAGTTCGAGGACCTGCACCATCGGCTCGAGCACGAGGGTCGCTGGCCGGAGATCGCGCCGTTCGTCCGCGGCGGCTACTGGCGGAACTTCAAGGTCAAGTACCCCGAGACCAACGAGATGTACGCCCGCATGCAGATGGTCAGCCGCCGCCTGCAGGATGCTGCCACCGCGCACGGCTCCAACGGCACAAACGGCTCGCTACGGACTGGTCGCTTCAACGACCAGTCCCTACTCGACCAGGCCCGCACCGAGCTCTACCGGGGCCAGTGCAACTGCGCCTATTGGCACGGTGCATTTGGCGGCGCCTACCTTCCCCACTTGCGGAACGCGATCTTCGAGCACTTGATCGCCGCCGACAATCTGCTCGACGAAGCGGAGGGTCGTGGCCTGGCCGCGGGCGACCGGCCCTGGGTCGAAGTCACCTCCGGCGACTACAACCTCGACGGCCGCCAGGAAGTGCGGCTCGCCAGCAATCGGCTGATCGCGCTGGTGGCACCGGCACAAGGCGGGCAGATGTACGAGCTCGACGTCCGCCCGATTTGCCACAATTTGCTCGCCACGCTCATGCGCCGCGAGGAAGCCTACCATCACAAAGTCCGTGCCGGCGAGTCGGCCGCGGGCGGCGACGTCGCCAGCATCCACGATCGCGTCATCTTCAAGCAACAAGGCCTCGACCAACGGCTGCAATACGATCGCTACCCGCGCAAGAGTCTCGTCGATCACTTCTACCCAATGGACGCGGCGATCGCAGCGGTAGCCGCCGGCGCGTACGATGAACTGGGCGATTTCGTCACGGGGCAGTATGAAGCCAGGCTGCGTCGTGCCCCCGATCGCATGCAGGTGCAGCTCATCCGCGAGGGGCATGCCGACGAACGCACAATTCGCATCACCAAGGGCGTCACGCTCGAAGCCGGCGACGACACGCTCGAGATCGCGTATCTGCTCGAGGGCCTGATACCCGGCGAGATACTTCACTTCGGCGTCGAGTTCAACTTCGCCGGCATGCCGGCCGGAGCAGACGACCGCTATTTCCGCGACGGCGACGGCAAAGTGCTCGGCCAACTCGGCACGATGCTCGACCTTACCGACGTCGATGCACTGGGGCTGACCGACGGTTGGCTCGGCCTCGACGTCGACCTCAAGATCGACCGACCGAGTTGCCTGTGGACATTCCCGATCGAAACGGTGAGCCAGTCGGAAGCTGGTTTCGAACTGGTGCACCAATCGGTCGTCGTGCAACCCCACTGGTTCGTCGAAGCCGACGCCGAAGGCCGCTGGAGCGTGCAGATTCGCCTGTCGATCGGCACTACGGCCGCCGACAGCCGCCGCCGGGCGACGGAAACAATCGGCGTCGGCGTGTAGTTCATCCGCCGGCCAGCGCCCACCAATCGATTTCGGTGTCGAATCCGCCGCCGTGCTTCACTTCAGCCAACAGCGGCGGCGCGGAGCGCCGGACCAGTTCGTCGGCATTGCTGTCGACGCTCGGATCACCGACCAGGGGATGCGGCGAATTGAGCACGATGCCCGCGACTTCCAGGCCCTCGCGAAAGGTGTCGGCGACGATGAGCGTCTGCAGCGTGGCGTTGATCGTGCCCAGTACGTTGGCGGCGACAACCACCAGCGGGTAGCCAAACTCGTCGGCCAGATCGGCGTTGTAATCGTCGTCGCTCACCGGCGACATCAACCCGCCGGCGCCTTCCACGAGCACGACGTCGCATGACTCACGCCAGAATTCGAGGCCGGTCCGCAGCAGCCCTTCATCAACTCGCCGACCTTCGGCCCGCGCCGCGAGGTGCGGAGCGAGCAGCGCCGCGAACATCTGCGGGCAGACTTGTTCGAGCGTCCCCGGTCGGCCGGCCGCTTCCCAGAGTGCGATCGCGTCGGGCGACTGAAGATTGCCGTCGCGCAATTCGCAACCGCTCGCCACCGGTTTGTAAACGCCGACTCGCTTGTCCGCTGAGCGCAAGGTCTTGGCAACGAGCGCCGCGACGTACGTCTTGCCAACGCCCGTGCCCGTTCCGGTGATGAACAGTCCTCGCGGCATGCCGTTAGAGTTCCAGAAACTCTTCCGCCGCTTCGCGCATCGCGGCCTTGTCGGGCTCGACGCCGGTCCACGTGCTGAACGCCAGTGCCGTTTGCTCGACGTAGAGATCGACGCCGTCGATCACCCGGCAACCGCGCTTCGCCGCTTGCTGCGTGAGCCAGGTGCTGGGCGAGCCGTAGGACACGTCGACCACAACCCCGTCCGACGGTTGCGCGGCCAGCTCGATGGGCAGCGATGCGCCGGGATCGGTCGTGCTGAGCGACGATGCATTCGCCAGCAGCGTCACGTCGCCGGCGATCTTGATCGGTTCGCGCTCGCTGAATTCCACCAGCGACGCGGCGGCCGATGTCTCGCCCTCGATGAACGCAACCAGCCGCTGGCCCGACTCGGGCGATCGACTGGCGACAGCAATCGACGCGACCCCGGCCTGGGCGAGTGCGACGGCAATCACCCGCGCGAGCCGGCCCGAGCCAATCACCATCGCCTTCTGACCGGCGATTTCGATGTGCCGACGCACCAAGTCCACGAGCGCCAATCCCTCGGTGTTGTCCCCCAAGAGCCGCGAACCGTCCGACGTGACGCAGTTGACCGACCCGCAGAGCCGCGCCCGGTCGGTGAGTTCGTCGAGGTATTCGAGCACCGTTACCTGATGCGGCTCGGCCACCTTCACGCCGCGGAAGCCCAGCGCCCGAATGCCGCGCATCGCGTCGCCGAGCTCCTTCGGATCGACCTCGAACGACATGAACCGCCAGTCGAGTCCAACCAACAGAAACGCCTGCTCGACCATGAAATGGGTCGGATTGCCTGCCACGGGGCTGGCAATCAGGCAGCATTTTTCGATGAGCGTGGCGCTGGTCACCGGCGGAGTGCTCACGTCGCAGGGGCAAATCAAGAACATCCAAGCTCGCCTCGATCGGGCGAACCGACTATTCTGACCACTGAATCGCTCCACCGCAACGGCAGCCGTTATTCACCGTGAAACAACCGACTCGAGCAATAGTCTGGCTACTGCTAGCCGCGACGATTTCGATCGACGCAGTGGTAATAGCGTGGTTGGCGGAACATCCTGACCTCAGGACTGCGGGTAATCTCTTCGACGCGCTTAGCTTCAGCCAACTGAGCGTAGCTTGTATCTGGGGCGTGTTCAGCCCGCAATCTCGCGCTTGGAAAACAGCAGTGGTGGCGGCGGCGACGCTGATCGCAGCGGCCGTCACCGCCAAACTGTTTGAATTCCGGATTTGGGAGACGATCGCCTTGTTCGGCGCCTATGCGACGTTGCTCGTCATCTTGCTTTGGACCATCAAGCACTCGGCGCTTTGGCCGATCCCACGGACCGACAATTCTTCCGTCTGGCAGTTCTCGATGGGACAACTCTTGCTGCTCATGACGGTCGTCGCGGTGCTGCTTTCGTTGTTCCGCGCAAGCGAATTGCGCGAACTTGGCGAGGCGGTTGCCTCGGATCTCGTTACCAACAGTGCATTGGTCGCTGCGCTCGTCGTGATTTGGGCGAAGCCGT
>JANNTD010000115.1:0-4699 GCA_031403315.1 Planctomycetota bacterium
AAAATTCGACCTCGCCAACGCGGGCTACTACGCCATCAACTCGCTACGCATGGAAAAAGCCTACCGCGGTTGGGGCTCCGATATCACGGCGGGCGACACACCCTATGAGGCGGGCTTGGGCTTCATGGTGAAACTCGACAAAGCGACTGACTTTATCGGTAAAGCAGCGCTGCGTCAGCAGAAGGAAAGCGGTGCGAAGAGACGCCTCGCCTCGTTTATCGTCGAAGACCCGGAAGTGATGTTCTGGGGCGGCGAACAAATTTTCCGCGACGGCAAGCTGATCGGCTCGACCACTTCAGGCTATTACGGTTTCACGCTCGGCCGCGCGCTCGCGCTCGGCTACGTGCGCCATGAAGAAACGATCACGCCAGAATTCATCACCAGCGGCAAATACACCATTGATTTTGCCGGAAAGCAGTACCCTGCCCAAGCCCTGCTTCAGCCGCCCTACGATCCAAAGAACGAGAGAATTATGTGCTAAGAGCGTGTGGGCTTGTGCGCACGGAAGGCTCAGTTTGAGAAGCTCACGCCCCAGCCGACGCGCGGGCCGCAGTCGGGGTGGTGCCAGGGAGGCGGATAGCAAGGCGGCGGGCCGTAATATACTTGCTCGTACACCACTGGGCCGGGTGGCGGCATGACGACCGTCGAGGCCTGTGCGATCCGTGGCGACTGCATCGCCTGAATCACGTCCGGCGAGACGCCTTGCTGCGTGAGGTAGATCACGTCCTGAGCGGAAATCGGCTGCGCGACGCCCGAAGTGTTAACGTAGTTGATGATCAACGGTGGGGAGACGCCCGCGCGGCTCATGGCGACGACTTCACTCGGCGTGGCCGCTCCGGCCGCGACGGGGCGGCCCATGCTCGCGGCAATCTGCGCGCGGTTGCGGGCCTCGACGTCGTCGATCGCCCCGCCGACTACGTTGCCCGTGAGCGCGCCGACGCCCGCGCCGATCAACGCACCGGTCCCTGCGTCGCCTGTGGCACTACCCACGAGCGCTCCGACTCCTGCGCCTCCGAGCGCACCCACGGCAGTGCCGCGGTCTTGGTAGTAAGGCGATCGGCAGCCCAAGGCCGTCAATGCGCAGAGACACGCGAGCGCGCGGAACGATCGAATCGTCATGGGTCGACTCCGGCCGGGATACCTGCATCGAGAAAACGGGGCCGGGATCGTCGCAGCCGATCGGCTAGCGGTCAAGAGAAGCAAGCTCGCTCCGTCCAGCCAGCTCTGTCCCGCTTGCCACGCCCGCTAGCTGCTAGCGGCTCGTGGCGATTCCAGCTTGTGTTGGGCTCGCCAGGCCCGCCATTGCTCGGCTGCCGCCGCGCGCCGCTCGTCGTTTTCCATGCCCAGCGACGTCAACTCGAACGTCGTTTGAGGGTGGGGACGCACTTGCAGAAAGCCGTAGGTTAGCGGCTCTTGTCCCGTGAGATGGAGCATTGTCGCCAAAGCAACGTCTCGAACCTGGACCACATAGGTGTTCCCCTGCAACCCATTTGCTGACGGCTGCGGCACGACTTGGGTGTGGTCGTCGAGCAGCGGCTCGAGGGTCACCACGTCGGCGGCGGAGCCGAACTTGCCGATCGCCAAGATTGCATTCACTTGCAGCGGCGGACGCAGCGTCAGGAACCGCGGGCCGCGCTCCACCATTTCGAGCGCCAAGGGGAGGGCGTCGGCGAGCTGATACTGAAACATCATGGCGAGCCGTTGCTCGAGAACCTGCTCGCTCCGATTTGGACAGCGGACGACCCACGCGCTCACCAGTCGCCGCACCGCGTTTTCCGGCCGATTCGCCGCCAGCGCCTCGACGATCGGCGGCAGTTGCGTGAGTTGGACCAGGGTGCTTGCCCCGCTATCGGTTAGTTCCGCGTCCGGTAGCGCGCCGAGGAACAGCATCGTCGCACAACTTCCCAGCGGAGCGGTAAATTCGCCTGGTCGGCTGAACATCCGCGCGCGAATCAATCGCGCCACCTGGTCTTCCCAGGCAACGTCATTTTCGCCAGCCGGGGCGTCGAACTTCCGCTCGAGTAGCGGTGCTTCTTCACGCTGCATGTCGACGAACAGCGTGCGGGCGGCTGTATCGCGGCCGACGAGCTCGCCAAACTCTCTCCAGCCGGGGAGCGTTACTCCGCGGCTGCCGTCGACGTCGTCAGCGAACTCCGCTAGCCGGCGGTTGAATTCTGTGTCGTCGATGAGCGTGACCAGGCGGCGTGCGGCCCAGCGGGTTTCCGGATCGGGACCGTCGACCAATTTGGCCAATGCCTCGCGGGCGGCAAATCCGCCCGCTGCCAGCCGATCGGCCGCCGCCTTTCGCACCGTGTAGTTGTCGTCGCCGAGCTCGTTGATCCAACGGTCGATCTGGGCGGCCGCTGGCGACTGGGCCGCCGCGGGCCTCGCGCCGATTGGAGCGACGTTCGCTCCCGAGAGCAGCAAGAGCATCGTTGCAGTACTAGTTGCAGTACAAATTCTCGATCGGACCATGTCGCGAACCGCCCGCTCTTGGGATGCGTTCTGGCTGTGTACCCTAATGGAGTTATCCTACGCCGCTGGGGAGCCGATTGCCACCGGGCACCCGCCAGGCCGCTCCAACCCCTACCGGCGGCCGAGTTATTGAGGAGAAACGACCCAGGCGGCGGAAAACTGACTGTTCGGCTCGCTGCCGTGCTTGTGTCGGCCCGCTTAGCCTCGTAGAATTAAGTGCACTTGGGATTTGTGGCCGCTTGCAGCCGAAACTGCTAAAGAGCCGACGTCGCGCGCTGGGAAATTCCTACTGGGAAATCAGCCGCACGTTCTTTTGCATAACGTGTAAGCGAGCAGCCGCGGTTCCGAGCGATCGGACCCGCGGCTTTTTTTGTTGCTTGAGTTCAAATCGAAAAAATGGAAGGGCCCGGCAGCCGCCGAGCCTGAGACTTATCATGAGTACCACGGAAATGACAAAACCCTCCCACGATCGAGTGCCGGCAAAGTCGCCGACCGCAGACCACAAGGCGGAGTTCTCGACGCTCAGTGTTCACGCCGGCGAAGCCCGCCAGAAGCCGGGCGACTCGATTACCGATCCGATCTTCTGCGCCTCGACCTATACGTTTGCCGACACGCAGTCGGTGATCGACTACATCGAGGAAGAGCAGCCGCGCGAGGAATACGGCCGCTACGGCAATCCCGGCGAACGCGTGGCCGAGCGGAAGCTCGCGGCGCTCGAAGGGGCGGAAGAAGCAGTGCTCTTCGCCAGCGGCATGGCGGCGATCGTCGGGCTCTTGATGTCGAAACTCAGCGCGGGCGACGAAGTCGTGTTCTTCGACGAGTGTTATCACCGCAGCCGCGAGTTTTGCAACAAGCACCTCGCGCGGTTCGGCGTAACAACGCTGCAGGTCCGCGCGTGTGACTACGATGCGATGGCAGCCGCAATTACGCCGCGGACCAAGCTCTTGGTGAGCGAGTCGCCCACCAATCCGCACATGAGCATCGTCGATCTCGACCTCTTCGCCGAAATCGGCGTGCAGCACGGCGTCGAAACGCTGATCGACGCGACCCTGGCCACGCCGTACAATCTGCGGCCGATCAGCGCCGGCGTCGACTACGTGCTCCACTCCGTGACGAAATACCTCGCCGGGCACAACGATTTGCTGGCCGGCGTCGTGGCCGGTTCCAAGGAAAAACTCGAATCGGTCCGAAATCTCCGCGGCATCATGGGCGCGATCAACAGCCCGCAGAACTGCTACTTGTTACTCCGCGGCCTGAAGACGTTCGAGCTCCGGATCAGCCGGCACAACGAAAACGGCCAGCGGGTTGCCGAATTCCTCGAATCGCACCCGCGGATCGAAAAGGTCTACTATCCCGGGCTCGAGTCCCATCCGCAGCACGAGCTCGCCCGGCGGCAGATGCGCGGCTTCGGCGGACTCGTTACGTTCCTGGTGAAGGACGCCGATTGGCGCGCGACCGCCGACATCGTCGACGCGGTCGGCATTCCGCGGATCGCGCCGAGCCTGGGCGGCGTCGAATCGCTGATCGAGCAGCCGCTGGTGATGAGCTACTACCCGCTCACCCCGGAAGAACGTGCCAAATTCGGCATCCCCGACAACATGATCCGGCTCTCCTGCGGCATTGAAAACTCGGCCGATCTGATCGCCGACCTGGCCCAGGCACTGGATCGTACCCGATGACAATTCGCTGGTATCTGGGTGGCATTGCTGCCGGAGCGGCCGTCGGCTGGGTTGCCGCCAAGTGCCACTTGAGTGGCTGGGCACCGATTGGGCTCGTGTCGCTCGTCGTCGGGTTGGCGCTGGGGTACGTCCTCTCCAAGCTCTCAGCCGCGACCGGCGTTTTTTGCCCGCAGCGGCTCGTCGTCGGAACCGTGATCTTTGCCTTGGTCGCGGTTTTCGCCGAGCATACTTGGCTTTACCACGATTTCCGCCGACAATGGGTGGAAGCCCGCGCGAACGAGCCGCAGGTGGCGCTCTTCCGGCCCATAGAACCGTGGACGCCGACGGAGTACTTTCGCCACGAAATGTCGCCCGGGCGAATGACACTCTGGTGTATGGATGCGGCACTCATCGTGACGGGTGCGGTGGGCGTGGTGCTTGTACGACAACGACATGCCGCGAAGAACGCGTCGCAAGCGACGCGGCCAAGTGTTCCCCATTTGTGAAACCATTCCCATGGCCATTCTCGGCATCGGTACCGACATTGTGGAATGCCCGCGGATCGC
>JANNTD010000116.1:0-22560 GCA_031403315.1 Planctomycetota bacterium
CGGCGCTTGGCCGGCGCTCAACAACACGGGCGGCGACACGATCGCCATCTGGGACAGCATCGGCGACTACGAAAGCGAACCGATCGATGGACTCGATCATCGAGCGCACACGCTGGCCGCGGCGGCGGCGGTCGTTTACAATATCTCGACCATGCAAGGTTGGCCGTCGCAGACGGTTGGTCGGTCGATTTTCCTCAACAATCTGTCGGCGAATCCCAATGTTGGGACGAGTTGGACGAAAGCGGGAACGGCGGCCGATACGCTGGAGAGTTCGAACGCCGCGCAGCTCAGCGAATTGACGGTCGATCACCCGGGCGGCGACGTCGGCAGCCCGGGCTATGCACCGGGTTCCGTGGCGACGAGTCTGCTCGGCGACTACAACGGCAACCACGTCGTCGACGCGGCCGACTATACCGTGTGGCGGAACAAGTTGAACACGGGCGGCCCTTTGCTCAACGATTCGACGCCGGGCACGATCGACGTCGCCGACTACAATTATTGGAAATCGCATTTCGGCCAGTCCGGCGGCAGCGGAGGAGTCGCCGGCGCGGCCGTGCCTGAGCCAACCGGCATGGCACTGCTGCTCGTCGCGGCGATGATTCAATCGTGGCGTCGACGCGTTCTGATCGGCGTTTCACCGTCTCAGAATGGTCGAGCTAGGTGGCGCAGATCGCGACCAGTTCTTCGCTGACGGCTTCGATTTGTTCGGCCGTGAGCTCGTTGAGATGGTCGGCGTAGCCAACCAAGAGCGCGAGGTCGGCCAACCGGTTGATTTGCCGGGGCACGCCGTGGCCGAGGTAGTGGAGTGCTTCGATGGCGTCGGGCGTGAAGAGGTCGCGCGTGGCGCCGGCGGCGGTGAGGCGGTGTTTGACGTAGCCGGCGGTTTCCTCGGCGGTGAGCGTCCGCAAAAGCGTGCTCACGGCGACGCGCTCGGCGAGGCTGGGCAGCCGGCCGACGGCCGAGACGAGGCCCATCTGGCCCACCAACAGCAGTGAGAGCGTCGGCTTGGCCTCGACTTCGAAGTTCAGTAGCAGCCGCAGCGTTTCGAGCGCTCCACAATCTTCGAGCAAGTGGGCTTCGTCGACGACGACGACGGCATGCCGGTCGAGCCGCGCGTTCTGGGCGAGATAGAACTCGAGCCGGCGGACGCTTTCTTCGACGGTGTGC
Source organism: Planctomycetota bacterium (assembly GCA_031403315.1). Lineage (GTDB taxonomy): Bacteria > Planctomycetota > Planctomycetia > Pirellulales > Lacipirellulaceae > DASYDU01. Next base: position 1,168 of record JANNTD010000116.1, read on the forward strand.
CGCGGCGGGTCGGCCGGCGGCGCGCCGAGCTCTTCGGCCAGGTAGACCAACAAGTCGCGGCTCGACATCTGCGGAAACACGAGCCGGACGAAGGGCGCGAACCGGGCGTCGAGTTGCTGTTCGATCAAGCGGGCCAACAGCGTCTTGCCCGTCCCCGCGGGCCCGGCCAAGAGCGCCGCCCCGCGCTGGTTCTCGATCGCGTAGCGCAGCTTGACGAGCGCCCCTTCGTGCGCTTCGCACGGATAGAGCGTGGCGCGATCGGCGATCGGCTCAAACGGCTGCGACGAGAGTTTCCAATAGTCCAGGTACATGAGCGGTCAGGAATCGGGGGTCAGAGGTCAGAGGTCAGTTGCATTAGCCGCTTGCGGTTAAGCTGTGCGGTTTTCAATCACGCCGAGTAGTTCGCAGCCGGTTTCGTCGAGCAGTTCGCCGGCGACGGTGAAGTCGTCTCGTTCTGCATGCTTGGGGTCGGTGACCGCGATGGCCGCTTCGATCCGCATGTTGCGAATCAGATGGCTCATGGTGACGAACGACCGTGGAGCGAGAACGGCGCCGAGGTCGACGAGTACGATTTCGTAAGCGTAGCGGAGGACGCCGGCGGTGATGGCGGTCTGCAATCCGGCGGCCAGCTTGGCGCCGTTTGGCTCGCGGGCCGTGGGCGCGCGGAGATCGAGCGGCAGCAAGTCGACGCCGTCGTGCTCGGCTCGGATCACCGCTTCGGCTACGGGCAGGCCCTGTTCCAGCACGTCTTGCCAGGAGGTGGACGGCTGGACGCCGAGCAGGCCGGCCAGCCGCGGTGCGCGAAAATTGGCGTCGACCACAATCACCGATCGCTTGCGGGCGGCGAGCGCCACCGCGAAGCACAAGAGCATCGTCGTGGCGCCGTCGCCGGCGTGCAGCGAGCTGACGCCGATCACGTCGCCGCGGCCCGGCTCGCGTCCCGAGCGAGCCAGCAGCGTTTCCGCGATGTGTTCGTATTCGCCACCGAATCGTTCCCACAGCGCGCGACACACGGGCGGCCAGCGAAACGCGCTGATCGTCGTCTCGGGTGTAAAGGTCGGCTCGACGAGCGGCGCAGGTGCAACGGCTGGCTCGGGAGCGAAAGAGGATAGCGGCCGCTTGCCAATGATCGTCTGCGACGGCAATAACGGCAACGGCGGCGGGCTGGCCACGACGGCGGTCGCGGGCCACGAGGAGTTGGCGACGACGATTTCGACCGACGATTGCCAAGCGGCGACGGGTTCGGCCGACGCCGGCGGACGGACGCGCGCCCGCGTTGGCCCGGTGGTCGCCGCTGTCGTTGTCGGTGGCGGCGGTGACGGCGTGGCGACCCGGGGCGGGTCGTGGCGATAGGCCTTGATAAACGCTTGGTTGGTGCTCATGGGGGACTACTCAAGAGGCTCGATGTTGCCTCAGCGCGTTTTGGTCTCGAGGAGATAGCCGGGCAGATGGGCAACGTCCGGCTCGGTCATCTGCGCGCGCGGCAGGATCGCTGGCGGCAGTGTCGATTGAGGCAGTGAGTCGTCGGCCGCTTTCGGCAACGGTGTCTCGGCAAAAGACGTCGTGGGGTACGGCGAAGCGGCCGGCGCGGCGTGCGACTCGATTGCCATCAGCGGTTGGGTGACTGGCGTCAACGGACCAGTGGCGGTGGGCGCGATGGAAGTCGTGTCGGCTTCAGGGGCGGCGGTTGCCGGTTCGATCGCGCGCTGGAGATCGACCGATTGGGTGTCGATTTCGTTGGCGGTCGTGTGATCGGCGGTTGTCGCTGCCGGGCGCGGCGGCAAACCACCGGGCTCGAGCCGCTCGCCCATCATCATCACCATCGACATGCCGCCGGCGGCCATCAGCGCGAGCATGGCCGCGAGGCGGATCAACTCGCGGTGCGGCTGGACGATGCGCCAGGCTTCGACCGTGATGCGGATCGGGAGTGGGACGGCTTGGAGGACGCGCGCTTGACGGTCGGTGTCGTTGGTGGTGGGGTGCGATATCCCCGACCGCTGAAGCGGTCTCGCCGGCTGTGGGGGAGTTGCGTGCGATGGGCTCGGGGCGGAGGCATGTGGGGAATCGAGACGGTATGTCGTGCGCGACGCCGGCTCCGCGCCGCTTGTCCCCAGGTCGCTTTGCTTCGGGATTTCGGCGATGCGTGCGAGTACGGGCCATCTCGGTTGTGGCTCGGCTGACGGCGCCGGCGGCGCTGGCGAACGGCGCGGCGCAGCGCGATCCGTAAGCGGACCGGCCGCCGGTTCATCCAGGGGAAAACGTCGTGCTGAGCCCACCGCGATCTCGCCTTCCTTGGCAAGAAATTGGCCGAGGTTCGTGTGCCGCGCCGCCGCGTGAAACGGTTGCGTGCGCGCATACGCATCCGCCTTCTGTATCGGGTAGCGATTGCGCAGACCTTGAGGAGGCTCGTGGTGGCGCAAGAAAAGCGGCCAAATCGCGGAGGCGCTAGCGTTGCTGGCAGCAGTCGCTAATGGCTCATCGCGGTGCGGAGGGCAACACGATTGTGCCAGTCGACGGCGAGCCAAACGATCGCGGTGCCATCGCGGCTCGAGGAGAGGGCCAGCCGGCCGTCGGGCGAGAACGAGACCGAAGTGACTTCCTGCTGATGGCCGGCGAGCGAGAGAATCTCCTTGCCGCCCTGGCGGTCCTTGCCGGCGTCCCAGAGTTTTACGTTGTAGTCCTGGCTGCCGGTGAGCACGCGGCTCGCGTCGGGCGAGAAGGCGACCGAGGTGACCGGCGCCGTGTGGCCGGCGAGCTCGACGAGTTTCGCTCCGGTGGCAGCATCCCAGATGATGGCCTTGGTGTCTTCGCTGCCGGTGATCACGCGGCTGCCGTCGGGCGAGAAGCGGCCGCAGAGCACGCCCCAATCGTGGCCAGCGAGCGTCTGCTGTAGTTGGCCCGATTGTCGGTCCCAGAGTTTCGCGGTCTTGTCGCTGCTGACGGTGAGCACGCGCGAGCCGTCCGGCGAGAAGGTGGCGCCGAGCACGCGGTCAGAGTGCCCTGTGAACACGATGGGTGTCGGCTGGCCGGACTCGACGTCCCAAAGTCTGGCGGTGCCGTCGTCGCTGGCAGTGAGGATTTGGCGGCCGTCGGGCGAGAATTCGGCGGTGTTGATGTAACCGGTGTGGCCATTTTCGAGCTTGCGAATCGCGTGTCCGGTGGCGGCGTCCCAGATCTTGGCCGAATGGTCCCAGCTGCCAGTGACGAGCAGTTTGCCGTCCGGCGAGAGGGCTGCCGAAGCGACTGCCCCGTGCGGGCTGAATCGCATGACGGGACGCAGCGTGTCGACGCTCCACAGCGCGGCATCGTTGCCGCCGATTGTGAGCAAGTGCTTGCCGTCGCGGGCGTAAGTCGCTGCCCAGACCACGCCGCCGAGCTGTTTGAAGTCGAGCAAAGCTGCGAGCGCCGGTGCACTGGCGGAGCCAGTGGCACCCGAAGCGGCGTCGGCGGCTCCGGCGGCAGCCGGCAAGTCCCAGCGATAGACTTTGCGATCCAAGTTCGATGTGACGAGCGCCGAGCGACTATCCGGAGCAACGCTGACCGCGTTGAAGATTTTTCCCGGCGATTTCACCGTCTGCAGCAATTGAGCATCGGCGAGCCGCCAAAGTCGGGCGGCACCGTCGTCGCAGGTGGTGATCGCGAGCGTGCCGTCGGCCGAGAGGTCGAGCGCGGTGACGTAATCGGGATGCTTGAGCACGAGCGTGCGATCTTCTGCGCCGGTGGCGACGTTCCATTGGCCGCAGGTGTGGTCGCCGCTGGCGGAGACGAGCCGCTGGCCGTCGGGTGTGAAGCGCAAGCCTGTGATCGAGCGGCTGTGGCCGCGGAGCTGGTGGGCGAGAGTCCATGTGTTGGAGGGGCCCGATTTCCGCCACAGCCGGATGTGGCCGCGGTCGTCGCCGGTGGCAAGCACATCGCCCTGCGGCGTGAAGGCGGCGGCGGAGACTTCGGCGACATGGCCGGCGAGCGGAGCGCCGACTTGTGTGCCGGAGTGGCTGTCCCACACTTGGGCGTCGTTGCCGGCGCTACCGGTGACGAGCCAATCGCCATCGGGCGAGACGGCGAGGGTGCCGAGGTGGCCGGTCGGCGAGAGCACCTGCAGTTGGGTGCCTTCGGCGACGTCCCAAATTCGCACCGAGTTGTCGCCCGCGCCCGTGGCGAGGCGTCGGCCATCGGGGAAGAACACGGCGCTCGTGGCCAGGAACTCGTGTCCTTCTTCGAATTGCCGCACGCAATCGCCGGACGCGACGTCCCATAGGCTGGCGGTGCGGTCGCGGCTGGCGGTGACAATTTGCCGGCCGTCGGGCGAGAAGCGAGCGGAGAGCACGGCGTCGTCGTGGCCGGCGAACACGGTGGCGTGCAGTACGCGGGATTCCTGGTAACCGGCGAGGTCCCAGAGCCGCACCTGGTTGTCTTTTTTCTCTTTGCCGCCGGAGAGGACGAATTCGCCGCTCGGCGAAAAGGCGACCGAGCAAACGGCGTTGCCGTGTCCGCGGAGCACTTGCGAGACTTCGCCGGTGGCGATGTTCCAGAGGCGGATCGCGTTGTCGTCGCCGCCGCTCGCCACGAGTTGGCCGTTGGGCGAAAAGGCAACCGAGCGCACCGGGCCATCGTGACCCATCAGTCGCAGGTAGTTTGCTTTTGGTTTTGGCTGACCATCGAGCAGCTTGCCGACGTCGACCGGCTGGACCTCGTCGGGGTTCCAAACCATCACGAGTTTGTCGTAGCCGCCGGTGGCGATGAGCTTGCCATCGGGCGAGAAGGCGGCGGCGTAGACGGGGCCGTCGTGGCCGGCGAACTCGGTGAGCTTGGAATACAAGCTTGGAGCAGGGAGCAGGGAGCTCGGAGTAAGACTTGCTGAAGTATTCCCTGCTCCCTGCTCCAAGCTCCCTGCTCTTTGCCAGACGATCGCTTTGCCGTCCTGGCTGGCGGTGACGATGCGGTCGCCGTCGGGCGAGAAGCGGGCCTTCCAGACCCACCAACTGTGGCCCTTCAAGGTTTGCAGCGGCGCTTCGGTGGCGAGGTCCCAGAGGATTGCGGTTTCGTCGAACGAACCGCTCAGCAGCTGTTTGCCATCGGGCGAGAAAGCGACGCTGACGACGCCGTCGGTGTGGCCTTTGAGCGTCTTTTCCAATTCGCCGGTCGCGGCGTTGACGATGCGAATTTGATGGTCGCTCGACCCGGTGGCGAGCAGCTTGCCGTCGGGCGAATAGGCGACCGCATGGACGTACTGGCCCTGCTTGGCGCGGAACACTTCCGCTCCACTTTCGAGATCGCGGACGATCAATTGCCCGCCCAAGTCGCCGCTGGCAAACTGGCGGCCGTCCGGCGAGTAGGCCACAGCGTCGACCGGTCCGGCTGCCTGGTAGGACACGGCATCGAGCCCACACAAGTGAACCAGCCGGCCCCACTCCCAATTGCGCAGCTCCGGCGTACATTGGCCGAGCAGACTTTCGGCATATTCGAACGCATTCTCGTCGATCTTGGCCGCGGCCAGTCCGATGCGGGCGACGTACGATTCGTATTCCTCTGCAACCTTGGCTTCTTCGGCGAGGCCCTTTTGCTCGACGGCGATTTTTTCTTGCACCTTGGCCCGTTGCTCTTCGCGGACGGCGATGTCCTTCTGGATGCGGGTTTCCGCTTCGGCGGCGACGGCGGCCTCCTTTTGTCGGACTGCCTCTTCGCGCTGTTGGGCTTCCTGCTCTTTGGCGACCACCGCCACGTCGCGCTGCTCGACGGCTTCCTGCTCGGCGACCACCGCGCGACTGCGCTGTTGATTCACGAGAAACAACGCGATCGTGATGATCGCCACCACCGTGGCCACGAGCGCCGCGACGGCCTGCTTCGCGCGACGGAGTCGGCGCTGGCGGAGGTCGCGATCGGCCTGGGCCACGCTGATCTCGGCGAGCAACTCGGCGTGCTTTGAATTGTGTTCATCCAAGAGCGACGCACCCAGGTCGAAGTCGCTCTTCTCGAGAGCGCACTTGGCGTAGTCGAGTTGCGTCTCGGCCAGCAGCGTGCGAGCGCGGTGGTTCGCGTCCCACAGGTTGAGCGATTCCTGGAAGCCGTAGAGCGCGCGGGCAAAGAGTTGGTAGTCGCCCGACTCGCGGGCCTTTTGCAGGTTGAGATTCGCGTGGGCCGTGAGAACGAGGCTCTCGGAGTGGGCCTGATACGTGCGAATCGCCTCTTGGAACTCCTTGACCGAGGCGTAGCGGTCTTCCTGCTTGGTGGCCATCGCGCGCAGGGCGATCGACTTGAGCTCGCCTTCGTAGCGGATGCCGTCGATCGTGTTCTGGGCGGCGTTCATCAAGCATTGCATGACGTCGCGGCCGGAGTGGGGCGGTTTGCCGCCGATGATCTCATAGAGGATCGCGCCGAGCAGGTAGATGTCGCTGGTGAAGTTGATGTTCTCGACCGGGCCACGGGCCATTTCCGGGGCCATGTACGCGGGTGTGCCGCCCAGGCTATCGGCCTGGAAGATGGCATCGGCATTGGCGAACGCCGAGGTGATCCGTGCCAAACCCCAGTCCATCACCAAGACTTCGCCGTAGTCGCCGAGCATCACGTTTTCGGGCTTGAGATCGCGGTGCACGACGCCGTGCGCGTGGGCGAACGCGACCGCGTCGGCCACGCGCAGCAGGATGCTCAGGTTGTCGTCGAGCGTTTTCTGTTGGAGCGCCTTGTCCCAAGGCGTGCCTTTGACGCGCTTCATCGAGTAGAACAGCGCGCCGGCGTCGTTTGCGCCGAGGTCGTAGATCGGCACGATGTTCGGATGGTCGAGCTCGCCGGTGACGACTGCTTCGGAGATGAACTTGTCGCGCTGCTCCTCGCCGACCTTGGCCGAGGGCTTGAGCATTTTCACGGCGACGGTGCGGGCAATCGACGATTGGTGGGCCGCGTAGACGACGCCCATGCCGCCTTCGCCGATGACTTCCAACAGCTCGTAGTCGGGCACTTCCGCCGGGGTCGCGGGCCGGGGCGCGCCGTCCTTCTGCCGCTCGCGGACGAACCGCGACTTGACGGGCAGCGACGAGCGGTGGCTGGTGATCGTTTCCTTTTGCCGGATGGTTTGGCCCTGGCGGCTGCCGGGCGCGACGGTGTTGCCCCATTCTGACTCGAGTCGCTGGCGTTCTTCCGGCGGCAGCGAAGCGAGGTCGAGCGTGAGGTCGCTTTCGATAGGGTGGGTGCGACGCGGCGAGCGATGGTCGATCGAGTCGATCGTCGAAGCAGAATCCCGCGAAGCATCGCCGGCGGCTTCCGGCTGGAATTCGATCGTCATGTCGACGCGATCGGAGATCGTGGGCGACTTGCGCTGCGGACCGCTTTTCTTGGTGTCGGGCGGTACGCCGCCTGTTTCCTCGGGCGAGATCTGCATCGTCTCGCCGCCCACGTCGCCGGTGTCCGCCACGTCGATGTCGATTGATTCTGAGGAGTCTTCGGAACTGCCGTCACCGCCGGCCGGCGGTTGGTGCAGTAGTTTCTTATCTTCCAAAGTCCGCTGGGCAACCGAGTGGATCACGGCTCCACAACTTGCGCAGCGCCCCGACGCGAGCGACGTCGAATCCAGCTCTTCTTGGCAGGCGTGGCAGAATCGCATGGCGGATCAAGGATCGATAGGGACGAAAGTCTCTCGCAGAGACCGGGAGACGCGGGGTCAATTCTTATTGTAGTCGAGGTTGGCGGCGGTTCGCACGGAGTTTGGATAGGCCAGCCGGGGCAGGCGGCCGCTGCGACCCGTGCGACCGGCCCGGCGGAGCCGCCGCCAGGCGTTTTCGTCGGCCTCGGCCAAGGCGGCGTCGACCCGGCGGGACCAGGGTTGGGCGGCTAAAGCCGCCGCGGACAAGGAGACAAGGAGCGGGGGAGACAAGGAGACTCGCTGGTCGCCGTTGTCACCTATTTCTGCTCTTTCTCCTTGTCTCCTTATCTCCAATTCTCCTTGTCCTTCCCCCGCCGGTACGGCTTCCAACAGCGGATTCTGGTCGAGCGGCACGGTTTGCGGCGATTCTTCTTCGCCCGTTGGCGGCCGGTCGCGGGTGCCTTCCGAGTCGTCCGATACGTCGATCACCCGGCCGCGGCGGACGTCGACTTCGATCACCAGCCGCTCGGACTGATTCTCGGTGCGGACGAGGTAGATGGCGTAGCGGCCGTCGGGAAGTGTCTTGAAGAACGCCCGCAGGTCGGCGAGCGCTTCGTCCTTGATGCGAAAGCCTGGGCTTTCGCTGCCGTCGGGGAAGACGATTCGCAGTTCGAGGTAGCGCTCGGTGGTGGCTGCAACTTCGCCGCCGCCGCCGCGGACATCGGGCACCTGGAACAATTGAGTCAGGCCGCCTTGATCGGAAATGAACACGCTGACCATTGGCTGCTCGGTGAGATCGAGCCGCGGCACGTTCGGCGTTGTGTCGATCGCCACGTTGACGGTTTGAATGCCAGGGTTGGAAATCGCCGCGGTTTGAACGTTGCTTTCGCCCGGCTGGACGACGCCCAAGGTGGCAAAATCGTCGTCGCGAATTTTCACCGAGATGACGATGTCGGCGGTCGGATTGAGCGGATTGGGCGGGCCGGCGTACTGGTGGATGATGACAAATGTGTTGGGCGTCGGCCCCGAGTAAAGTTGCTCGACCTCGAAGCGATCGGCCGGGTTCGGAATGCCGAGGTTATCGCCCCAATCGACCATGATCTGGAACGAATCGGCGCCGGGATCGGAGAAGGTCAGCGTCAGCGTGGTCGTGCCGGTGTTGGCATTGACGTCGGTGGCCACGACTGGCTGAAGCGTCGGATTGACGTTGAGGACGGTGACTTCGATCGTTTCGACGTCGACGTCGCCGTCATCATCCATCAGCGTGACGGTGATCGTGTACTTGTTATCGGCGTCGTTGTCGGCGTAGAAGTGGCTGTTGGCGATCGCGCCCGTCGTGAGCACGCCCTGGGCGCCGTTGACGACCGAGGACGGCAATTGGCCGGTGTCTTGTTGGCCGTCGCCCCAGTTGATGGTGTAGGTAAACGTCTCGGCGCTGCCGCCCGGTTGCTGAAGCGGATTGAGCGGGTTGTTGAAACCGGGGTCGGTAAACGTGCCCAGGTTCGGAATCGTGAGCGTCTGGCCCTCATTGATCGTGAACGAGTCGTCGGTGAGCGTGAGCGACGGCGCGACGTTTTCCACCTGGATCGTGAACTGGCGGTCGACGAAGTTGCCGTCATCGTCTTTGATCGTGATCGTGACCGTGTAGAGGCCGTTGTCGGCGTAGGCGTGTGCGGCGTGGTCGAACTGGGCCGTGGTCGTGACGCCGACGCCACCGGACAAGCGGTTCACGATGCTGATCGGATCGCTGAGGTCGGCGTCGGTATTGTCGTCGATGATTCCGTCGCCCCAATTGATCTTCATCACGTCGAACGTCTCCGTCAGTTCGCCGCCGTTGACCGGATCGAGTGTGTTGAGCAGATTGTCGAAGCCGGGGTCCGCGAGGCCGACGCCCAGCCCTGTGAGCGTGAAGATTTCGCCTTCATCCACTACGTGGCCGCTGGTGCCGGTGAGCGTCGGATCGACGTTGGCGACGATCACCGTGAACATTTGAACGTGGACGCCGCTATCGTCGTCGTGGATTGTGACCTTGACTGTGTAGGTGCCGTTGTCGGCGTAGGTGTGGCTGCCGCCGAAGGAGCCGGTCGACGGGACGCCCGGGCTGCCGTTGGTGTCGGGGACCGCCTGGCCGGTGATCGCGTCGCGGTTGTCGCCCCAATCGACGTCGTAGGTGAACGACTCGGCCTGCTCGGCGCCCGGGTTGAGCGGATTGTCGAAGCCTGGGTCGCTGAAGAGTGCGTCGAAGCCGACCGACTGGCCTTCATTAATTGACGTGGTCGAGGGCGTGAGGCCGAGCGTGGGGTCGACGTTGTTGACCGTCACGGTGAAGGTGAGCGTGTCGCTGCCGCCATCGTCGTCGTGGATCGTTACGGTGACGGTGTACACACCGTTGTCGGCGTAGGTGTGCGAGCCGGCGATCGTGCCGGTCGAATCAACGCCGGGGCCGCCGTTGGTGTCGGCGATACTCTGGCCGGCGATCGCATCTCGGCCGTCGCCCCAATCGACGTCGTAGGTGAACGACTCTTCGGTCTCGCCGCTGGGGTTGAGCGGATTGTCGAAGCCGGGGTCGGTGAACGTACCCAGGTTGGCGAGCGAGAGCAGCGTGCCTTCGTCGATCGTCTGATCGCCGTTGGGGAGCGCGAGCGAGGGGGCAACGTTGTCGACGGTGACCATGAACGACTGGATGTGCGAGCCGCCGTCATCGTCGTGAATCGTCACGGTGACGGTGTACACGCCGTTGTCGGCGTAAGTGTGCGAACCGGCGATCGTGCCGGTCGAATCGACACCGGGGCCGCCGTTGGTGTCGGCGATGCTCTGGCCGGCGATCGCGTCGCGTCCGTCGCCCCAATCGACGTCGTAGGTGAAAGTTTCCTGCTTCTCGGCCCCGGGATTGAGCGGATTGTCGAAGCCGGGATCGGTGAACGTGCCCAGGTTGGCGAGCGAGAGTAATGCCCCCTCGTCGATCGTCTGATCGCCATTGGGGAGCGCGAGCGTGGGGGCGACGTTGTCGACGGTGACCATAAAGGTCTGAGTGTGCAAGCCGCCGTCATCATCGTGCAGCGTGACCGTGACCGTATAAACGCCGTTGTCGGCGTAGGTGTGCGAGCCGTTGAACATGCCGGTCGAGTCGACGCCGGGCATGCCGTTCGTGTCCGCGACGCTCATGCCGGTGATCGCATCGCGGCCGTCGCCCCAATCGACGTCGTAGGTGAAAGTTTCCTGCTTCTCGGCCCCGGGATTGAGCGGATTGTCGAAGCCGGGATCGCTGAACGTGGCGCCGAAGCTGACCGAGCTGCCCTCGTCAATCGTTGCGGCCGACGGTGCGACGCTGAGCGTCGGAGCGACGTTTTCGACGGTGACCAGGAACGATTGGGTGTCGAAACCGCCGTCATCATCCGTCACGGTGACCGTGACCGTGTAGACGCCATTGTCGGCGTAGGTATGCGAAGCGCCGAGCGCGCCGGAGCCGGCGGCGAAGAAGATCGCCGGCATTTGGACGGCCGACCCGTCGCCCCAATCGACCGTGGCGACGTGGGTGTCGAGCTTGCCGTCGTCGATGAAGAGCGCGAGCGGCGGCGCACCCATCGCCGACAGATCGAGCAGGGCGCCTTCGTTCACGGTTTGATCGTCGGCCACGACGAGCACCGGCCGGACATTGCTCACCGTGACGTCGACATTGTAAGGGCCAGTCGCGCCGAGGTCGTCGTCGCGGACGGCGAGCACCACTGTGTAGAGATCGCTTGCGGTAGCGGTCGGATTGTCGTCGGCGTAGAGATGGCTGACCGTCAGTTCGCGGGTTTGGGCGTCCCACTGGTAGGCCGTGCCGCCGACAGTGCCGCTAGTGTTCGTGGAGCCCAGGCCGAGAATCGTGTCGACGGGGCCGCCGTCTTTCCAATCGACGTCGACCTCGAACGTGTCGAGCGTGCCGGGGTCGTCGATCGTCATGGTGATCGTCGCCGTCTGACCTTCGTTGATCGTGGCATCGTCGACAACGATGTTCACGAGCTCGGGCGCGACGTTGTTGATCGTGATCGTGGTCGTGTAGTCGGTGAAGCCGCCGTCTTTGTCGATGATCCGGCCCTTCACGGTGTGCGTGCCCGGCCCTTCGGCCAAGAGCGCGGCCGAAACCAGTTGGCTCGTTGTGCCAACCGAGCCGACGTACGTGCCGTCACCCACGTCGAACGTGCCGTTGTTGTCGAGGTCGTAGGCATAGCGGAAGCCGGCCATCGTGTCCGTGGTGCTCGGGTCGAATTGGCCGCTGAACGAGACGATGGCCGAGGAGCCTTCGTCGACAGGTCCGTTGTTCGAGAGCACCGCGGTCGGAGCGACATTGCCGACGGTGACGAAGAACTGCTTCGTGTCGAAGCCGTCGTCGTCGTCGGTGACTGTGACCGTCACGGTATAGACGCCGTTGTCGGTGTAGGTGTGGGTCGCGCCGAGCGCGCCGGACCCTGGTCCTGCGAAGACGGTTGGCGAATCGACCACCGAGCCGTCGCCCCAGTCGACCGTCGCGGTGTGGGTGTCGAGGATGCCGTCGTCGATATAGAGCCCGAGCGGCGGTGCGCCGACGCCCGAGAGATCGAGGAGCGCGCCCTCGTCAATCACTTGATCCGTGGCCACGACCAAGACGGGCCGCACGTTGTCGACCGTAGTGTCGGTGGTGTAATCGGTGAAGCCGCCATCTTTGTCGATGATCCGGGCTTTCACCGTGCTCGTGCCCGGTCCGTCGGCCAGCAGTGCGGCCGACACCAATTGGCTGGTGGTGGCGACGGAGCCGGCGTAGGTGCCGTCGCCCACGTCGAAGGTGCCGTTGTTGTCGAGGTCGTAGGCGTAACGGAAACCGGCGGTGGTGTCGTCGGAACTCGGATCGAACTGGCCACTGAACGACACGGTCGCAGTCGAACCTTCGTCGACCGGGCCGTCGTTGGTGAGCACGGCGGTCGGGGCGACGTTGCCGACGGTGACTTCAAACGACTGTGTGTCGGAGCCGCCATCATCGTCCGTCACGGTGACGGTCACCATGTAGACGCCGTTGTCTTGGTAGCTGTGGGTCGCGCCGAGAGCTCCGGAACCAGGCCCGACGAAGAGTGTCGGTGATTCGGACGGCGAGCCGTCGCCCCAGTCGACTGTGGCGGAATGAGTGTCGAGCACGCCATCGTCGACAAACAGTGCGAGCGGCGGGGCGCCAACGGCCGAGAGATCGAGTAGCGCACCTTCGCCGACCATTTGATCCGCGGCTACGACAAGCACCGGCCGGACGTTGCTCACCGTGACGTCGACGTTGTATGGCCCCGTCGCGCCCAGGTCGTCGTCGCGGACGGTGAGAGCGACCGCGTAGGTATCGCTCGACGTGGCGGTCGGGTTGTCGTCCTCGTAGAGGTGGCCAACCGTCAGTTCGCGGGTTTGGGCGTCCCATTGGTACGTGGTGCCGCCGACCGTGCCGGCGGTGCTCATCATGCCTAAGCCGACAATCGTGTCGAGCGGTGCACCGTCGTTCCAATCGACGTCGACGGCGAACACGTCCATCGCGCCCGGGTCGTCGATTGTCATGCGGATCGTCGCCGTCTGGCCCTCGTCGATCGAGTCGTCGTCAACAGCGATGTTGATGAGCGTGGGCGCGACGTTGTTGATCGTGATCGTGGTCGTGTAATCGGTGAAGCCGCCGTCCTGGTCGATAATCCGGGCTTTCACCGTGCGCGTACCCGGTCCGTCGGCAAGGAGTGCTGCCGAGATCATCTGGCTGTCGGTCGTGCCTGAGCCGGCGTAGGAACCGTCGCCCACGTCGAACGTGCCGTCACTATCGAGGTCGTAGGCGTAGTGGAAACCGGCCGCGGTGTCGTCGGAACTGGGATCAAACTGATTGCTGAACGACACAGTGGCCGAGGCGCCTTCGTCGACCGGGCCGTCGTTCGAGAGTGTCGCGGTGGGGGCGACGTTGCTCACGGTGACGAAGAACAATTGCGTGTCGGTGCCGCCATCATCGTCGGTGATGGTGACGATGACTTCGTAGACGCCATCGTCGGTGTAAGTGTGAGTGCCGCCCAGTGCTCCCGAGCCGGCCGCCGCGAAGATCGTCGGCGATTCGATTGTCGAGCCGTCGCCCCAATCGACCGTCGCCGTGTGGGTGTCGAGGATCCCGTCGTCGATGAACAAGCCCAGCGACGGGGCGCCGATGGCCGAGAGATTGAGGAGCGATCCTTCGTCGACCATCTGATCCTGCGCGACGACGAGCACCGGCCGGACGTTTTGGATGATGAGCGACTCGGTCCGCGAAGCGACCGATTGGGCGCTATCGGTGATCTTGAGCGTGACGGAGTAGTTGGCGTCGTCGAGCGGCGTGAACTGGAACGCCGGGTTGTTACTTTGGGCGACGACGGTAGCGCCCTGGGTCAGCTTCCATTCGTAGAGCAGCGCACCGAAGCCGGAGGTGGCGGCGGTCACGGTGACCTCGGTGCCTTCGTTCGAATCGTGAATGGCGGTCGAGCCGTCGACGTCGGCCGGGGCGAAGACCAGATCGGAGACCGCAGCGTCGAGTACGCGGCGGCGTTCCAAGCGGCGGACTCGTAGCGGCGCAGTCCGCTTGCGGCGCGTGGCGCTCCGCTGGGATTGGCGTTGTGAAATCCAGGGCAGGCGCATGGTCGAAAACCTGGCGGAGAGGAGCTGGGGGTGTCGAGTTCCGGAACGACAACAATTCGGACGGAGCCGCCCAAGCCCGGCCGCGACGCGGGCCGATTCAGTTCGGCCGCGTCCAGGCCCCATTATCGCGAGCCGGCGGGCAAAATGTCAAACATTCTGTGCCGGCGTATCTCGTTTTCCGGCAGGGAGTTGAGGCGAATCGGCGGGCTCGTCCAATGCCCAGGCACTCTGGCGAGCGGCTGATAAAGTTTGCCGGTTATAACGATTAGGCTAATGAAATTGCCGTCGGGCTGCCGAAAAGAGAGACCATCCGTCGGTCTTCGCCCTGGATTGGAGGTCCGCACCCTCATGCTTGCAAGCCGTCGCCATCGTTTGTCGTCCGGCGCGATTCTCGCGCTTGTGGCCGCTTGTCTCGCGGGCGTGATGTGGCTGGCCGAGGCGGTTGAGGCCGCCGACTTTCATTTTCCGGCGACCAGCACCTATCACCGCCGTAACTACGATCCGTTCGACCAAGCAGCGCCGACATTGGCCGCCGAACATATGGCCCCTGAGAGCGGGGAAGTCCAACCTTCGAGCGAGATTCAGCTCGTCGGTTCCGGTCCGAGTGAAAGTTGGTCGCCAGCGCAGGTTCCAAACTCACAAACGACACTCTCGCAGTTGACTCCGGCAGCATTTCAAGCCGCCGCGCCAGCCGCATCCGAATCGCTGCCGACGCCGCCGAGTGCCCCCGAGCAAGCGGCAGCTCCGGATGAGCCGGGCGCCGATTGGTCGCCCAAGCCGCTCGCGGAACTTTCGACCAACATCGTCCTGCCCGCCGGCGTGCTGCCGCGCAATTACTGGACCGAGCGCTCGCCGCAACACGCGGCGTTCTTCGATCCGTGTGGGACGACGCGCGGTTGGCCGGTGAACACGTTCAATTGGGTGCCGAGCTGCTTCTGCCACAATCCGCTCTACTTCGAGGAGATCAATCTCGAACGCTACGGCTACGGTTGCGGTTGCTTCGGGCCGTGTTGCAGTAGTTGCGTGCAGTCGGCGGCGTCGGCTGCCCACTTCTTCGCCACGGTACCGGCTTTGCCGTACAAGATGGCGGTCGATTGCCCGGGCGAGTGCGACTACACGCTGGGCCACTACCGGCCGGGCAGTTGCCCGCCGTGGCAGTACCACTGCTGCTCGCGCGCGAACTGCCTCGGCGTCCTGTCGAGCGGCGGCGTGGCCGCGGGGCTGATCTTTCTGATCCCGTAGCCGCTGAAATCGTAGCCAAGCGCGTTTTGTCGCCAGGCTCGACGAACCGTCGCGACAATTGTCGTTGCGGCTCGAAGATTTTCGCGTTTTGTCGGCGAGTGATTTCGAGACGCCCTCGCAAGTCGTTGCCGGCTCGTGGCTTGCGAATTGTCGCCCGGGCGAAAACTCGCGCCGAGGCGACAATTGGACTCCGTTTTGTCGCGTGGCGTTCGCGAAAGCAACGTAAAAACCCGAGCGATTCGCGCCGAGTGATCGACAAAATGGCGCCTCGAATTGTCCGATAGAGTCGACTCGCATCTTCCACGCGAACAACTCCAACCCTGCGACATTGCGGGAAGTCTCACGCAGAGACGCAGTATTTCCTGCCACGGCGCTCAGGCCAGAGCGACCGCGGCCAATAGCATGCTGCTAATAGCCATGAGCTTTTCAAATTATCAAAGAGCCGCTTCGACCGATCACGGAGGAATTTTTCAAATGGCCTCACGCTGTTTATGGCGGAGGATCCGTTGGCGGAGGAAATTGCCTCACGCCCACGAACGCTGGCCTCGCACGCGATCGGTCGACTTGAATTATACACGATAGTGGTCGTGTGTATAGGACCTATTTTCGGCCAGGGGCGGAATTTTTGCCACAGAGGGCACGGAGGGCTCGGAGCAGGGAGCACGGAGCAGGGAGCGGAGCGGCAAGCGATTGAGCTGTAAAGACTTAGCCGTTTGCTCTCCGCCAATCCCTAGCTAGTTGAGTTAGTAACTAAAGATTGAGCGAGTGGCAGGCGTCGAGAATTCGCAGGCGCATTCCCATGACGCTGCGCCGCTACCCTCGGCTAACCAACGTGCAAAGCAAGTCGACGAAGCACCACGTCGCCATGCAGGTCAACTTCTTTGCGTTCTACAACTTCTGCCGCAAGCACGAAGCGCTGAAGGGCCGGACGCCGGCGATGGCGGCGGGATTGGCCGACAAGGATTAGTCGATCCGGGAAATGCTGGAGCGGGCCGCGGCGGCGTAACCATTTGGCCTTGTTGCGAAGCATCGCGCCAGAGTCGCACTAATTCTCCCGTGAAGAATTGTACAATTTGCTGAGAGCAAGCATCGCTAGACTGATCGTTACCACTCCCGCGGCAGCGATGTGAATTCGGTGCAGTACGTCCATTTCGCAGTGGACGCCCGGAGGCAAGACGAACACCCCGCCGTTTGCCGCTACGTGGTGAACCAATTGATCCGGGTGCAGAGAGCAGACGATAAGATGCACGCCCGCGCCAACAAAGGCACCGCTGCCGCAACTTTCCATGAGCTGCAGTGACTCGATTGACCTGTTGGTAGAGAGCCGCCTGTACAGATAGCCTACGCCACCGAGTGCGAACCCGATGGCGATCAACATGCCATAGATCATGAATTAGCGAGACCGGAGCGACTAGTGACGCTTGGGCCGGGTGAAGAAATCGGCACTGCAAAGCACTAGACCCGCCACTCCACCAATCACTGCACCGGCTGCCTGGCCGACGCTGAGATTGTATGTCATTTGGAGTAGGGGCAACACAGCACCGCCCAAGGCACAGCCCGCAATGATGAGACCAGCAGTCGAAGTCGAAAAGACTAGCCAATCGCTACCAGACAGCCGGCGCGAAACCGGGAGCCGAGAATTGCATTTGGTGCTCATGGCAGACTCCGGTGAAAACGTCCGGACACTCATTTGTTCGACAACTTGGAGTTCCATCCCAGCGTTCCTTTTACTCGCCGTGGGAATTATTCGCTACGCCAGCCTGCGAGTATGGCCCCCCAACCGAAGAACCGCAATGACCCCCAGCCCAAAGGATGGTATATTGTGCAAAATGATAAAAATGCGCCAGCCGATGTTGCTGTTCCGCACGTGCAGGACGCAAATTCATCGTAATCGGTTCCGAGTAAAGCAGCAAAGAAAAATGCGATTGAATAAGGCAATATGCAACCGGTGTCATGCTTTCTCGACAGCACGCAGAACGGGAATGAGCCCAATTTGTCGGCGAAGAAAACCAAAGCTCACGTCTCAAACCTGCCGCAACATCTTTTCGACGTGCTTCAGCGTCTTCCGCCGGAAGTCCAGTTGAGTGGCGGCGAACCGTCGCTTGCCAGCGTCCAGGCTCGCGTCTGACGCTAGGCGCGAAGCCTCCGCAATCTGTTGGTCAATCGACGCCAAGAGTTTAATCAGGGCCATGTGTCGTTCGGATGGACTCATCATTCGCACAGCCGGCGGTACACGAGAATCCCTACCAAAAGGCCGACGGCGACGGCGACCGTCATTCCAATCGCAAAACTGACCAGCGGACCCAGCGATTGAGCGGCTGTCCCCTTGACTAAGAAACCGGCGTACAACCCGAGCGCCCCTCCGATCCACGCGGAGACCGCGAGCGGCAGCAACTTCAGATGCTTCTTGGGCGATTCGTTCATGCCGCCGATTGTAACTTGGGACGGCCCCCGTGGTACACTGTCCGGCGGGAGGCAATTTAGATGGCGAAAATCTTGGGATATTCTCTTGCGGTTATGGTCGCCCTCGTAGTAATTGGCCTCGTATTTGGCGAGGACGTGGCAGGGGGAATTGCCGGCGCGATAGGCGGATTGCTCGGACTCTTTGGGATGCTCTACGTCTTTGGGTTCGGCTTCCGAATTCGGCAAAAATAGTTTCCCAGCAACACACTGTTCAGGCGACGCCCCACTTGCCGTCGTCTGCCCGCACGAACCGCCCCCCATTCCGCTTGAACGCATACCGCAGCGTGGTCAACATGGTTCGCGGGTCCGCGTCGGGCCGGTAGCCACGCTCTTTCAGCCCGACGATGATCTCAGCCGCCGTGAGCGGTCCAGACTCGCCCAGCACGATCTCACGCGGAATTAGATGGATGTCCCCGGCGTTGCCCCACAAAACCGAGGGCTAGCGCCCTGCGGCTGATTCAATTAGCCGGCACGCGCTAGCGTCGGGTTGATTCGGCGGTTTTGAAACAGCTTCTAGGGATTACGACTGCTCACGAGTACGACTGCTCAGATCTCCCTGCGTCGTACGTGAGCAGTCGCAATCTCACGGTCAAAAAGCGCGCAGGATTTGTTGGGAGGCTTACGAGTGTTCATGGTCAGTCGGGTTTCTTGAGCGAGGCCCTCCTCCATAGATGAGCAGAATTGGTCGCGACTTCTGCACATCCATGGCCAGATCTCGAGGATTTTCGAGCGCGCCCCGAGTGTCACATTTTGCACATCTATGGCCCCGCCGCCGCCCAGCGGCTGAGCCCTGAACCCCGAACTTCGCCACGGCGAGTCTTCGACCCGAACCTCGCCACGGCGAGTTCGCCGCGGCGAATCTTCGATCTTCGACCCGAACCCCGAACTCGGCTGCTTACGTAGGCAAACGGAAGGTCTGGGCGAAATAGCGGACAAGCCAGCGGGCGAGTGTGATTCGCTCGGCGGCGATTTTGGCTTGGCCGCGGCCGCCGATCGCGAGCGCGTGATCCGGTAGGTCGAGCTTCACGCGGACTTGGTAATGCGTGTCGGCGCGGCCCGGCGGCGTGAGGCCGGTGAAGAGTGGAGCCAGGTCGGCGCGGGCGGTCATGGTCGAGTCGGTGCTCTCGGCGTCGTGGCGGGCGACGTCGATCACTTCGCCAGTGAGCACTTGGCCGGGTGCTTGTTCGAGTGTCAATCGCACCTGTTGACCAGGAGTGAGACGCGAGACGTCGGTGTCGTCGACTAAGAGCACGGCGGAGAGATCTTTGGGGTCGCCGATGAGGCAGACGAGTGTGCCGGGCTCGACCAGTGTGCCGCGGTTGTGGTCGTCGAGCAGGCTGCCGGACCAGGTGGGCAGCCGGCCGTCTTTCGATTTGCGGACTTCGACGTTCGGAGCAGAAATGACGATACCAGCGTTGGGAGCGACGAGCGTGAGACGATCGGCGTCGCGGCGGCGGTCGGCGAGTCGTTCGGCGAGGTCGGCGAGCGCTGCGCGGGCGGCGGGGATCTTGGGGCTGGCCTCATCGTCCTGGCCGCGGAGCTTTTCGAGGTTCTCGAGTCGCAGCCGGGCGAGCTCGTGTTCGCCAGTGAGGCGCTGCAGCTCGATTTCGACTTCGGAGTTGGCGAGCGTGGCGATGGTTTCGTTCGCGGCAACTTGCTGGCCGGCGGGCAGCGCGGAGTGGAGAGTGCCGTCGACTGTGGCATAAACGCGCGCGGCAGCGGTCGGCAGCAGCACCAGCGGAGCGCGGACGTAGTAGTTCACCGGCCAGGCGAGAATCACGATCGCGGCCACGAGCGCGAGCGTCGCCACCGTGGCCACGCGGCATTTGCGCAGCTCGCGGCGGCGGAATGGATTGCGGGCGACTTGGTACAGATTGCCAACCGGCTGAACCAGCGCCCCGCAGAAAAGCGTCAGGCCCAGCGCGTAGGCGATGTTTTCGAGGTGGTACGGATAGAGGACGAGCACCAGACCCCAGACGATCGCGACGAACACGAATGCGTAGTAGACCTTCGATGCGACCGCGTACGCGATGAGCGAGACGCGATGTCGGGTCGGGACGAGGGCGTCTTCTTGCACTTTGTTACCGAATAGCCAGCGACTTACGAAATTCTGCAGGGCGTCGCGTGAGCGTTGCCAAAGGTTGGGCGATTCGACGAGGTCGGTGAGGATGTAGTAGCCGTCGTAACGCAAGAGCGGATTGCCGTTCACCGCGAGCGTGTTGATGGTGCAGATGAGCATGACGTCCAGCGCGATGAGTTGCACCAGGCTCGGTTGGGCGTACCACCAGACGATGGTCGCCAGCGACGCGATCACGAGCTCGACGAGCATGCCGGCCGCGGAGACGAGGATGCGTTGCCACTTGCTTGCGAGCCGCCAGGTGTCGGTCACGTCGGTATAGAGACAAGGGACGAAGACGAGCAATAGCACGCCCATCTCCGGCACTTCGCCACCGAAATGTTTGCAAGCGAGCGCGTGGCCCAGTTCGTGGAGGCATTTTATGGCGCCGATGGCGGCAAATAGCCAAACAAGGTTTCGCCAGTCGGCAAACACGGAGAGTTCCGGCAGCCGGGCGCGGACCTCGTCGAAATGGCCGATGACGATCGACGCGGCGAAGAGTACGACCAGCATGGCGAGCGCGAGGGCAGTCCGCGAGAAGAGCCAGCGGCCATGACGGTGAATGGCGGTGAGGGCGGCGTCGGGGTTGATGCCGCGGAAGCGAATTGCGGTGAGCTGGGCCCAGGCGAGCGACCAACTTCGCAGACGCTCGGTGCGACGTCGCTGGAGCAGCTCGTCGCCCTGACCGACAGCGTCGCTCATCAAGAGGCCTGCTTCGTGCAGTCGGTTCAGGAACGCCCACAGCTCGGGCTCGTTGATCGTGCGCGGCGGAAACTGGCGCTTGAACTCGCGCGACATCTCGGCGAGGCTGACGTGGCGGCGGAGCATCTCGAGGAGTGCGTGCTCTTCCGTCGAGAAATGGAAATGCTCGAGTGTGAGCGGATCCTTCACGACCCACGTCGACGCACCGGCCATTTCCACCGGCACCGCGACGAGGTCGGGCCGCAGGCGGAGGGCGAGGGGGCGGTCGATGGAGGCGAGAGGTTTCGTCATAGATCGACATACGATTGCAAATTGCAAAATGAAAAATGCAAATTGCAAAATGTGGATAGTTCAACGGACAACGGGCTATTGAATACTGACATTGCCGATGACCATCCGCACGGGTTGGCCGGGGCGGAGGCGGCCGGCGTGGTTTTCGATCTCGGCCCAGACGCGAACCTGGCCGGTGATCGGGTCGACCTCGGGGCTGACGAACGAAACCTTGCCGTCGAATGTGGCTGCCTGCTCGCCGGCGAGGTCGAGCGTGAGCCGCACCGGTGCGCCGAGCAGTTCGGCGTTGGCGGCTTCGGCTCTCAGGAAGCCTTCGGCCTTGAGGCGGTCGATGTTCACGATCCGCAGCGCCTTCTGGCCCGGCTCGACC
>JANNTD010000117.1:0-34693 GCA_031403315.1 Planctomycetota bacterium
TGTTCCTCCGCAGGCCATGCCGCCGCAATTCGTGCCGCCGCAAGGCGATATGATTGAAACAGAAGTGACGGCCGAGGGAACTTTCCCGATGGACGGAGCGCTCGTCGATCAATTCGACGAGGACGGAGCCCTGTTGAACCAGGTGGAGCAGCAGAAGCGGGTTTTTTCGCAGATGCTGCGCCGCGAAGTGGAGAACACGGTCATCGACGCCCGGCGGACGATGGCCAACGAACCCGAGGTCGCCGGTCAGCAATTGAAGCTGGCTTTGCAAAACGTCGAACGCGCGCCGGAATTGAATCCGGAAGTGCGGTCCCAATTGATGGACAAGCTGCGGATTGCGCTCCGCGAGGTGCAGCGGCAGGCGGCGATCAAGGACGAATTGGACGCCGCACGGGAAGAGCAACTCGCCGTGGCCCGCGAACAGCAACTTATCAACGAGCGGCTCGCACGCAACATCGAACGCGAGAAGCAGCTCATCGGCAGGTTCAACTCCTTGATGGACGAGCGCCGTTTCGACGAGGCGATCGAGGTGGCCGACATCGCCATGGAACTCGATCCGGACGGCGTGGTGCCGACGGTGGCCAACGTCTGGTCGCAATTACAGCGCAACAACTATCTCGCCGAGCTAGCCCGCGAGGGCCGGTGGCGTGGCTTCATCAACTCGCTCTACTCGGTGGAAACCTCCTCGATTCCGACTCCGGATGAACCGCCGATCATTTACCCCGCCGCTCCGTTCTGGGAGGAGCTGACCGTACGTCGCAAGAAATACGCGACGGTGGATTTGAAGGCTGCCGGCGGCGCAGAAGAGCGGATCAACAGCGCGCTAGCCAGTCCGCTCGAAGCCACGGGCCTGGAGTTCACGGAAGAGCCACTGCAAAACGTCGTCACCTTTCTGCAGGATACTTATGAAATCCCGGTCCAATTGGACGAGCCGGCGCTGGAAGACGCAGGTCTGACAGTGGACGAACCGGTCACCGCCAATTTGCGAGATATCACCCTCCGATCGGCTTTGCGGCTGATGCTCAAGCAGAAGCAATTGACGTACGTCATCCGCGACGAGGTCTTGATGATCACGACGCCGGAAGAAGCTGAGTCCGAATTGGTGGCGAAGGTCTATCCGGTCGCCGACTTGGTGTTGCCGATCGAAGTTCCGCAGGTCGGCGGCGGCGGCGGAATGGGCGGCCAGCAGGGTGGCGGCCAGCAGGGTGGCGGTGGCGGCGGCGGCTTTGGCGGCGGCGGTGGTGGCCAGCAGGGCGGCGGTGGTGGCGGCGGTTTGTTCAGCGTGCCAGACACCGATGCGCCGGCGTCGACCGATTTGAAGCTCAGCAAGTCGTCGGCAACGTCGGCCACCCGGTCGCGGCTTGCCAAGAGCGACCCGGTCGCGAACATCGAAATCGACGAGTCCCTCAGCCCCGAGCTGTTCTGGAACCAGTACTTTGCCAAGCACAACGATCCGGCAGCAGTGCGGACCGCGGCCCGCGAGCTGATGAAAGCCAAGAAATTCGACCAGGCGATCGCCATGATCGAAGCGGCGCTGCGGCACGGCCAGCCGCAAGCGTGGATGTACGAGTCGCTTGGCATTGCCATGGAACTCGACGGTCGCTCCCAGGCCGAGATCGAACGGGTCGTGATGTCGGCGGCCGACTTCGCCACGACGCCCGACGAGTTGATGTACATTGCCAGCTACCTGTCGCGGAGCGGGCTCGATCGCCGGTCGCTGCAGTTGTGTCAGCAGGTGGTCAAGGTCCAGCCGTTGCGGCGCGAGGCGTATGCCCTTGGTCTACACTCGGCCCAGCGGTGCGATGACTTGGCCGGCATCCAATGGGCGACAGTCGGCATCCTCAGTCAGGCCTGGCCAAAAAATGAATCGTCCATCGAAAAGACTGCGAATCAATTGGCCCAGGCCACACTTGCGCGGCTTGAGAAAGACGGCCGCAACACGGAGCTCGAGGCCTATCGCACGCGGCTCGGCGCTGCCACCCAGCGCGACTGCGTCGTGCAAGTTTCCTGGACCGGCGACGCCGACGTCGATTTTGAAGTCGAAGAGCCGAGCGGCACGGTTTGCTCGCTTAACGAGCCCCGCACGAGCGGCGGCGGCGTGAACCTCGGCGACGCCTATTCGGCCGAAGACAACGATTCGTCGCCCGTGCTCTCGGAGGCATACGTTTGCCCGCAGGGGTTTGCCGGCACCTACCGCGTGCGGATTCACCGCGTGTGGGGCGAGATCGCTGCCGGCAAGGTGACGGTCGACGTGTTCTGCCATCGCGGCAGCGACAAGGCGCTACACGAACGCAAGCAGCTCGAGCTGACCAGCAAAGACGCGATGGTCGTATTCGATTTGGATCGCGGTCGTCGCAGCGAACCGCTCGAGTCCGCCCAAGTGGCGGGAGCGGTCGAGCGGCAACAGCAGGTGAGCCAGGCCATTTTGTCTCAGCAGATCGAGAGCGCCTCGGACGCGTCGATCCTTTCCGGTCGGTCTGATCTGATGCGCCGCCGCCAGGCGCTTGGCGCGCTTGGCTTCGGTGGGGCGGTCGGCTATCAACCGATCATCCAGACTTTGCCGGAAGGCGTGCAGTTGGGTGTGTCGGGCGTGATCTCGGCCGACCGCCGCTACGTGCGGATTTCCGCGGCGCCGACGTTTTCCACGATCGGCGACGTGCAAACGTTTACGTTTGCCGGGTCGGCCGAAGAGACCGGCGGTGGCGGTGGCGGCGGACTCGGCAACTGACGCCTGCGAACGATACCGCCGGCGGATTGGTTCACGCCTGCGCGCCTAGCAGCCACACCAAGATGCCCTTCTGGACGTGCATCCGATTGGCGGCCTGAGCCACGACGATGCTTTGTGGGCCGTCGATTACGTCGTCGGTGACTTCTTCGCCGCGACGGGCCGGCAGGCAGTGCATGAACACCGCCTCGCCCGGGGCCTCGCGCATCAGCTTGCCATTCACCTGATAGGCGGCAAAATCGGCGAGCCGTTGGGCCTGCTCCGCCTCCTGGCCCATGCTCGCCCAGACGTCGGTGTAGACGGCCGAAGCCCCGCGCACCGCCTCTGCCGGATCGTGCGTGGTCACGAGGTTCAGGTGCGGAAATTTCTGTCGCGCCTCGGCGACGAAGCGATCTTCGAGTTCGTAACCCTTGGGAGTGGCGACGGCCAGCGTCACGTCGGTGTGGCCGCACGCCCGGACCAGGCTCCGCGCAACGTTGTTGCCGTCGCCGACCCAGGCCAGTTTCAGTCCGGCGAGTTTGCCGAAGTGCTCGCGCATCGTGTAGAGGTCCGCCAGTGCCTGGCAGGGATGCGACTCGTCGGTGAGGCCGTTGATCACCGAGCAGTTTGCGTGTCGGGCGACTTCTTCCACAGTCGCGTGCTGCTTGGAGCGAACCACGATCACGTCGACCATTTCGCTCAGCACCCGGGTGAAATCGGCGATGCTCTCGCGTTTGCCGAAGCCGACGTCGTCGCCGAGCATAATGCTGCTGCCGCCGAGGTGCGTGATGCCGGCCTCGAAACTGACCCGCGTCCGCAGCGATTGCTTCTCGAACAGCAGCGCCAACGTCCGCCCAGGCAGGAGCGGTTCGCGCAGGCCCTGCGCGTATTTCGTCTTGAGGTCTTCCGTGATCGAGAAGATCCGCGCGACTTCGGCGGACGTAACGTCGCAGAGATTGATCAAATGGCGCATGGGATCACTGACCTAATTCCTGGGGCGAATAATTGCGAAGCACGTCGGCCAGGATGCTGCAACCTTCGTCGAGCTCCGCGTCGCTGAGCGTGAGCGCCGGCAACAGCCGGATCACGGTGCCCTGGGTGGCGTTGACCAAGAGCCCACGTTCGAGACAGCGTTCGACGATCGGCGCGGCGTCGACGGCGAGCTCCAGGCCGATCATCACCCCGATCACCCGCAATTCTTCGACGATGGCCAGCTCGTCCACCAACGGGCCGAGCCGTTGGCGGAACCGCTCACCGAGCTCTCGGCCGCGCGCGAGGAGGTTGTCTTCCTCGATCGTTTCGAGCGTGGCGATGCCGGCCCGGGCGGCGATCGGGTTGCCACCGAACGTGGCGGCGTGCATGCCGGGCCGCAGACTCGGGGCGATTTCCGCGGTGGTCAGGAGCGCCGCGCCCGCGATGCCGCCGCACAGGCTCTTGGCCAAGGTCATGACGTCGGGCGTCACGTCGAAGTGTTGGTAGGCGAACCAGTTTCCGGTGCGACCGCAGCCGGTTTGGACTTCGTCGAAAATCAGTAAGAGGTCGTGCTCGTCGGCGAGCTCGCGCAGGCCGGCGAGAAAGCCCGCGGGCGCGATGCGGATGCCACCTTCGCCCTGAATCGGCTCGACGAGGATGGCCGCGGTTTCGTCGTCGATCAATTCCGCGACCGCCGCGAGATCGCCGTAGGGCGCGTAACGGAAGCCGGCCAGTAGCGGGCCGATACCTTCGTGATACTTGGGTTGGGCCGTGGCGCTCGTGGCGCCGTAGGTTCGGCCGTGAAAGCCGCCTTGGAAGGTGATGATTTTGTAACGGTTCGCCGGCGTGTGAAGCCGCGCGAGTTTGATCGCCGCCTCATTCGCTTCCGCCCCCGAATTGCAGAAGAACGCCTTGCCACCGAAGCTCCGCTCCGAGAGCATCTGGGCCCAGCGGCCCTGGGCTTCCGTGTGCCAGGTGTTAGGCACATGGATCAGCTCGGCCACTTGCTGCTGGACCGCCTCGACGACTCGCGGCGGACAGTGGCCTAACAGGTTGCAACCCCAGCCGGGAAAGAAATCGAGATACCGCCGGCCCTGGTCGTCCCAGACGAGCGACCCCTCGCCGCGCACCAGCGACACCGGGAACCGTTTGTAGTTCGGTACCACGTATTTTTCAAACAGCTCGGCCGTTTTTGGCGACATGGTCGGGGTTTCGAGGGTGGCCAATGGAGGTCCTTCCGTGAAGCGTGGAGCAATCGTTCGGCCATTAGGCAATCGATTACTTTAGCCCAAAAGCGACCGGAGATTAAGGCGTCTTTGGTAGTCACCACCTCGACCGCAAAGGTTCACCTCACAGGAAGGCGGGCATTATTCGCGCCTACGAAACGAAGCCCCCATACAGCGTCTGCCAATTCTGCGCGAGTTGGTTCCGATCAGCAGGCGACAACCGGCCAAGTGCCCGCACTAGATCGGCCTTGAGCAAGGTGGCCGCCTTCGCCAATCGCACCCAAGAGGGACGGATCAATCCGGTTCCCGGCAGAATGGTAAGCGGAACGTCGCCGGCATGAGTTCGAGCTTTGGACGTGACCGGAGCGATGACGAGATCGGCATCGCCGATGTCAAGCACAACGATCCCCGGGCGCTGTTTTCTCGCCGTGGTTCCCGACTGAGGAAAGTAAACCAACACCACGTCGCCGAACTCATAGCTCGTCATAGACGGCGTCCTCGTCGGCGTAGGCATCTAGCAAGTGCTGTTTTACCGCATCGCGCCACACGGCCATCTCATCGTCTGTCTCTGACGCCAGCGAGATTTCAATCACGTCGCCCGGCGACGCTTCCAACGGCTGGCTTAGCTCCAAATGCGTTGAATCCAAGATTTTGGCGGAGATTACGCGCATCACACTATTCCTCCCGATCGATCGGCACGGAACCGCTTTTCCCGTATTCTAGCTCGCGATTGCCGAAGCTCCAAATCTTGTGAGCAGCGTCGGGCACGGGGAAGACGAATTATGGCCGAGTCTTGCCAGTTCCAAAATGGCGTACGAGCATGTCCTCCGACCCGCCGTAGCGCCTCTAGGATGCGACAATCTCCGTGCCAATGCCTTCGTTCGTGTAAATTTCCAGTAACAGCGAGTGGCGGATTCGGCCGTCGATGATGTGAATTTTGCGAACGCCCTTGGAGAGCGTGTCGAGACAGGCTTCGACCTTGGGGATCATGCCCGACTCGATCGAGCCGCTGGCGATCAGCCTTTGCGCCTCAGCATTGTTGAGCGAGTGGATCAACGAATCGGGATCGTCTTTCTGGCGGCGGACGCCGTTCACGTCACTGAGGAATACCAGCTTTTCGGCCCCCAGCGCCTGCGCGACGGCGGTAGCCGCCGTGTCGGCGTTCACGTTGAGCCGTTCGCCGCCCGGCTTGGTTTCACACATCGAAGGAATCACCGGCACCTGCCCGGCGTAGCACAAGTTTTCAATCGTGTCGCGGTCGACGCTGGTCACGCGGCCGACGTGTCCGAGTTCGATCGTCTGGCCGTTAGGACCGTCGAGGGTGAGCCGCTCGCCGAACAGGACATTGTTATTTTCGCTGCCGACAAAATTGAGCGGCATCGCCCTGCCGCCCAGCTCTTCGATCCGCGAGGCGAGCGCTTCGTTGATTTCGCCGGCGAGCACGCGCTCGACAATCGCGAGCGTGGCATCGTCGGTATAACGACGCCCCTGTATGAAGCGAGGTTCGATCTTGGCCTCGTTCATCGCCCGCGAGATGGCTGCCCCGCCACCGTGGACGACGATCGGCCGCATGCCGACTGTTTCCATGAACACGACGTCGAGCAGGAGGTGCGTGAGCGCCTCGGGATCTTCCATCACGCTGCCGCCCAGCTTGATCACGGTGATCTTGTCGCGAAAGCGGCGGATCCAGCCCATGGCCTCGATCAGGAGGCCGGCCTTTTCGATTGCTTCTTGAACCACAGGCGTCTCGACTCGCGCGAGGAAACCAACAGGACGCAGCCGCCGACCCGCGGGTTCGCTCGCTACGGATGATCGGGGGCCAATTTTGCCGAATCCACCATTCTAAAACCGCGTAGCCAGCGTGGTCAACGTACCGGGACCGGGTCCGCGAGCCGTGGCCCCACTGGTTCAGAAGGTAGTTTCGGGCTCAAATCGGTCCGCAAAAGTGTTACAATCGTGGAATGAGCATGGTCGCCTATCCCCACATCGAAGTTCGCGAGGACGGCAAACCCCGCATCGCAGGCACGGGTTTCAAAGTGCGCGTGCTGGTCGAGGAGTATCTGGCGACGGATCGCAACGTGATCGAAATTCAGGTTAGTCATCCTCAACTTTCCTTGGCCCAAATCTATAGTGCGCTCGCCTACTACTACGATCACAAGGAAGAGTTCGACCGAGAAATCGCCGACCTAAATCGCATGATGGAGGAGATGCGCGCCGAACAAGGTGAATCGCTCCTCGCCAAGAAGTTGCGCGAACTCGGCAAGGAATTGCCGTAATGCTGGCCTTTTACTTCGATTACGACGTGCGCTCGGCGATCGCCGAAGGGCTGCGTAACCGACGCGTTGAAGTACTCATGGCTTCCGAAGACGGCCGCTTGAAAGCGGACGACGAAAACCTTCTTCCTCGGGCAACCGAATTGGACCGTGTCTTGGTTACTCACGACACACGTTTTCATCGTATTGCCAAGCGATGGCGCGGTGCTGGCCGCGATTTTTCGGGAATTCTGTTTGCCACCCAGGATCAAAGCGAGTCTGGACAAGTGGTTGAGTATTTGACGTCCATAGCACACGCTTTGTCGTCAGCAGATATGCGCAATCGCTTGGAATTCGTTCAAGAATTAGCCAAAAGTTTGACTACGTCGCGACCGAATTGCCAATCGAACCTATGATGCAGCCCATCGCAATCATCTTGGCCGCCGGAAAGGGCAAGCGGATGGGGTCCGATTTGCCCAAAGTGCTTCTGCCCGTGTGCGGCCGGCCGATGATTCGCTACGTGGTCGACGCGGTACGGGCGGCCGGAATCGAGCGGATGGTGGTCGTGGTGGGCCACCGGGCGGAGCTGGTTCGGGAGGAACTTGCCGTCGAGCCGGGCATTATTTTCGCCGAACAGACGGAGCTGCTCGGCACGGGCCACGCCGTGATGATGTGCCGAAATGCGCTAGCGAATCATGATGGGCCGGTTCTGATCTTGGCGGGGGACTCGCCGATGGTGCAAGTTTCGTCGCTGCGGGCGGTGCTGGCGGAATTCGCGGCCCAGCGGCCTGCCTGCCTGTTGGGGACCGCCACCAAGCCCGATCCGACAGGCCTCGGCCGCGTCGTACGCGACGGTGCCGGTGATTTCCGCGCCATCGTCGAGGAAAAAGACGCCACGCCCACCGAGCGGGCCGTCAAAGAAGTCAACATGAGCACGTATGTTTTCCAGGCCGAGGACTTGCTATGGGCGCTCGACCAGTTGACGGCGGACAATGCCCAACGCGAGTATTACCTGACGGACTGTCCCGGTGTCCTGAAATTGGCGGACAGGAAAGTGGTCGCCGTCAATGTGCTCCAATCGTGTGAAGCCCTGAGCATCAACACGCCAGCCGAGCTCGCCGCAGTTGAAGACGAAATGAGGAAAATGACGAAGTTCGAATGACCAATGACGAACCGCCGGGTTTGAGCATTCGTCATTCGGTTTTCGTAATTCGTCATTCCAGCACATCACCTCCCATGAACGACCTAAAGCTTTTCAGCGGCACTGCAAATCCCGCCCTGGCAAAACGGATCGCCGAATACCTCGGTGTGCCGCTCGGCGAGATCGCGCTCGGCACGTTTCCCGACGGCGAAATCTCCTGCAAGATCAACGAAGACGTTCGCGGCCGCGATGTGTTCTTGATCCAGCCGACCTGCCCGCCGGTGAACGAAAATATCATGCAGCTGCTGGTAATGATCGACAGTTGCCTGCGGGCCAGCGCCGAGCGGATCACGGCGGTGATTCCCTACTTCGGCTACGCCCGGCAGGACCGCAAAGACGAAGGCCGCGTGCCGATCACGGCGAAGTTGGTGGCAAACCTGATCACGCGAGCCGGCGCGAACCGCGTGCTGACGATGGACCTGCACGCCGCCCAGATTCAAGGCTTCTTCGACGTGCCGGTGGACCACCTGTATGCTGCGCCGGTGCTCAACGAACACTTTCTCAACTCCGGCATCGACCTGCCGAACGTCGTGATCGTCAGCCCCGACGAGGGCAGCATCAAGCGGGCGCTGGGCCACGCCAAGCGGATCGGCGGCACGCTGGCGATTATCGACAAGCGCCGGATGAGCGCCGACACCACCGTGCAAGCCCACATCCTGGGCGGCGAAGTGAAGGGTAAAGTCGCCCTGATGTTCGACGACATGATCAGCACGGCTGGCTCGATCACCGGCGCGGCCAAGACGCTGCACGAACATGGCGTGAAAGAGATTCACGTCGCCGCGACGCACGCCTTGCTCGTGGGCCCGGCGATGGAACGCCTCAAGGCGGCGAACCTTGCCAGCCTGGTCTGCACCGATTCGATCCCGCTGCGACCCGACCAGATTCTGCCGCAAACGCAAGTCCTTACCGTGGCGCCGCTTCTGGGCGAAGCGATCAAGCGGATCCACCGCAACGAATCGGTGAGCCGGCTGTTTCGGTAGCGCTGGGCGACCTGATTGTCGGCGAATATCGGGCGACTGCTTGTTTTTGCCTTCGAGATTTTGTATGATCGGCGATCGCCGTGAATGGACCAATGTCAACAATCGCTCGCGGACGCTTTGGTGTACCGCACGAGTCAAGTTGCGAGCGATGAATTGCCGTTTCACGGCAAGTTGTGTGATTTGTGAGCGCTCGGTGAACTCTTTTCAAGCAGCGTAACTGCGAGGAAGGGGGCCCAACGTGCCACCAAAAGCGACAAGCGCTTCATTCAAAGCGATCCAGGCTGCGATTCGCGCGGAGCAGCCGATTTCTGCAATCTATCGAGGGGAGCGCGGCCGCCTGCGCCAACTATTCCCCCATGTGCTCGGTTTCACTTCCGATCTGGAAGAGATCGTCTTGTGTTATCAGTTTGGCGGATATAGTCCCGTGCGATTGGACTCCAAGCATCCGTCACCGAAGAACTGGCGGTGCTTTCGAGTGAAGGAGTTGACGGAAGTGGCGGCCCTGGACATGCCGAAAGGTCCGTGGACGCCCCGCGGTTACTCGGCCGCGAAACAAAAGAGCGTCACGAAAGTCAAAGCCAAAGTCTAAGTCACAAGCGATCGGCCAAACGCTGGCCAGGATTTTGTTATGGCGAGTAAGATTAAGACCATTGGCGATGCGATTGATTTCAAAACGATCATTCAGGCAAAGTATCAGGGTGATGCTGGGGCAGTGCGAACTTTTTGCCCCCATGTGCTCGGCAATTCCAGCAGCGGCCAAAAGGTGGTCCTCTGCTTCCAGTTCGCTGGCTATTCGGGCGTTCCGATCGACCCCTCGCTTCCAATAAAGAACTGGCGGTGTCTCCGATTGAGTAAGCTCAAGAACGTGGTGGCCGTTACCGGACCTTGGCGATCAGCGACGAATTATTCGGCGGTCAAG
This sequence comes from Planctomycetota bacterium, assembly GCA_031403315.1. Lineage (GTDB taxonomy): Bacteria > Planctomycetota > Planctomycetia > Pirellulales > Lacipirellulaceae > DASYDU01. Next base: position 10,255 of record JANNTD010000117.1, read on the forward strand.
CAGAAAAATGTCAAGACGATTGACAAAAAAGTGTAGCTTGGATTGCTAGGTCGTCAATATTAACTCGTGGTCTCGGAGCCGCTTGACGATGAACATGAATCCCTTTTCTACTACGGCAAATTGGGAAGTCGTGGCCGCGAGTCGTGGCTCGGCAGGATACGATTCCGGGACGAACGAGAGTTGCGGAACGGAGATGGCCGAAGATGTGTCAGCCGCGCAAACCAGGCTTGCGCGAGCTACCGAACGGCATCGTCAGCAGCGGACGTTGACCAATCACCACTACTATGGACATGCCCAAAGACCAGAAGAAATCATTCTGGGCTTCTCCAGCGCTGACCTCTTCGATGCCAAAGTGACCCGAAATCACTATGGGAGCCTGGTTCTGAACGCGACCCGCGCGCTATTCATCGACGTCGATGTAGTTGAGCCCGGCCGGTTGTCTCGGGCAGTCAACGTGTTCCGTGGACGCAGGCGGGGGCCGTGGCGGCGGACGTTGGATGATCTCCGCACCGTACTTACGAGCGAACGAGAAGAGGGATTTCGAATCTATCGAACCGCCGCGGGTTTTCGCGTTCTGGCGACTATCCATGAGTTCGCGCCCGCCTCCGAGCAATCGCAACGGCTAATGAAGGCTGCTGGTGCTGATACCGCTTTTACATATTTGTGCCGGATTCAGAACAGCTTTCGAGCACGACTCACGCCAAAACCATGGCGCTGTGGCGCGCCGCAGCCTCCCAATTGTTTTCCGCGCTCGTCGTCGGACGAGCAGCGGTGCTTTGCTGATTGGGTGGCGGAATACGAACTCGCCTGCCGCGACCACGCCACTTGTCAATTCTTAGAGCACGTCGGCTCTGAAGAAGCGCACCAGCGTATTCAATCGATCGTCGAAGTCCACGATCGTGAAACCAAGGCGTTTGAATCGCTGCCACTTGCCTGATCAAAGGCGGCGAATCGCGCGGCGTTGCGAGGGGCCCGGCGGATTGCTCCAGGGCGTTCGCCGACGCCGGGTCGGAAACACCCGTTGATTGCATTCGCGGTCAGGGAAGTTTGTCGAGCGATTTGAGTTTTCGATGCGCCTCGGTCCATTCGGCCTGCGAAATCAGTCGGGGCTCGCTCTGATTGTCCAGTTGAAAACCGGATTGCGCCTGCGCCCAGGCGCGAATTGCCCCTGGATCATCGGGTAGTTGCCGAGGTACATCGTAGAGTCGCACGGTGCCATCGCTGCTCTGAAAGAGAAGTGCCGATCCGTCAGAGCTAAACTTACCGTCATCGATCAAGGTCTCGTATCGCATTGGCCGCGACAGACGTTTGTGGCTTTGAACGTCCCACAGATGGGATGACCCATCGGCGCAAACCGTAAGCGCGAGGCGCGTGTCCGGGCTCAGGGCAACTTTCTTAACTTCGCTGGAATGCTCCAACGGTTGTCCTAACGGCAGTCCCGAGTGAAAGTCCCACAGTCGAGCTTTGTGGTCGCGACTGCCAGTCAGGATAGTTCTCCCGTCTTGACTCAAGGCGATTGCTTCAACAATGCCTTCGTGTCGCAATGGGCCACCGATAACTTTGCCGGTTTCAACGTCCCATCGGCGCACGACTTGATCAAAACCAGCGGTCAGCACGGTTCGGCCGTCATGGCTGAACACGGCCGCCATAATCTGCGCTTGATGGCCAAGTGTTTTTCCGGTGAATTCTCCAGTTCGGAGATCGGCTAACCGTGCCGACACAACCGTTACATCCGAGCTTCCGATGAGAACAGAGCGCCCATCGGGACTCCAGGCCAAGAGAACTTCCGCTGGGTCCAGCCGCAGAGGTTCCGCGGCGGGTTTGCCGGTTTCAAAATTCCACAACTGGACGGTCTGGTCGGCCAACTGAAGTAGCACGGTCTTACGATCAACGCAAAAGTCGATTTTCGTCGCCGCCGCCAGCAGCTGCCAGGATCGCTCGATGGGTTGCCCGCTATCAGCGCTCCACAGCTGCAGCCGGTGTTCTTCCGTTGCGGAGAGCACCGTCCGTCCATCCGGGCTGAATTCCGCCGTCAGCACGGCATGAGTATGTTCAAGCGGCTTGTGCCGAAGCTCTCCGGTGCGAGCATCCCAGAGACTCGCCGTTTCGTCGTCGCCGGCAGTCAGCACGGTCCGACCGTCGGGGCTAAAAACCGCCGTACGAACGCTGCCCTCATGGGGCAAGATTTTGCCGTCATCAATGTTCCACAATCGTGCGGTACCGTCGGCGCTGCCCGTCAGCGCGGTGCGACCGTCGGGACCGAATGCAATGCTCATAACCCAACCTTCGTGACGCAACGGATTGCCGATCGGCTCTCCTGACTGAGAGTTCCACAGGCGGGCCGTATTGTCGAAGCTGCCGGTCAGCACGCGACGGCCATCAGGGCTAAATGCCGCCGCATAGGCGATGCTCTCGTGTTTTCTCGGGCCCGTCACTGGTTCGTGCGACTTCGCATCCCACAAGCCGGATCGGATTGAAAGCGAGTAGAGCGGCGAAGTCATGATCTTGCTGCCGTCCGGACTGAAAGCGACAACATAGATCTGAGTTCCGAGTCGAATTGGCAGTCCGACTGGCTCGGAGGTCTTCGCATCCCAAGTCTTGGCCACTTGATCGCCGCTGCCTGTCAGTACGAGTCGACCGTCTGGGCTAAAGGCGACCGAATAAACGGTCTCGTCGTGTCTCATTCGTTTTCCCAAAGGGGCGCCCGTGCGCACGTCCCACAACTGTGCCGTGCGATCCCTTCCGCCGGTGGCCAGCGTGTTTCCGTCCGGGCTAAAGGCGATGGCCCACACTTGGTGCGAGTGCTGCATCGGCTTTCCTACGGGCATACCGGTATGCGCGTCCCAGAGTTGAACGGTGCCGTCCTGGCTGCCTGTCACAGCAAGACGTCCATCGGGGCTGAAAGCCACAGCTCGCACTGAATCGGCGTGCCGCAATGGCTCACCAATGGGAGTACGAGTCCGTGTATCCCAAAGACGTGCCACGCGGTTGCTATTGTGTCCACCGATGAGCGCCGTGCTGCCGTCTCGGTTGAGCGCGACGGCAACCACGGAGTCGTCTGTCACAATGGGAGAGCCACATTCGGTTGACCAGCCGGACATCAAGCTGCGAATCGAGTTCCGCAACGAGTTGTCGGAGCCAGCCGCTTCATAGGCGCCTGCCAACAGGGCTATCCCCGCGGAAATACGTCCTGCGTCGTACTCTTCACTAGCTCGTTGAAACAGGTTGTCAGCGACCTGGTTTTGAAGTTCGGTGCGTCGAGACTCTGATTCGCGCCGGAGTTTTGCCTCGCGGACCGCGACGATCGGCGCGATGATCGCGGCCGCAGTCAACAGCATCAGCAACAGGGTCGACAGCGATGCCACGGCCGGATTTCGTCGGCACCAGCGCCAGCTGCGCTCCAATCGACCCACGGGGCGCGCCTTAATTGGCTCGCCCGCGAGATGTCGTCGCAAGTCGTCGGCAAGCTCGCGGGCCGTTTGGAAGCGTTTGGCAGGTTCTTTCTCCAGGCATTTGAGCGTGATCGTTTCCAGATCGCGCGGCACGTCGGCGTTGAGCTTGCGTGGGCTGGGTGGCTCTTCGTCCAGAATCTGCAAGATCAGCATCCTGGTCTGGCCGCGGAAGGGTAGTTCGCCGGTGAGCAGTCGGAACAGGATTACGCCCAGCGAGTAAATGTCGCTACGGCGGTCGGCCCAGTGCCCCTCGCCGCGGGCTTGCTCCGGCGGCATATAGGAAGGCGTCCCCAGCAATTGGCCTTCGATGGTGACCGTTTCTTCGCCGACGTCACGCAGCGCCAGACCGAAGTCGATCACATGTGGCTCGCCGTTGCGATCCATCATGATGTTGCTGGGTTTGACGTCGCGATGGACCACGCCTTTCTCGTGGGCATGGTGCAAGGCTTCGGCGATCTTGATCACCAGTTCGGCCGCTTCGACTGTGGTCAATCGCTTGCCGCTGAGCCATTCGCTGAGGTTGGCACCGTCGATGTAGTCGGTGACGATGTAAACGGTTTCGTTTTCCCGCCCCACTTCATGTACGCTGGCGATGCCGGGGTGCTTCAACTGCGCCGCGGCGCGGGCATCGCGCAAGAATATTTCGCTCTCTTGTGGATCCAGGTCGCGGTGACGGGGGATCTTAATCGCGATCGTACGCTGAAGATGCGTATCGTGAGCTTTCCAGACGCTGCCGAATCGTCCCGAACCAACCTTTTGCAGGAGCTCGAAGCGGCCCAGCAATTGGACGCCCGGGCTGTACGTACAAGTCGTGTCGACGTCGGCCAGGTCGAGGCGTCCGCCGCAGGAAGGGCAAATCGCCTCAGACCAAGAGACTTCACCGTCCGAATCGAAGGAGACAAGACACTGCGGACAGCGGACTTGCATACGCGCTACCCAGAAGGCGCAAGCCACAAAATGGCAAGCCTTTACGACATTGATTATCTCCTGGCTCGCTGGCCTTGTAAATAAGCGACAGTCAACTGCAACAGTCGTCGCTTTGGCTTGTGGCGACGCCTCGACTGCATGAGGTGATCAAGCGAAATCGCCGTAATTGGTCAGTGAGCCGGCTGTTTCGCTAATCTGCGGGCATGCGATATGGCTTGCTGGCCTGATAGAGCGTCATCCGGTCGCGGACGCCGCCGTGGATCGCGGCGTCGCTACCGAGCGTAATTGCTTGCTCAGAGATTTTCACCGCGGCGGCGAAGTCGCCATTTTCGGCCTGTGCGGCTGCCAGCGTGTCGAGCACTTCCCAGACTTTGCCCTGCGTCATCTCGGCTGCCTGCTGAGCGAGTCCGAGCGCTAGCTTCGCGTTGCGATATTTCTCATCGGGGCAGGTGGCGGCGAGCCAGGCTGCGTTGTTGTAGCCCGGTAGGTAGTTCGGATTGACGCGAATCGAGTCGGCGTAGTCCTGGGCGGCGGCGGCGTAGTTGCCGGAATACTGGTTCGCCCGGCCGCGATTGTAGTAGACCGTGGCATCGTTCGGATCAGCCTTCAGCGCCTCGTTGAAGTGTTTGATCGCTACTTGGTTGTGGCCCTTGGATTGGTAGGCGGTGCCCAGGTTGTTGAAAGCGGTCGCGTCCTCGGGGGCAAGTTCGGCGGCTTTGCTGTAGTCGGCGATCGCGTTGTCGTATTCCTTCTTCTCCTCCCAAACCCGGCCGCGATTGTTCCAGAAAGCCGGTTCGTTGGGGTGCGCCTTGATTCGCTCTGAAAAATAGTCGAGCGCTTCGTCGACCGACAGCGCATCCTCTTTCTTAATCCAGCCGGCGCCGAGGAACAGGAATTCGTTCTGGATGTCGCGGACTGTCGAGGGGAAGGCGAATCCTTCGATGCTGATTTCCTCGACACCGTTGCTGGCCCGAGTGTCGGACCTCCAAACGACGCGGTCGCCGATCTTGAACTCGGCCGCGAGGGCGACGGACTGCCAAGCGACGAAGCACGCGATCGACAAGGCTCGGAGCATCACTCGACCCTCCCACAATGAGACGCTTAATCTGGGCGTTTTACGGTGCCCTTCCGGCCGCCGGCCGTTCGGGCGTACACGTCAAGAATAGCACGTGGTTTTGCGGGTTTTCCCGGCCGGTTGGCCCGCTCTACCGGCCGCATTCTTCGTTGCCGGTTGGGCTTGAAGACGGGGCTCCATAACGGCACAATAGTGGATTCCCCCTGCAACGCACAGTTTAACCCGGTCCGCGGCGATTCCCGTCGGCGGCCGGCGAAAGCAAATCGGGCAGCGAGCATTTCCGGCAATCAGCAAATCGGGCAAACATGGCCAATCTACTCAAAGTCGAGCCGCGTACGAAGTTCGGCAGGCTAAATAACAATCGGTTGCACCGCGACGGCAAGCTGCCCGCGGTACTCTACGGACACGGCGAGGCGGCGGTCAGCCTCACGCTCGGAGCCGACCAACTGGAAGCGGTCGTCCGCCACGGCGCGAAGGTGGTCGATCTCGAAGGCGCGGCCAGCGGCAAGGCCCTGCTGCAAGACGTGCAGTGGGACACGTTTTTCCACCAGGTGCTGCACGTCGACCTATTGCGCGTGAAGGCCGGCGACACGGTCACGGTCGAGGTGCCGATCGAACTCAAGGGCGAAGCACCGGGCGTGAACGACGGCGGCATCATCGAGCATTTGATCCACTCGGTCGAGATCGAGGTGCCGCTCGACGTGGTGCCAGAGAAATTGCACATCAAGATCGGCCAGCTGAAAATTGGCGGCGAACTTTGCATCAAGGACATCAGCGACCTCCCGGCCGGGGCCACGGTGAACGCCGACCCCGACGAAGTCGTCGTCCACTGCCTGTTGCCAGCCACGGAAGAAGAAGTGGAAGCCGAAGAGGGCACGGGCGCCGAACCGGAAGTCATCGCCAAGGGCAAGGAGAAGGAAGAGGGCGAAGAGGGCGAGGAAAAGGAAAAGGAGTAATTGGGCCGCGCAGTCCATTCGGACTGGTCGCTTCAGCGGCCAGTACCAACTTTGGACTCGCCGTATAGGCCGCGACACTGATGAAGCTGATCGTGGGCTTGGGCAACCTGGGACGCAAATACGACCAGACGCGGCACAATGTGGGGTTCGAAGTGCTGAACCGCCTCGCCGCGCGGTTTGGCGACGGATCGACGAAAGACAAGTTCGACGGCCGGCTGATGGAGGCGTCGATCGCTGGCGAGCGAGTGCTGCTGTTGTGGCCGCACACGTTCATGAACTGTAGCGGCGATTGTGTCGGCCCCGCGTTTGAGTTTTACAAATTGGAGCTCGCGGATTTGTTGGTCGTGTGCGACGACTTCAATCTGCCACTGGGAAAATTGAGATTCCGCCGCGACGGCTCGGCCGGCGGGCAGAATGGACTCGCGGACATTGTTCGGCGGTTAGGGACGGAGGAGTTTTCGCGGCTGCGACTGGGCATTGGCCCGGTGCCCGAGAACTGGGATGCGGCCGACTTTGTGTTGGGAAGATTTACCGCGGCCCAGCGTAAGGAAGTCGACGAAACAATCGCCCGCGCAGCCGACGGGGCCGAATGCTGGGTGAGCGAAGGCATCGAAGCGAGCATGAATCGGTTTAACTAGTCCGTTGCCCGTTGTCCGTTGTCAATGGAATGACAATGAACCACAGACCACGGACCACAGACAATTTTGGAGCTTGAACTTGGCGACGAATACACACGTTTACGAAGCGATGTTCATTTTCGACTCGAATCGCTTTGCGCGGGAACGGACCGCTCTACCGACCGAAGTCGAAGACATGATCAAGGCCAACGGCGGCGAAGTGCTGGTCAGCCGGCTGTGGGAGGAACGCCGCTTGGCGTACCCGATCGCCGGCCATCGCAAAGGCACGTACTGGCTGATGTATTTTCGCGCGCCGACCACGGCCGTCATTCCGCTCAACCGGCAGTGCGAAATTCACGACGGCATCCTCCGGCAACTGGTGCTGAAGATTCATCCTCACATCGTGGACGCGGTACTCGAGCATGCCACGGCGGGCCCTGCGCCGCCGCCAGCCCCTGTGCCAGTCGGGGTGCCGGCCGGCCGTGTGGATGTGATTGACATCGAAGGGATTGATCTCGGGAACGAATAGGCCGAAGGAATTGGCGGCAATTTGCTTGCTCCGCGGACGTCGGTTTGATAACCTGACAGATACGGAACAGCCGTTCAGTGAATGTCCCTGCGGACGAAGGAAACCTAGCCATGGCGAGCTACAACCGAGTGATTCTGGTGGGCAATTTGACCCGCGACCCCGAGCTGCGCTACATTCCCAGCGGCACGGCGGTGTCGGACATCGGCTTGGCGGTCAACGACCGCATCAAGCGCGGCGAGCAATGGGTCGACGAAGTCACGTTTGTCGACATCACGCTCTGGGGCCGGACGGCAGAAATCGCCAACGAATATCTCAGCAAGGGCTCGCCCGTGCTGATCGAAGGCCGGCTCAAGCTCGACCGCTGGGAAAAGGACGGCCAGAAGCACTCGAAGCTCAAAGTCGTCGGCGACAAGCTGCAGATGCTCGGCAGCAAGGGCGAGGGCGGCGGAGGCGGGGGCAGCGGTGGTCGCAGTCGTAGCAGCAGCGGCGGTGGTGGCGAACAACAAGGTGGCTCCTTCGACGAGTCCGAACAATATTCCAACGTCGGCGCTCCCCCACCGAGCGACGACATTCCATTCTAAAGAGATTTCAGATTGTTGATTGATGAATGATGATTTTCAAATCATCAATCAACAATCATCGATCATCAATTCCAAGGCCTGACCATGTCGACCAGAATCAAGAAGATCAAGCGCACCCGTAATTTCCCCTTTCGTCCACTGCCGAAGGGTCCGCATGGCGGCATCGAACTGCTGTTGATCCATTCGGTCGATAGCCTCGGCAAGCAAGGCGAAGTGGTCGAGGTCCGCCCGGGCTACGCGTACAACTATCTCATCCCACATGGTCTCGGCACACTCGCCTCCGACCACCACAAGCGGATGGTCGATAAACACAAGGTGAAGCTGCAGCAAATCGAGCTACAGCGACAAGCCGAGCTGCGGAAGCTGGCCACCGAAATCGGCAAGCAGAGTATCACGATCGAAGCGAACGCCACCGAAGACGGCCACCTCTACGGCAGCGTCGGTGCCGCCGAAATCGTCGCGGCCCTCAAGAGCAACGAGATTTCGCTCTCTGCCGACCAAATCCGACTCGACGGCCCGCTCAAGGAACTCGGCCTCTACACCGTGAAGATCCGCCTCTCGAGCGAAGTCGAAGGCGAGCTCAAGGTGTGGGTCGTGCCCGCGGTCCAAACCGAAGCGAAGTAGCGGTCGCGACAGCGTGCGCCCCGATTAGCCGCGTCGCTTGCGACGCGCGGTCAGCCGCGTACTACGCATCAGCCCGACCCGAAGGATCGACTCAAGTGGCCACGGTAGACCGAGACCGAAAACCGCGCAGTGCTTCCGGCGAACGCTTGGGCGAACTTCTCGAGCGCCAACCGCCGCGGAGCGTCGAGGCCGAACGGGCCGTGCTCGGCAGCTTGCTGCTGCTCCCCGAGGTTTGCGACGAGGTCGCCCTGATTCTCGGGGCCGACGACTTCTACGACGATGCCCACGGCCGCATCTTCGGCCACATTCTGAGGATGCACGAAAGCGGCCGGCCCGTCGATCCGCAGCTGCTCGTGCAGGCGCTCAAGGATGCCGGCGACTACGACATGATCGGTGGTGCCGCGTATCTCCTGGAGATGAGCCAGGAAGTGGCGACTGCCGCCCACGCCGAGCATTTTGCTCGCATCGTTCGCGACAAGGCGGTGCTCCGCTCGCTGATCCACGCCGGCACCGACATTATCCAAGACGCCAGCAACCCCACGGTCGACGCCCGCGAAATGCTGGCCCGCGCCGAGGAGCGCGTGTTCCGCATCCTCGACACCAAGGGCGAAAATCAGGTCGCGTCGATCCGCGACGTGTTACACGAATCGCTGGCTCGCATCGACGCCCGGATGCAGCATCAGCACGCCTTCGGCGGCATCGAAACCGGCTACATCGATTTCGACGAGCTCACGGGCGGACTGCACGATTCGGAGCTGGTCATCCTGGCCGCCCGGCCTAGCATGGGCAAAACGGCGCTGGCGCTCAACATGGTCGAGCACATCGCCATCGACGAGCGCGGCCCCGCGAAGCCCACGCTGTTTGTGAGTCTCGAAATGTCGGCGCTCGAACTCGGCGACCGGCTGCTCTGCTCGCGGGCCCGCGTGAACGGTCATCGCCTGCGCAACGGTCAGCTCAGCTCCGACGAAAGCCGCAAGCTCGTACAGACGGCGGCCGACGTCAGCCGGGCGACCCTCTTCATCGACGATTCGCCGAGCCGCAATATGACCGAAATCGCGGCGACCGCTCGCCGACTCAAGCGCCGCGAGAACCTGGCGCTGGTAGTGATCGACTACCTGCAGCTAATCGAAGCCGACAACTCGCGCGATCCGCGGCAGGAACAAGTGGCCCGCGTCGCCCGCCGCCTGAAAGGCCTCGCCCGCGAGCTCTCGATTCCGGTGCTGTGCCTCGCCCAGCTCAACCGCCAGGTCGAAGCCACGCGCGACAACAAGCCGCAGCTCAGCCACCTGCGCGAATCGGGCGCGATCGAACAGGACGCCGACGTGGTGATGTTCGTTCACCGCGAGGAATACTATCAAACGAACGACGAGGACCGCGAGCGCGTGAAGGGTCAAGCCGACCTGATGATCAAAAAACAGCGCAACGGCCCGACCGGCGATATTAAGCTTACGTGGCTGCACGAGTTCACGCGGTTCGAAAACTCGCAGCACGTGCCGTACGACGAATTCGCCCCATTCGAGGCGGAGACGTTCTGACAAGTGCGCCCGCGGCCGTATTTTCTCTTCGCAGCGGCTGCTAGCAGCGTCGAATTGATAGCGGCTCCGTAGCGATTTCTTGCGAGTCGGCCGCTGTTCCCGGCCCTGAATTGTGCAGGCTGCGAACCCGCCTTGCCGGTTTAGCCGTTTTTCGTTAATTCTACGCGGCTTTTGGAAACACCGGTGCGGGGCGATTGCGCGCAGCGGCACGTCACGTTGACGTGTCCGCCCGCTCGCTGAAGCGAGCTCGCCGCGGCTGGCTTGTCGATCCGCCTCCTCCCAAGAAAACCCGACCTTCGACCCACACTTTTCTCGCCCGATGCGTGTCCCGCTCCATCGCCGACGGATGCTCGCCACAGCCGCGATTGCTGTTGGTACGCTCGTTGTTGGGGTGCTCATCGCGTCCGACGCGTCGGCCCAGGGCATGGGCGGCGGGATGGGCGGCGGCAGCATGCCGAATCCGAGCATGCTCTTCAAGAAGGAAAAAGAGCGAGAGATCATCGGCCTCTCGTTGGCGGCGACCGACGAGCCAGTGATCGACGTGCGGATCGAGGGCAACAAGTTGGTCCCCACGCCGCAGATTCTTAACGAGATGCAGACCCGTGTCGGCCGGCCCTACGATCCGGCGTTGATCCAGCGCGACGTCCGCAAGCTGGCGAGCCGGTCGTGGTTCGTCGCCGTCGAGCCGGAGATCGAGAAGACCCCGGAAGGCCGCATCGTCACGATCAAAGTCGTCGAGCGACCGACGATCCGCTACATCGAATACCTGGGCAACGACGTCGAGTTCCTCGGCCGGGGCGGCATCCGCGACAAGACGCTCGCCAAGGAGACCGGCCTCAAGGTCGGCGGATCAATCGATCCGTATGCCGTCGAAGAAGCGCGGCGGAAGCTGATCGCCCTCTACCGCCGCAACGGCTTCAACACCACCCAGGTGTCGGTGCTCGAAGGCAACAAGCCGACCGACAAGGGCGTCGTGTTCGTGATCAACGAGGGCGACGCCCAAAGGATCTGGAAGGTCGAGTTCGAGGGCAATGAGTTTGTCACTGACGGCCGGCTACGGACTCAGATTGAGTCGAAGAAGCCGCTGATGTACCTCTTCAAGGGCTACGTCGACCGCGAACAAATCGACGGCGACGTCGACCGCCTGACCGCCTACTACCGCGCGTTCGGCTATTTCCAGGCCAAAGTTGGACGCAAGCTCGAATACGATGAAGATGGCAAATGGGTCACGCTGCGGTTCGTCGTCAACGAAGGGCCACGCTACCAGGTTCGCAACGTCACGCACGTTGGCCATCAAATCTTCGCCGGCACTTCGCTCGCAGGCGGCATGTCGCTGCCGGAGGGTGAGATGTTCGAGCAGGCCAAGATGAACAACGACTTGCAATGGCTCAAGAACCTCTACGGCAGCCAGGGCTACGTGTTCGCCGACATCAAGGCCGAGCCGGTGTTCCTGGAAGAGCCGGGAAAAATTGACCTGGTGTATCACATCGACGAAGGCAAGCAGTGGAAGGTCGGAAGGATCTTCGTTCACATCGACGGAGACAACCCGCACACCCGCATTCAAACCGCGCTCAATCGGCTCTCGATCCAACCGGGCCAGATCGTCGACATCCGCGAGATTCACGCCAGCGAGCGCCGATTGCAGGCGAGCGCGTTGTTCCTGACCGATCCTCAAAGCGGGGCGGCACCAAAGATCACCTACCGCATCCGCGATTTGAACGCGGAACAAGTGGCCAGCGAAGAGGCGCAGAGCGTCCGCGGACAGAGCCCCGATGGGACCAATCCGACAGCGGCTGCGGCAGCGAATCCGTCGCCCGGTCAAGACTACGAAATTCGTTGGAAGATTGATAATTCGGCACAGCCGGCGGCAGCGCCGACAGTGCCGCCCGTCTCACAGTCGTCGGCCAGCCTGTATCAAAACAGCCCGTATCAGAAACTCGTGGTTCGCACGCAGAGTCCCTATCAGCCGGCGACGACGCAGCCGTATGCCGCGACGGCGCCGGTGTATCCCTCGAGCCAGGCAGGTCATCCGGTGGTGCAAGCCGGAGGCGCAGCCGCGGTTCCCACCGCTCCGTATGCCCCGAGTGCTTACGCCGCGAGTCCGTATGGTGGCCAACCCGTACGGGCGACGGGTCCCGATTCGACGCCGGTTGGCTACAATGCTCAGGCGGTGCAGCCGGCCCAATATGCAGCGCCAGCTCCTGGCGGTCCGATGTTCGGACCTCCCCCCGTTGCGCAGGCACCGGGAGTTTTGCCCCAGCCGCAATACGCTCCCGGTCCGCCACCGGGAATCACGCCCGATCCGAATATCACGCCGATTGTCCCGCTGAATCCCGAGTTGTTTCCGAGCGGTGCGGTCGAGCCTTGGGCGCGGCCGTTTGACGACTCAGTCGACATTTTCGTTGATGCCAACGAAGCACAAACCGGCCGACTGATGCTCGGCGTCGCGGTGAACTCCGACGCGGGCCTGTTCGGCCAGATTCTGCTCGACGAGCAGAACTTTGATTGGCGACGTTGGCCGCGGAACATGGACGAAGTGGTGAGCGGTCGTGCCTGGCGTGGTGCCGGCCAGCGGTTCCGCCTCGAAGCCATGCCCGGCACTCAGGTCCAGCGCTACGTCGCCAGCTTCCAGGAACCGTATCTGTTTGACACGCCGGTCAGCTTCGGGTTGAGCGGCTCGTACTACGACCGCCAGTTCGAGGATTGGACCGAGCAGCGGCTCGGCGGCCGGGTCTCTTTTGGCTATCAATGGACGGCGGATGATGTGTCGGCAGCGCTCTCGTACCGCGGCGAGAATGTCAAAATCTACGACCCGGCAAACGACGGCTTGTTTCCCGCGGAGCTCAAGGAAGTGGTCGGCAGCAACGCGCTGCACGGTTTCAAGCTCACGCTTGCCAACGACACGCGCGACAGCGCATTTTTCCCCACGTCGGGCCACTATGCAGAACTTGGGCTTGAGCAAGTGATCGGCAGTTTTAGCTATCCGCGGGCTACGCTCGACCTCCGCCAGTATGGTCTGATGAGGGAGCGGCCCGACCATTCTGGTCGCCACGTATTAAGCTTCGCGACGCAACTTGGTTTTACCGGCGACAACACGCCGCTTTACGACACGTTCTATTCCGGCGGCATTCAATTCCCCGGCTTCGAATTCCACTCGGTGACGCCGATCAAAGACGACGTGCAAATCGGCGGCGACTTCATGTGGGTCAATTCGCTCGAATATCTCTTCCCCATGACGGCCGACGACATGCTCCACGGAGCATTTTTCCTCGGCTTCGGCACGGTCGAAGAAAACGTCACGCTCGACTGGAATCGGTTCCGCGTCGCGCCCGGCTTCGGCTTCCGGATCACGATCCCGGCCATGGGCCCGGCGCCGATCGCGCTGAACTTCGCCTTCCCGATCGCCGAAGCCCCGACCGACGATCGAGAAATCTTCACCTTCAATATCGGCTTTACGCGGTAGGCAGCCGGTCACGTAACAAGTTGCTCGAACTACTGTCCTAAAGTCCGACCCCCGACTTTAGGACAGTAGTTTTCGCGTGTTTCCGTCATGAGAGCGGGCTAGTAGCCGTAGCGGTAGGCAAAGCGGACATCGTCGCCGTTGTAGTCGTTCCGCCAACCGACGCGCGGATAGTAGTGCTCGGCGCCGAACCAGCCCCAACGATAGGTGCTGACGGGGAAGCCGTAGCCGTACCAGCCGCCTTTGGGCGGATAGGGTCCGGGCCGCACCGATTGATTCGCCTGAGCCTGGCGATGGTAGCCGTAGGATTCGTCCAGGACGCCGCCATTGCGGACATCGACTTGCGGGTCGTACAGCGTCGGCCCCGTAGAAGTCGGCGCTTGAGTCGGCTTTTGAGACAGCGATTGGGCCCGCGCCGAGGCACACGTTCCCCAGGCGACGGCGATCGCAAAAACGCTGAGCGTGAAAGAAAGTTTTCTCATCGTCGGCCTCCGTGCCGGAATAGAGTTTACCGCGGCTGGGCGGAGCAAGTACTAGTAGGGCGGCATCGTTCCTTCGAATGCAGGGCCTTCAAATCCTTCGCCTTCGCCGGGCGGCGCCGCATACTCGCCGGCCCACGGCCCATACGGCACACCGCCGCGAAATGGACCACCACCGAACCCGGGAGCGCCGAATCCACCGAATCGGTTGTCGAAGCCGCCCGGTGAAAAATTGTTGAAGCTGTTAAAGCCGTTGAAGCCACCGCCCCACGGCGCTGCGTTGATAAAGTAATTGGGCGGACCATAGAGGTTGCCGAAGTACGGGGCATAGCTGCCGCCCCATTTCGCGCGATAGTAGTCGAGATGAAAAGGATAAGGTCGCTGGAACGAGCCAGCGCTCGTTTGCGATGAAAACTGCCGCATGTCGCGGCGACGCCAATCGCCGAGATAGTTCTGTCCCTGTCCGGCGAACGAGCCCTTGCGTTGATACGTCGGACCACCCTCGCCGCCACCCGGCTGTGCGAGTGCCGGCGACGCGGCAGCCAGCGCCAGGACAGCCGCCGCGATCCCGCTAGCTAATGCCGCCGCCGGATAGTTACGCCGACGGTCCTCCGATGTTCTCGACCGATTCTCTGCCATACTTTCATCGTAGGCAGGGAAACTTTGCGGAGTCAAGGAAATGGGGCAATTCGGCAGCCTGGGAAAGGTCGCTTGTAATCCGAATCGGCAAAACAAGCCGTTATGATGGGTCGGATTTTATTGGTTGTTACGGACGGCGAAGGTCTCGATGTACTCGCGGATCGCATCCTTGAGATCGTCGATCGCTTCTTGTTCGGTCTCGCCTTCGCCGTAGGCGGGGATATCCGGCAGACGGGCAGTGAAACCGCCCAGTTCTGGATCCGGAATCAGTTCGATCGTAAGCGTCATCGCAAGGCTCTCCCGAGCTGCGATTGTACCATAGTCGCCGATAAAGGTCTCGGCCACGCGGGACGACGTGTATACCGCCCATCGACTACTCGAGGTCGTCTGCCGGGTCGCGATCTTCCATGCTTTCGGCCATGCGGTTGAGGGCTTCGGTCTCGATCTGCCGGACGCGTTCTCGTGTGAGACCAAGCTGCTCGCCGATTTCTTTGAGCGTCCGCGGCTCTTGGTTGTCGAGGCCGAAACGCATCCGCAAGACGGTGGCTTCGCGTTGGTCCATCGTTTCGAGCAAGCCCATCACGTGGTGCAGGCTGTCGCTCTCCATCATCGCGTCTTCGGGCGTAATCTGCCCTTCGTCCATCACCATGTCGCTGAGCGTCCAGCCGGCCTCGCTCTGGTCGGTCTGCGGCGTGGCGTTGTAGATCTTGATCGCCTTTTTGATAATCGGCAGCTTTTTCTTCGGCAGCCCCAAGACGCGGGCGATTTCTTCCGGCGTGGGCGAACGACCTAACTCTTCGGTGAGCCGCGCGTTGGCCCGCCGCCATTTCGAGAGCAGCTCGACCATGTAGGCCGGGATGCGGATCGTTTTGCCCGAGTTGATCAAAGCTCGTTTGATTGACTGCTTGATCCAATAGCTGGCGTAGGTGCTGAAGCGGGTGCCCATCGCCGGATCGAAGCCTTCGACGGCGCGGAGCAGACCCAGATTCCCTTCTTCGATGAGATCCTGCAGGACGAGGCCTTTGCCGGAATAGCCGCGGGCGATGTTCACCACCAGCCGCAAGTTGGCTCGGACCATGCGGTCGCGCGCCGCGGTATCGCCATTGCCGATCTTGGTTGCTAACTCGCGTTCTTCGGCGGCGTTGAGGAGCGCCGTTTCGTTGATCTCGCGGAGGTACGTTTCCAGCGGCGATTGGACTGCCGCGGAGGTTTTACGCTTTCTGGCGGTAGTGGTCGACGCGGGCATGTTCGGGCGGTCCAGGAGGGTGCTTCAGGATGGGGAGAGGGAAGCGAGCGGGAAATGACGAATGACGAATGGCGAACGCGGTATATTCGTCATTTGGATTTCGTCATTCGTCATTTCCCCCTTGCCCGCATAGACTATCGGCGCGGTAGATTCGTTCGCTCGACGGGCGTTAGATTTTGACACCATGCACAGATTGTGCGCCGGATTCGGACCGTAACAAAGAAAGCGGCGCGGCGGGTCCGATCGACCCGCAGCGCCGCTTTGTGTTGGATGTAGCGTGTTGGTTGTAGCAATCGCGCGGGCCGACGATTTGCCGGACCGCGTGTTGTGCCAACTTTGTGTCTTATAACACGTGGTGTGCTTTACTCGTCCTGCTGCGTCGCGGTCTTGAACAGTGGGCCCGTGCCGGAGCCGACGCCGCCTTTGAGTTCCCCCGCCGGACCGCCATTCTCGCCCGCCGGTGCGCCACCTTCTCCGCCACCCTCTTCTTCGGCCCATTCGACGCGTTTGCGCGAGAGCCCGATCTTGCGCTCGTCCGAGTCGACCCGCAGAATCTTGACTTCGATCTTCTCGCCGACTTTGACGACGTCTTCGGGATTCTCAACCTTGTGATCGGCGAGCTCCGAGATGTGCAAGAGGCCTTCGAGGCCGTCCTCGAGTCCGACGAACACGCCGAAGTTGGTGATCTTCGTGATCGTGCCGGTGACGAGCTGGCCCGGTTGGTAACGGCTCGGGATGTCGGTCGCCCAGGGATCATCGTCCATCTGCTTGAGCCCAAGGGCGATGCGGCGGCGTTCCTGATCCACGGAAACCACCTTGCAGGTGACTTCTTGGCCCTTTTCGACGACCTCGCTCGGATGACCGATCTTGCGAGTCCACGACATGTCGCTGACGTGCAAGAGGCCGTCGATGCCTTCTTCGATCTCGACGAACGCACCATAGTTCGTCAAGTTGCGGACCTTGCCGGTGACGAGCGCACCCGGTGGATAGCGGTCGGCGACCTTGTCCCACGGGTTCGACTGCGTCTGCTTCATGCCGAGCGAAATCTCTTGCTTGTCCTGGTTGATGTCCAGCACCATGACTTCGACCGGCTGGTCGATTTGGACCATCTCGCTGGGATGACTGATCCGCTTGGTCCAGGACATTTCGCTGATGTGCACAAGGCCTTCGATGCCGTCTTCGAGCTTCACGAACGCGCCGTAGCTCATCACGTTGACGACCGTGCCCTTGTGCGACGTGCCGACCGGGTACTTGGCCGGGACGTTGTCCCAGGGACTGGCGCTCTTCTGCTTGAGGCCCAAGGCGATTTTTTCCTTCTCGTAGTCGATGTGAAGAATCTTCACCTCGATCTCGTCGTCGATGTGGACCATCTCGGACGGATGGGCGATGCGGCCCCAGCTCATGTCGGTGATGTGCAAGAGGCCGTCGATGCCGCCGAGGTCGACGAACGCGCCAAAGTCGGCGATGTTCTTGACGATGCCGGTGCGGAGCTGGCCGACTTCGAGCGTCTTGAGCAGATCGGCCTTCTTTTGCGCCCGTTCGTTTTCAATGAGGCTGCGGCGGCTGACGACAATGTTGCGGCGGGCCTCGTCGATCTTGAGGACCAGGCACTTGATCGGCTTGCCGATGTATTCGCCGATGTCGTGTGGGCGGCGGATGTCGACCTGGCTGGCCGGGAGGAAGACGTTGACGCCGATGTCGACCAACAAGCCGCCCTTGATCTTGCGGGTGACCGTCCCGGTGACAACGTCACCTTCCTTGACGGTCTCCATGACCTTCATCCACTTTTCGATCTTCTCGGCTTTGCGCTTCGAGAGGACGATCATGCCGCGATCTTCTTGCTGCTGCGGCGTGACGTCTTCGAGATCTTCGACCAGGACGCGGAGCGTGTCGCCAATGGCCGGCAGCTCGTCTCCCTCTTCCCATTCGTTGCGGGGAATGATGCCTTCGCTCTTGTAGCCGACGTCGACCAGGATGAAATCGTCGTCGATCCGCAGCACGCGGCCCTCGACGATCTGATTGGCGGTCACATCCGCGCCGCCGAGCCAATCCATCTCGTCCGGGGCGATGGTGCCGATGGCGCTGTCCTTTTCTTCGTCGGTCCAGTCAAATTCACGAATTAGATTGCGGTTAACCATGGGGAAAGGGAAAGAACTTTCTTCGGCTGGGAGATGTCCGTCGTCGGTGGTCCATCGAGTGGACCGATCGATTCGCGCCTTGCTCGCCTGCCAAACGAAAACGGTGGAATCCCGCACGCCAACTGGCCGACAGAGCCAATTTTCAAGCCCGCAGGGAAACCCATAATGGTAGCGGAAGAGGTGGCCAAAAACAACCGCGGGGGCCGATTTGCCGCGGCCAATCGCTGTGTTGGGCCGCAATTGCAGTTTGGGCGAAGCGGCCAAGCTCGAGCGCAAAACCGCGGGTTTTCTCGAAGCGGCCAAGTTTCTCCCAGGTAGCCAAGCTGTCTGGGTGTGCCAGAAGCCGGGTTCAGTGCGACGCACGGCGGATCGTCGAATTCGCCGGGTTTTGCCGAAGATGCCATGTCCAAATTGCAAAATCACTCGGCTTTTTGCGAAGATGACAGGCATCGCCGACGTAAATCCTTAAGGTTTCGAAGATGACACGCAGAAAGGGTGTGGGATTCAGGATTCAGGGGTACGACCAATGACCAAGCTCCCATTACCAAGTCGATCGCAGGCTGCTCGCGAAGGCGACAAGTTTGTCGCGGTTGAAAATCCTCGTGTTTACTCGAAGGTGACAGGTAATTGCCGGGAGCACGGAAGTCTTTGGCTTCTCTGCTCCCTGCTATCCATGCCGGGCACGCAATTGAGGCCCCTGCATTACTATACGCATGTGTATATCACCTGGTGGCGGCGATGTAAAGCACTGAAATTGGCCACCCCTGTTGGTCTCCGAGCGCTGACGTGACTCTCTTGCTTACCTCAGATGACGATGTCGATTCCACTGACGGCCGGGCATCCTCTGATGTGGCAGGGTGGGTATTTTGACCAGACGACGGGGGCGCTGGCCGGCGAGGATATTGAGCGGCCGGATCAAGATGACTTGCCCCGCGGCGCGAATGGTGACGTACTTTCTGGCACATCCCGCATCGATGCCAAATAACAGGGAGTTGCTGCACTTTGCCTCCTTCCAAAGGGGTATGCGCAAAGTGGTGATAGCAGTTCGATTGGCACTCCATACTGCGCGTGGCGCTTGTTCGCCACAGACTTTTTCCAAAGATTTAGGACAATTGCATTGATTCCCGGGAGTTGTCGGGCAAAATGGAGGTTGGCATTGATCGCCGGGCCATTTCAATCGGCTAAAACGTGCGCTACTGCGACATGTTGCCGCAATGTTTGGCTCAATTAGACGGGATAGTCTTGCACGAACTACTGTGAACGACATCGACGATTGGGAGTTCCGCTAATGTTCCACACCTTGATTCTTCGCAAGCCTGCCCGGGCTTCGTTGCTCATTGGGGCAATTCTTTGTTGGTCCGTCGCGACGGCGGACGCCTATACGATTTCTTTGACCGGCGGTTCCTCCGGCGGCAACCCAGGCGGTCAGCCGCTGTATGAAGTCAGCGGTTTGGTCCAGGGGGACGCATTCAATGTTTCCTGGGGCGGAGTGACGGGGCTCAGTGTCACCGGGATGGTGATCATCGATTCGCTCTCGAACACGGACGCCGACATTCGCTTGATGCTCGACAATCTGAGCACACCAATCAGCGGCAGCGATCCGCGCGTGACTTCCGTTGGACTGGAAATCGATGCGTCCACTTCTTTGGCGAGTGCGGCGGCGGGAGGCACGTTCCTGACACTCGCGGACGATTCAAATTTTCCTGGCTTCACGATCGACGCCTGTGCAACCTCGGGAAACAACTGCGCAGGTGGTGGCAGCGGCGGCATCCCGGCCGGCAGCAGCGATGATGTGACGCTCGAAGTGAATGGCGGTTTCCTGGGCACGCTCAAGCTGTCGAATTTCGCGCTGAAGATTCAGGGCGGCCCGAGCGGCAGCAGCTTCGAGCTCGCGGGCGTACCGACGCCGAAAGTGCCGGAGCCAACGACGATCGCGCTAGCGGCCATTGGCGCTGCTACCTTTTGGGTGCGACGCCGTTCGCAGCGCTGAACTCACCCGGCGATGACTACCATCGACCCACGGTCCAATGGGTCTACAGCAACGGCCCCAGTAGTCGGGCGAAGCTTTCGAGGACTTTGTGGTAGAGGGGGCGGCGGCGATAGGTTTCGAGGTCCATCAGTTCCGAGCGGTCGATGTACGTCTGTTGCAGGTCGGCAAGTTGGGCCGTGAACTTGCTGTCGTACATCGCGAGTAGGATCTCAAAGTTCAGGCGGAAGCTGCGGGGGTCGAGGTTGACCGAGCCGAACAGCGAGTGTGTGCGGTCGACGGTGACGCTCTTGGTGTGGAGCAGGCCATCGTTGAAGAGCGCGATTCGTACGCCCGCTTCCAACAACTCGCCTTTGAAGGCGCTGGAGGCGTAGCGGACCATCTTCGAGTCGACTCGGCGCGGGAGAATGAGCACGACTTTCACGCCGCGGCGCGAGGCGGCCACCAGGGCCAGCATCAGCGGCTCGCTGGGGACGAAGTAGGGCGTCGTAATGAGTAGCTCATGCCGGGCGGAATAAATCGCGGTGAGCAGCACTTGCTCGATCGCGTTTGCGGGCAGGTCGGGGCCGGAGGGCATGACCTGCGTCTCGACGTCGCCGCGGGCCGGCTGCGGTATGGCGTCGGCAGTTTCAAGCAGGTTGTCGAGTTCGACGTGGGATTCGACGTACCAATCGGCGAGGAAGATGATTTGCATCGCCTCGACCGCCGGGCCTTCGACGCGGACCATCGCGTCGACCCATTCGCCGACGCCGAGGTTCTTCTTGAAATAGCGCGGGTCGACGAGGTTGAGGCTGCCGGTGTAGCCGATGCGGCCGTCGATGACCACGATCTTGCGGTGCAGGCGCAGGTCGAACCGCACGAAGGGCAAGCGGAACAGGCCGCCGGGAAGCGCGGCGACCACGTGGACGCCGCCCGCGCGGAGCCGGTTGCAGATTTTGCCGTGCAGAAAATGGTGGCTGCCGAGTGCGTCGACCAGCACGCGGCACATGACACCGCGGCGCTGGGCGTGGATCAGGGCGTCGGCCACCCGGTCGGCTTCGCCGCCGTCGCTCCAGATGTAGAACTCGACGTGGATCGTGCTGGCGGCGGCCTCGATATCGGCGAGCAACTTGGCGAAAATATGCTCCCAATCGGCGAGCAAATCGACGCGATTGCCCGCCAGCGCCGGCACGCCGACGGTCCGCTCGCACAGTTCGGCGAGTGGTTTGTAGTCGGCCTCGAGCGAGTTCCAGTCGACGAGACTTCGCTCGCGGATGTCGTGGAGCCAGGACTTGAGCGGCTTGGTGAGCTCGATGAACCGCCCGGCCCGTCGCCGGCCGAGCCGCAGTTCGCCGAACATGAGATACAGGAGCGGCCCCAGAAACGGCATCGAAAAGACGACCATGATCCAGGCGAGCGTCTCGCCGGTGGGCCGGCGCTGCATGATGACGCGGATGCCGATGGCGATCTTGATTACGAAATCGAGGAACAGGACCGCGGACCAGGTCGACGCAGGCAGCCGCTGGAGAAAGTCGTCAAGGGCGAAAGCAAGGACGTGCATCGGCATGCTACTTTCGCGTGAATTCGAAGTCGACGATCAGCGGCAAGTGGTCGGAAGCCTGGCGGGCGGTTTCCGTGTGGCCGACGTAGGTGTGCAAGGGGCGGAGGTCGCCTCGAAAGAATACCTTATCGAGCGGCCGCAGCGGCAGGCGGGCCGGGAAAGTGCGGATCGCGGGGCCCGCCGCGTGGAAGCCGGCCGGCTCCATCACGCGCCAGCCGAGCGAGTTCCAGAAATCGTTGAAGTCGCCGCCGATCACGAGCGGAATGCGATTGCGCAGCTCCGTGAGATGACTCACGCGGAACAGGCGACGAAGTTGCCACTGGCGTTCGAAGCCCGACAAGCCGATGTGGAGGTTCACCAGCGTCATCGTTTTGGTGTGGTCGCCGATCGGGACGCGCCAGCGGGCGATCAGCGCCCCGCGTCGCTTCTTGGGGCGGACGGTGAGGTCGATGTGGGTCGGATCTTCGAGCGGATAGCGGCTGAGGATCGCGTTGCCATAGTGTCCGACGCGCAGGGAAACGTTTCGCTGGTAGGTGAAATGTTCGAGGCCGGTCGCCTCGGCGAGCAGCTCCGCCTGCGAGTGTTGGCGGGAGCGGGGGACGCCGTCGTCGACTTCCTGCAGCAAGGCGACGTCTGGTTGGTAGTGCTTGATGGTGTCGATGATCCGCCCCAGGTCGTACCGCCGGTCGACACCGCCGATGCCCTTGTGGATGTTGTAGCTCAGCAGGCGGAAGTGCATGCGGGGCCTTTCTCGGGGGCGATCCGCGCGATCGTGAGTGCGACGAGCTCCTCGTCGCTGAGTCGTGCGATTTCGTCGGACGTGATCGGCTCGTTGAATGTGAGCGAGACGGGCCGCAGTCGCGGAAAGACCGCACCGCGTGGCAGGGCAGTGTAAGCCCCGTCGATCGTGGTCGGCACGATCGTCGCGCCGCCGCGTCGGGCGAGCGCCGCGAATCCGGACTGGAATGGCTGAAGCTTGCCATCCTGGGTGCGGGTGCCTTCGGGGAAGACGATCACGCCCCCGCCGGCGCGAAGTACGCCGAGGATCGCTCGGATTCCGCCCGTCGCACTTCCCCGCTCGACGGGCACGGCGCCAAACGAACGGATCAACCAGCCGAACGGCCCGACGAACAGCGAGGCACGCGCGAGCGCCCCAATTTGCCGCGGACTGGCGATGGCGATCAGCACGGGGTCGAGATGGCTTTGATGATTGCTGACCACGAGCAGCGGGCCTGTGCCGGGGACGTTTTCGCCGCCCGTGTAGCGGAAGCGAAAGAGCGTTTTGCACGCAGTCCAGCAGACGAACCTGGAAAGGGCGTACCACCAGTGGGCAAGCGTGCTTTTTCCGCGCGGCGCGTCGTTCTTCTCGGTGGAGGCCGTCATAGCTTGGATCGCACGATGTTTTCGAGCCGGGCGACGACCTCGGCGGGCGACAGGCCATTGGTGGATACTTCGATCGCGTCGGTTGCCTTGAGGAGTGCACCGACGGAGCGTGTGCGATCGCGCTCGTCGCGGAAGTGCTGGGCGGTGAGTACTTCGTCGAAGGTGACTAGTTCGCCGCGGTCCACGAGATCGCGGAAGCGGCGGTGGGCGCGTTCGTCTTCGTCGGCGGTGAGGAAGATTTTGCACTCGGCCTGCGGAAAGACGACGGTGCCCTGGTCGCGGCCTTCGGTGACGACGTCGCGTCCGGCGGCTGCTGCGCGCTGCCAGTTGACGAGCTGAGATCGAACCGCCGGATTGTCGGCGGCGTATTGGATCGACGTCGTGATTTCAAAGGTGCGGATTTCCTTCGTCACGTCGCGGCCGTCCAAGAGCACATGGTCGCCGTCGAGGTCGACGCGGATTTCGCCGACCATTTCGGCCAGGCGGTCGGCATCGGCCGGATCGAGGCCGCGCTCCTTGGCGGCGAGGGTGACGACGCGGTACATCGCCCCCGTGTCGAGGAAACGGAAGCCGAGCCGCCTGGCGAGTTCGCGGGAGGCGCTACTTTTGCCCGCTCCGGCGGGGCCGTCGATGGTGACAATCATGGGCGGCCTGCTGAGGTACAAAGGGCGGCGGAAGGCGGAATAATCGGACCGGTTGCGAGGGAACTCTTGTTGGGGACCAATCTTACCACCGGCGGGCGATCCGCGGCACCGGGCCCAGGGACCGTGGTGCGGCAGTAAGTCGGAGGCGCAACCCTATTTCTAGATTGCAGTTAGCGAGGCTGTCCAGAGCGGCTGGCGAGCGGAGTTCGAACGGGGCGGCGGACGACGTGTCAGAAGTCGTGTGAGCCGGCCCAGACTGCTACCCAAGCAGAAATCTACGAGTAAAATGGAAATTGAAGGCAGTCGCCGCGGACTGAACCGGCTGGGGCGAGAGTGCGCAAACTCTTGCGGCATTGATTGTTCGGTCGCGCGATGGGCGCACTTGGTAGCGAGCTACTCGGGCATGTGTGCCGGTAGTTAGAGTGCGCAATGGCTGTCAGCACGGAACTATTCTGCGCGGATTCCTTTCTGCGCGGAATGGACTACAGAACAGAGGTTTTTCGACCATGGCGAAGAGTAGCGCCGTTTGGGGGATCGACGTCGGCCAGTGTGCGCTCAAAGCGCTGCGCTGCCGCCCGCACGAAAAAGACGACAATCGGATCGTCGTCGAAGCGTTCGACTACATCG
>JANNTD010000118.1:0-8661 GCA_031403315.1 Planctomycetota bacterium
CTCAAGGCCCGCATCGACACGGGGGCCGGCGTCTCTTCCGTCCACGCCAAGATCCTCGAAATCAAGCAGACTCCCGAAGGCGAGCGCGTCCGCTTCCAGGTTCAGGACGCCGAAGGCCGCACGAAGACTCTCGAACGAGCCATTGTCGGTTGGGCCAACATCAAGGTGATGGGCACCGATCGAAAGAATCGCCGCCCGATCGTGCGGTTGGACGTTTGCCTGGGCGGCAAGAAGCTCGAAGGCCGCGTCAACCTCAACGACCGCAGCAACTATCTCTACCCCATGCTGATCGGGCGAAACTTGCTCAATACCGGCAAATTCCTCGTCGATCCCAGCGCGCTCTATCTCAAAGAGCCCGGCTGCGAATAAATTCTGCGGACGTCGCCGGATCGAGTCGGAGCATTAGCTCGCGGACTACCGCTTGCTCCCGAACGCGCTCTTCAAAAGCGCGGGATCAAATTGCGGCGGCACCGTGCCCTCGGACGCATACAGATAAAGCGCCGTCAGCAGAATCGACTGCACCGCCGACGATACCAGCGAGACTCCCAAGATCCACACAACGCCCAAGCCAATGCCGACGCCGGCCAACACGGCATGACCGCTCGAAGCTGCCGCCACGAACCCCAGCACCAGTAACGCCATGCCGGGCAGCATCGCCAAAAAGATGACCAATCCCAGCCCCATCTTACCAGCCAAGGTTTCGCCCCACGTGCGCCGCATCAGGCTCGTCGAGCGCTTGAGCGCGTCGAGCGGCCCGACCTTTTCCACCACCAAGATCGGCACCACGAAGTAAGTCGCAATCGCCCAGCCGGCCCCCACCAGCGACGCCACAATCTGCCCGACCTTCTCGGACTTGGATTCGATCATCTTCAGAATGACTCCCACGGTGGCGCTAACCACCGCCCACGCCAGAATCTGCGGCAGCCGACTCGCCGCTTGCTTCAGCCCGTAGCCCACGGTCGGATCACCGCCTGCCAATCGCTTGAGCGCACAGCTCACCAGCGCCGCGTTGAAGAATACGATCACAAAATAGTTAACCGTGTAAAACGCGAACAAGAGCACGTAAGCCAGCGGGTCCTGCGGCGCTTGCTGGTCCTCGAACATTTGGTGGAACCAGGGCGTGTTCCACAGCGGCAAGGCAAAGCTCGCCAGCACCAACAGGCACGCCGTGCCGCTAAAGAGCGGAAACACGATCAGTTCCTTATCCTGCCGCAGCACCCGAAAGCTCTGCTTCATGAGCTCCCAACCGGTGGCAATCCGAGCAAACATGAGAGTGTCCTCCCGCGCCTTTGGGCGGAAATAAGTTCCGACGGCCCCCGAGAAACGAGGCCGATCCCAAATTGTAGCTCACAATTCGGACGAAAATAGACCAGCTTTAGCCTTCAGCGCGGGACGCGATAGATCGGCAGCAGCTTGCCGGCCGCCACAAATTGCGAATATTCCGGCGTGCGGAACAGGCTGCTGATTGAGCGTGGCTCGAGTATTAGCGCCGCCAGTCGGCCACGTGGCTGGTCGAGATCGATCCACAGGTCGCCCGGTCGCCCGGTCACGCGCACCCCGCGTTCACGGACTTTGTCGAGCATCGGGTTGGGCGCCACGCCGAGCACCGCGCCCGGAATCGCGCCCGGAATCGCGTCAGGCATCGCGCCGGATGCCGCCGCAACCGGGCCGGCCACGAATTCGACGGCCCGGACCTTCCGCGGCGCATCGAGCGTGCGATAGCGAATCCCTTGCCGGTCCAACAGCGCGCCGAGTTCGGCCTGATGCGCACGGACCACGTAGGCCGCCGGCATCCGCAACGGCGCCCCGGCCGCGACTGTGCGGGAATCGGCAAATTTGATCCGCTCCAGCTCGCCGTCGGCGATTCGACGCAATTCGATCGCGACGGGCGGATCCCCGCGATCGGCAATGTACCGGACATCGAGTGCGAGCGGCGCGGTGGCCGCCTGCCGCCGCGCCTTGGCCACCGCCGACAATATCTCAGCCCGCCGATCGTGCACCACGCTGAGAAATCGCTCGATGCTGATCCGCTGCATGGCGACCCGCGCGCCGATGTTGCGAAAAGTCGGGTAGACTCCCGCCTTCGGATCCAGCCGCGTCTCCATCAGAAACGAGAGCGTGCCGTCGATCCCGGTGCGGTTTCGCAAGTTCTGCAGCGAGAGCCCGCCGTTCGTGACCGCCTGGCGACTGCTGGTGATCTCGCCGAAATAGCGGTGCGCCTTCAATCCGGCCGCATCGACCCCGGCGATCCACGGCGTCAACACGTCGTTCAAGGCGAATGCCCGCAGCGACGGCACGATGTTTGGGTTATTCGCAATCTCGAATTGGGCCGTGAAGTCGGTCATGTAGCCTTCGCGGGCGAGCGATTGCTTCTTGAGTACTGCCGACTCGTGGACATCGAGTGCCACCTCCGGCCGGTAGCGATCGAGCGCCGCGACGAGCGCCCGGCTCTCGGGCTGCGTCAGCGTGACGAAGTCGGTGTTCAGATTGACGCGGTTGGCGTTCACGCGCTTGCCAATTTCGAGGCCGTCTGGATTCGGGTTCGGCACGAGCACGACGTCGACGTCGTCGAGCACGTACCGCAGCGTGCCGGCTAGAAGTTCCCGCGCGATAAACAGCAGCGACTCGGCGCCAGCGCCCTCCATGCCGTGCTGCGAGCCGATAATTTCGACTGTCACGCGATCCGACTTCGCTACGTCGGCCCCCGCAGCGCCGGTCAGCACCAGCGCCTCGATTGGCCGGCCCAAGACCGAGGTTCCGATCGTCTCGACCCGCGCCTGTGGATACGTTTGCACGAGCTCGTCGAGATACGCAGAAATCTCGGCCGAGGTGGAAAGCCGGCCGTAGCTGGCCGCTTCCAGCGGCGTTGGCGGCGGCTCCTCCCCGCGTGCCAGTGAGACGAAGACGGTCACAGCCACCAGTGCAGCGGCGAAGCCAAAATAGCGGCGCGAGCGCTCCAACCGAACAGTCATGGTGCGGATCCAGATTAGCAGGCACTGGGACAATTAAATGGTCTCCAAGTAATTCTAGGCCGGCGCAACGACTTATTCCGCGGATTTTCGCGGGCCTCCAATTATCAGGAATTCCAGCTTGGCGATAGCTCACCAGCCACGATAATCGATTGATCCTTCGCTTCTGGGCCGGCCTGCGGATTGGAATTGGCATGACGCTCAAACTTCGCACCCTGCCGATCCTCGAACAGTGGGACTGCCACCATTGCACCGCTTGCTGCCGCGAAACCACGATCCTGCTCACGCCCGACGATCTGGCCCGCCTCCGCGAGCAGCAGTGGGACCAGCATCCCGACTATCGCGGCATCCGCACCGTCGAACGCACGAAGTGGCTGGCTGGGATACCGGTGCTCGTCGGGAAACCGGTGCTAGCTCACCGGCCCGACGGCAGTTGCGTGTTCTTGACCGAAGCGGGCCGCTGCCGGATCCACGAACTGTTCGGCCCCGATGCCAAGCCGTTCATGTGCCGCCAGTTTCCGCTCAAGGTCGTAGCGACGGACCGGGGCGCGGTCGCGACGGTCGTCCGCAGTTGTCCCTCGGCGGCGGCCGATCGCGGGCGACCGCTCGACGCGCACTTGAGCTTCATGCGTCGGCTGCTCCGCGACAAGCTCTCCACGAGCGAGTCACCAACCGCCCCGCCTATCGTGCGGCAGACGACCCGCGGCTGGGACGATTTCCACCATCTCGCGGGCGCCCTCGAGCGACTTGTCGTCGACCGTCGCTTCCCGCTGGTGCGGCGACTGGTCCACGGCCTCCGCTTTTGTACGCTCGTCGACGAGTGCAAGTGGAAGGGGATTTCACACGACGCGGTCGCCGAACTTGCGGAATTGCTAGAGCAGTCGGCGACCAACAACGTCGGACCGCTGTTTCAAGATCGACAGCCGCCGTCGCCCTCCACGGCACGCCTCTTTCGCCGGCTGGGCGCCCATTTCATCCGCTGCGTCCCCGGCGGCCGACCGACTCGCAACTGGCTCGACCACTGGCGTGTCTTCCGCGCGAGCGGCCAACTGGCCCGCACCCGCAGCCAACTCCCCGAGCTGCATCCGCGCTTTCCCACCGCCCGCGTCGACCAACTCGAACGCCCCCTCGGCCCGCTGGCCGCGAATGTGCTCCACCCGCTCGACCGGTTTTACGAATCCCAAGCGATCTCCAAACGATATGTTTTGACGCAATCGAACGTATCGCTCGTCGACAGCTTCCGCTCTCTGGCGTTCACTCTCCCATGGCCTTGTGGATGCTGCGGTGGCTCGCCGTCGAGCGCGACCCGACCGCCGAAGACATGGTCCAAATCGTCGTTGCCCTCGAACGAGGCTACGCTCTCCCGGCCCTGAATTCCGCCGCCGGCTACTTGGCCGAATCCAGCGAATTGGAGCGCCTGATCGCCTGGTACGGCCGCTAAGATATCCTCTCCCTTTGGGAGAAGAAGCGAGCTATCGAGCAGGTGAGGGTTTTTCGGCCGTCCCCTCCATAGGTGCGGCTCGCCAAAGCGGCCTCCGCCGACTATCATCGAGTCCGACACAACCTCAATTTCTGCCACTTAGCCTATAGAAGTTTCAACACGTCCGACGGAGACCTCGATGACAACCCTGGCTATCGCACTCAAAGACGAAATTCGCCGCCTCGCCCGCAAAGAGATCAAGGCCCAAACCGGCCGTACCTCGCGCGCCGTCGCCCAATACCGCCGCGAGATCGCCCGGCTCAAACGCCAACAACGCGATCAGGAAAAGAAGCTCGCCTTCCTCACGGCCCAGACGCGCAAGTCCATCGCGTCTCCCGTGGCGGCCGCTCACGAGCTCAATGGCGACAGCCGCTTCTCGGCCCGCTCGGTGAAGGCCCAGCGCCGCCGCAGCGGCCTCTCCGCCGCCGACTACGCCAAGCTCGTCGGCGTCTCACCGCTGACGATCTACAACTGGGAACACAACAAGTCCCACCCCCGCCGAGAGCAATTCACGTCGCTGGTCGCGCTGCGCGGCCTCGGCAAACGCGAAGCCCAAGCCAAACTCGGACTACTCGCCGCCGCCAAGAAGCCCGCGACCAAAAAACCCGCCGCCAAACGCGGCCGCCCACGGAAAGCCAAATAATTCCCGCCCCAATTTAGCCCCGGGTGATTCGGTTGTCTCAGCAACCGAACGCCCGGGGCCCAAACGCCAACACGCCCCAACCAACAGGCTCGCGGCCGCCGAGCGAAGACATCGCCCCGCCGCCCTTGCGTAAGCGGCTCGAACGAATCGCCCCCCAACTTACGCCGCGCAGGTCTGTAGTGCGCGACCATGGACCTAAATCAAGTACGACTTTGGCTCGATCGCGAACGTCGCGCTGGGGTCGTCGATGAAGATGATGTTGAACTGCTGCCGCTGATTACCCGCAACCACTCGGCAGATCGATCGCGACACTCGGTTTGTTTTTCGGCGCTCTCTGTCGATAACGCCGATGAGAACATCGCAGAGCAGGTCGAATTCTTCTGCCGTCAACCAGGCGAAGTTGAGTGGAAGGCCTATGCGCACGACTCGTCGCCAGATCTCCTCGAGCGGCTCGAGCGGTACGGATTCGACCTGGGCCCTTGCGAGGCAGTTCTGGTGCTGGACCTGAATGTTGCGCCGAAATCGGTCTGCCAACCTTTAGCGCATCGAGTCGTGCGCGTCGAAAACCTCGATCAGGTGCCGCTGTTTCGCGACGTAGCCGAACGAGTTTTCGGTGGCGACTGGTCAACGACGGCCAACGGCCTCTCAAACGCCATCCGGTCCGGCTCAACCGATCACGTCGGCTACATTGCGTTCGATGAGGATGTCCCTGCCGCGATCGGGAGACTGTACACGCGCGCGAAGAGCATGTTCGGTGGTCTCTACGGTGGCGGGACGCTAACGGCCCATCGTCAACGAGGGCTGTATCGCGCACTGGTCGCCGCTCGTGCCAGAGATGCCAAGCAGTTTGGAGCGCGTTACCTGCTGGTCGACGCCTTGCCCACCAGCCGTCCCATTCTGGAATCACTCGGGTTTGCGCACCTCACCGACACGTGGCCCTGCACCCTGCGCAAATCGGATCCGACAAATAGCCCCGGGTGATTCGGCCGTCTCAGCAACCGAACGCCCGGGGCCAACCCACCAACAAGCCCCATCCAGCGCCGTATCGCCTTATCCCCTTATCGACACGTTCGCGGTTCCAGACCGAAGCGCCCACACCACATCGCCAGCATTCCCAGGAGGAGCAACCCGGCGGTCGCCGGTTCCGGAACAGCCGCATTCGTATTGGCACCCGCGCTGCCGGCGGGCTGGCCGAAGTGGGATCGCCACTGGTTGTACTGCGCTGAGCCGATCGTGCCGCCAATCGGATCGTTGAGCATCGCCATCGTCGTACCGACGCGATCGCGCCAGACGGTGTAGTCGGCTGCGTCGACGGTGCCGTTGGCGTTGTAGTCGCCGGGGATGCCAGGGACGCGGAGGTGGTCCTGCGCGATCGGAGTGACGAACCCCGCGCCGAACGCGACGTTGAGGTCGTCGACAAGCACCCTCAAGTCGGCGATCGAGTAGATCGAGGAGCCACCACCGAGCAACG
The DNA here is from genome assembly GCA_031403315.1 of Planctomycetota bacterium. GTDB lineage: Bacteria > Planctomycetota > Planctomycetia > Pirellulales > Lacipirellulaceae > DASYDU01. The sequence continues at coordinate 6,564 of JANNTD010000118.1, forward strand.
TTTTCACGATGTCCTGGAACTGACGCACCGTCAGGCCATTGAGTGCCGGCAGTGCCGTGAAGCTGTGAAGTTCGAGGTCTCCGAAGGGAATCCCAAGGGTCCCGAGCGTGACCCCTGCATCGGAGAAGTCAATGTTGATCCGCAGCGCCGTGACGTTTCCACCGAAACCCCCCGCCGCGCTCGAGCTCGGGTCAACGAGGTCGCTAGTGAGTGGTCCGGATGCTCCGCTCGCGGGCAGATAACCGAGCAGGTCGCTCACGTTCGTGAAAGTCATCGAGAACCCAGCCGAGCCGGGGATACCGATGTCGAGCAACCCGGCGGTCGAGGTGTACACGCTGCCGTAGTTCGCCTGGAGAAGAAGGGCGGCCGCATTGCCCGGCAACGGATCGGAGCCCCAGGCGTCCTGCGGATACGTGATCACGTCGCCGTTCGCGAACGCACCGAGCGTGTTTTTGCTCAGCGCTGCGGAGCACAGGATGGCCAAGGCCGCAACGACAGCGCGGACGGAATTGCGACTCAGCATGGATTTCTCCCAGCATGTGTAGCCCTCACGCTCCGCGTGAGGGAATTCATCACGCGGAGCGTGATGACTACACTACGCCTGCTGCAACACGCCAGACTCAGCAGTCCCACGAGCGCCATCCCCGCCGTCGCCGGCTCGCCAACCGGCGCGCACAAAAAATCGACGCGATGGAGCAAGCTACGGCATCCCACCACGTCGGTTTACTCGTGAACGGGTCCTCCGCCGCGGCGGATTACCCTTTATCCAGTCTTCCGATAAGTAGCGACTATCGACACCTGAAAATAGTCCTGGCGGCTGTGACCGGGCGGGCGGCGCGAGCCGCGAGCGGGGCCTGAGTGCCGGAGCAGAACGGGTAGCCTACGCCATAATTTTGGGAATTGCAATGAGCTGCCCTTGCCGGGCCGGAGTGCCGGAAACGGGGTTTGCGGCATGACTTGCGGACAACTTTCGATAAGACGGCGAACTGGTGTGTTCCGATCGGGCGCGATTAACGAGATTTCTTGGGCAGGCGAGACGTGGTGACAAGAGCAATCGCGGCGAGCAAGATGACGACCGGGGAAGTCGGCTCCGGCACGGCGGAATTGGCAGAGCGAGTTGCACCCGCGCCGCTTCCGGCGGTTTGGCCAAAGCGGACCCGCCACAAGTCGTAGTCCGCCCCATCAACGACCGCAGCGCTGTCGTCCGATTCGTTGCCGCTGTTGTTTAGATAATAGCCACTGCCTGACACCGCGCCGGTGACTCGTTGCGCATTGCGATGGTTTGTATCTCGTGAAGCGGTTACATTGGTTCTGGCCCCGATCACCCAGGGACGCGGCGTCGGGCCACTTCAGGACTCTTGTTCGGAGGATCCGATCGACATATTTCCATACGCGGAGTCGGTTATCAGCCGGCAATCTCGCGGTTGGTTTGGCGGGCACGGTTGACCTGCAAATATCGAATCGCAAGCGCCACTCGCGCGACCCCACCGTGTCAAGAGTCAAATTTGGCCACGTGGAGAAGGTTAAGACAACGAGCTGGCGAGACAGGTAGACAACGAGCGTAGTTGCCTTACTTGCCCACGTCGCCGAACACTCCCTTCTCTCCGCGATCTCCGCGCCCTCTGCGTTATTGAACCTTGACCGGCGAAGTGAACAAATCAGATTCTGAGTTTTGCATGTTGAAAGAACGATTTGAGCAGCGATTGATTGCTGCGCTTTTGGCGGAGGGATTCGGCGACGCTCCGCCCGAGCTGCAATACGTTGTCGGGAACGTAGTTTGCCAGATCGCTGTGCTTTGTATGGCTCCAGACCTGCTCAACTGGGTTGAGTTCCGGGGCGTAAGCTGGGAGCCATTCGATCCGGACCCGGCGTCCGAATCGCTTTTGAAGCCGGCGGGCAGCTGCCTTGTGGACCTGCCAGCGATCCATAACCAGCGTGATCGGACGGCCAATCCGCGGAAGTACCCGAGCGATGAACTCCTCGAAGTCGTCGGCCGCGATGTTGTGGTCGAAGATGTCGAAGTAAAGCCCCAGTCGACGGCGCTTGGGCGAGACAGTGAGCGCCGAGATGACCGACAGCCGGTCGTGCCGGTCCCAGC
>JANNTD010000119.1:0-10288 GCA_031403315.1 Planctomycetota bacterium
CAACGAATAGGAAACCGTCTTGACCCGCCCTTTTCAAGCCCCCACGCGCCGCTTGGTGTTTGCCTCCGCTTCGGTCGCTACGCTCCCTACGCTACGGCAAACACCAAGCGATCACTTTTACAGAACAAATGATGCACTACCTGCCAAGCTAAGTGGATTTGCGTCTATCTGCGATTCCAAGGTTTGAGTTCTTGAGTTTGAATCGAAGGAATCCGGCCGTGTCCGAATCCGTTGCTTTGGCGTGGGGCCAGGGGTATAACGAAGTCGGGCCGATGGTGCTTTGCGCCCGGCCGCTTGTCTTGATTTGAGCTTCTTTTCCGCTAGTTCGATTGGCCTTCTGTTTGGGGAGGTGTGCCATGAGTGGGCAGCGAATTGTGCTCTGGACGATCGCCGGCGTGGCGCTGGTCGCGGCGGTGGGATACAACATGACCGTGTTCCACGAGCCGCCGCCGCCCGCGGTGAACATCGTCTTCATCACCGGCGGGTCGGGGCCCTACTGGCAGCGGACGGTCAACGGGGCGAAGAGCGCGGCCGACGAGTTCGACGCCAATCTCGAGGTCGAAATACCCTCGGTGGCCGAGGGCGTCGTCGAGCAGACCAAATTGCTCGAAGGGCTCCGCGATCGACCGATCGATGGCGTCGCGGTGAGCCCGCTGGATGCCGAAGGGCAGACGGAGCTGATCAACCAGCTGGCGAAGAAGGCATTCCTGGTGACGTTCGACTCGGACGCTTCGGACTCGCAGCGGCAGAGCCACGTGGGCACGACGAACTACGCGGCGGGGCGGGCGTGTGCGCGGCTGGTGCGCGACGCGATTCCGCAGGGCGGCAAGATCGCCGTGCTGGTGGCCAACCTGACCAAGGAAAATATCATCGACCGCAAGGGGGCGTTCACGGAGCGGATCGGGCAGTTTGCGGATGATGATGTGCCGGAGGGCCAGCCGTTGAAATACACGATCGTCGGCTACTACGAAGATGGCGGGAGCGCGGAGAAGTGTGCGGCCAACATCCGCGAGACGCTCAAGCAGCATCCCGATCTGGCGTGTCTGGTCGGTATGAATGCCCAGCACGGTCCGACGTTGATGCGCGTGCTCAAGGAAGACGGACAGCTCGGCAAGGTAAAGGTGGTTACGTTCGACGATGCGCCGGAGACCTTGCAGGGCGTCGAGGACGGGCACATTCATGCGACGCTGGCGCAGGATTCGTTCGGCTTCGGCTACGAGGCGGTGAAGATCTTGTGCAACTTGAAACGGGGCGACGCGGTGGCGATCCCGATGGGCGGCCGCGGCCAGGTGTACTTCGGCGTCGAGGTGGTGAACAAGGACAACGTCGACGACTTCCGCCAGCGGATGGCCGGCCAGACGGGCGCGGCGGAGAAGAAGGCGGCGAAGAAGGCCAAGGCGAAGGCGGCGTAGCACTTCACCGAAACGGAGCGCGTGTACGAGTTCGCGCCGGCACAAGGCCGCCGGCTAACGGAGCCGTTTTGGAATTGTCGATATTCTACTTGCTCACGAAGTGGTAGTCGCCGCTCGTGACCGTGAAGACCGCGCGGTCGTTTTCTGTGCCGACGAATTTCACGCCGTCGGCTGATTTGGCGCTCCGGCCGCTTTCGGTGACGGTGTCGGCGTCTTGGGCGGGGACGTAGACGGTGGCGGTGGTGTTTGGCGGCACGGTGATTTGCCAGTCGAAGGCGTTGCCGTCCTGCTGCCATTCGCTGCGGATGAGGCCGTAGGGGGAGCGGAGGCTGGCTTTGACGAATTGGAGGTCGCCGACCGGGTGCGGCCGCATGACGATGTGCTTGAAGCCGGGGTTGGCGGCATCGGGGGCGATGCCGGCGAGGTACTCGTAGAACCAGATCACCAGGTCGCCGACCAGCATCACGTGGTTGTGGGAGTTCATCGTGGGGTCGGCGGTGTTGCCGTTCCAAAGTTCCCAGATCGTGGTCGCGTCTTGTGAGATCATGTAGCCCCAGCCGGGATAGTCGGTCTGCGAGGCGATCGTGTAGGAGAGGTCGGCCCGGCCGTGGTCGGAGAGGACCTGGTTGAGATACTGGCCGCCGATGAGGCCGGTGCCGATGTGGCCGTTCGTGTGCTTCTCGATCTTGTCGACGAGGTGCTGGAAGATTTTTTGTTGCTCGCCCTCGGGCACGAGGCCGAAGCGGAGCGGTAGCACGCACGAGGTTTGCGTGCCGTTGTCGTATTGGCCGAGGTCGCTCTTGAGGAATTTCTTGTTGAAGGCGGTGGAGAGTTCCTGGGCCTGTTTGGCGAAGCGCTTGGCATCGTCCTTCTTGCCGAGCATGTTGGCGTAGCGTTCCATTAGCCGCAGGTCGTAATAGAGGTACGACGTGGCGAGGAGGGCCTTGTCGGTGATGCGGGCCGGGTCTTTGGAGTGGATGAACGTCGGATCCTCGGGCGGGACGCACCAGTCGCCGTAGGAGTCGCGGTCGATGATGCCGTCCTGAACGAAACCGAGCATGTAGTCGACCCATTTCTTCGCGCTATCGTAGTGGCTCGCGACGATTTTCGCGTCGCCGTACTGGCGGTAGAGCATGTTGGGGATGATCACCGAGCTCGACGGCCAGGTGACATTGTCGGAATAGATCGGCCATTGGGCGGGGCAGACGTCGGGGATGCTGCCGCTGGCACGCTGCGAGTCTTCCATGTCGCCGAGCCACTTCGAGTAGAGGGCCGAGATGTCGTAGAGATACGATTCGCCCTTCGATTCCTCGGAGCGGTCGCCGAGCCAGCCCTGCCGCTCGTCGCGTTGCGGGCAGTCGGTGGGGATGCTGCGATAGTTGCCGCGCGTTCCCCAGACGACGTTCTTGTAGATTTGGTTGAGCAGCTCATTCGAGCAGGCGAACTGGCCAACGACTTCGAGATCGTCGTGGACGACGCGGCCGGAGAGCGTGTCGAGCGTCGGCTTGCCGGGGAAGCCCGTGACCTCGACGTAGCGGAAGCCGTGGTAGGTGAAGCGCGGCTCCCAAGTCTCAGTGCCGTCGCCCTTGAGCGTGTAGACGTCGGTGACTTTCGCGCCGCGGAGGTTGGCGAGGTAGAGTGTGCCGTCGGGGTTGATGGTTTCGGCGTGGCGGAGCGTGACCTTGGTGCCGGCGGGGCCCGTTACTTTCAATTGGCACCAACCGACCATGTTCTGGCCCATGTCGAAGATGTAGACGCCGGGCTTGGGCTCGGCGATTTTCACGGGATGGAGCGTCTCGACGACGCGGATCGGCTCGATCATTTGCGCGGCGACGACGCCTTCGGGCACGTCGACCAGCTCTGCGGCTTGCCACTTCGAATCGTCGAAGCCGACCGAGTTCCAGTCGGCGAATTCTTTGCGGGCGTCGTACTCTTCGCCGTCGTATTCGTTGTTGGCGAGGATCGGGCCGTCGGCAGTGAGCTTCCAGGAGCCGTCGCTGACGATTTCCTGGACGCTGCCGTCGTCGTATTCGATCCGCAGGTTGAGCAGTAGCGTCGGGAAGCCGTAGTGGGGCATGCCGGCGTAGACTTTGCTCCGCATCGAGTAGTAGCGGCCGTTGCCGAGGATCGCGCCGAGCGCGTTCGTGCCGTTTTTGATTTTGTCGGTGACGTCGTGTGTCACGTAGAGCACGCGTTTCGGGTACTCGGTGGTGCCGGGCGAGAGGACGTGGTCGCCGACCTTGTCGCCGTTGAGATACAGCTCCGAGAGGCCGAGGCCGGAGTAAGAGACGGTAGCGTGGCGGACTTTTTTGTCGCTGGTGAATTCTTTGCGGAGATAGCGGGCGGGGAGGCGGCGGTCTTCCGGGGCGCGGACGTCGCCCCACGGCTTCATGCCGACCGGGCCGGTGACTTGCGCCGCCTTCCAATTGGAATCATCGAAATCTGGGTCGGTATTCCAGTCGGGCTGTTCCTTGTCGGAGGCCTTCCACGTGTCGTCGGTGCGGATCACCAGCGGCTCGCCGCGGTCGAAGTCGATGGTGAGCGTGCCGACGATGCCGGCCGGGTTCGGCTCCTTGCCTTTGTTCATGCCGACGACGGCGAGCAGATTTTTGCCGGGCTTGACGTCGCAGGTGAGCTCGCTGTCTTTCACGGTGCGATAGTTGTCGCGGCCGCCGATGTCGCGGCTATTGATGAAGGCCTTGCACTGGTTGTCGGCGGTGGCGAGGTAGCGGGCTCGCTTGACCTTGCGATCGTCGGGAATGTCGAAGGTGCGGCGGAAATAGCGGTCGCCGACGGGCACCGCCTCGTTCGCTTTGCCTTCGGGGTACCAGATCCAATTGGTGTCCGTGAGCGCGACGGGGTCTTCGTCGCCGTCGAGGCCGATCCACTTGGCGCGCCAGTCGGACGGCTTCAAGATGCCCATGCTCCAGTGGGCCTGCTCGCTCCAGGGGGAAGCGTTACCGTTTTGATCCCAGACGCGAACTTTCCAGAAGCACTCTTCGCGCGGCGCGAGCGGCTGGCCGGCGTACGAGATTTGGATCGACTTGTCGGACTTCACTCGGCCGCTGTCCCAGAGGTCGGCTTCGTTGTTGGCGAGTTTCGCGGGGGAGCTGGCGACGAGGATTTGATACTCGCTCTGCGCTGTTCCGCGCGGGAAGGGGCCGCGAGTCGCAGACTGGCCGTGGAGGGCGGCGGGGGCCAGGATCCAACTAAGTCGCGGTTCGGTGGCGTCGATGCCGAGTGGGTTTTCGAGGTATTCGCAGCGGAGGCGATCGACCGTGATCTCGGCCCGCGCGGCTGCGGCAGGCGCGCAGCAGGCCACAACGAGCACTATGAAAATGGTCATCGCGCTCCCAAAAGAAAATGGGGGTGCAGAATACCGCCCCAAGTTTTCGTGATTCGTGCAAAGCGAAGGGTGATTCGTCGAGGCGAGCTGTGTCATCCGAATGTCCGCACTGTTGGGAGTGTCTCAAATCAAGGGGCACTGGCGAGCGCTCGGTAGCGCGAAAAGCTTGTCGCCCGAAAGCGGCTCACATTATACTGGGAACTGCGGCGCTTGCAGAGCTTTTTGGGGTTTTTCCATTCCTACGGAATGGCTCGGCTGGATGTTTGCCGCGGTGGATGGATAACAGAGAATTGGTACGAGTCGCAACTCGCTGGACGATTCGGTCGCGCCCGCATGACGGGCTGAGGCGGATGAGCTTGTCGGCGAACGGAAGAGGCGGCTCCCAGCGGGAGTACTGCGCGTTGTCTCACAGGCATGTTCTTCGGATTCTTGCTGCGCTCGTGGCGCTGCCATCGCTCGCGGTGTTACCCCCACAAGCGGCGATTGCTCAGACGATTCCCACCTTTTCGGGCGCGGACGGCGCCGCCGGCAACATAACCGGTGGCCGCGGCGGCATCGTCTATCACGTCACCAAGCTCGACCAAAACTATAGCGACGCGGTCCCTGGAACGCTGCGCTATGGTTTGTCGGACGGCAACTTTCCCGTGGGCACGAAGCGGACTCTCGTGTTCGACGTGGGCGGCACGTTCTGGCTGGGACGATTCGGGGCCGAGCAAGGGCACGACAACGGCTGGGACACCAATTCGCGGATCAATCTGGGCAGCAACGTCACGGTCGCCGGTCAGACTGCGCCGGGGCCGGTGTACATCATGGGCGGCTTGGTCAAGGCTAGCAGCGCGAATGCGATCCTGCGCAACGTGTCCATCGCTCCTGGTTACGGCATGCGAAACTTTGAAAAACCGGACGACGTTCCACCGGTGATACCGTTTGGGGGCGACGCCACGCACACCCGGGACTTTCCTGACTCGTACGTTTACGACGCGATCGACATCTCCGCGGCAAACCAGCTGATGATCGATCACGTTTCGACGTTCTATTCGACGGACGAGACGATCTCGGCCAATGAATTGGGCAACAACGTCACGATTCAGTACAGCAACATTTCGCAGGGACAGAACTATCCCCAAGCGGACGCGGAAGCATCGGGAATCATCTACACGGGCCATGCGCTCGGTTCGCTGCTGCAGGGCGGTACGGACACTAAGTTTAGCATTCACCACAATCTTTATGCGCATCAGAAGGGCCGTTTGCCGCGCGTCGGGAGCGAGGTCGGCACCGGCGCGTACAACGATTTTCGCAACAACGTGTTCTACAACTGGTTGAGCACTGCAGGAGGCGGCGCGAGCGGCCAGCCCAGCTTCAACAATTTTGTCGGCAACTTTTATCTGGCCGGACCTGGCGGAGACAACGTCGCTCAGGCCAATGGGCCGGACGGTCAAAGTGGCACGGCCGATGACGTTGTCACCGTCGTGAACAGCAGCGGCGGAACGAGCGTTTTTAGCGGCTCGAACTCGACAGGTACGAGAGTCTTTCAATCAGGAAATTTGCGCGACATAAATAAAGACGGCGACGCGAACGACGGTGCCGTTTTGACCAACAGCAATTTCAGTTCCTCAAGTATTCAGGCCAGTCCGCAATGGGTGTTGGGGCAACCAACCTATACCGGTGTGACGGACACCGCGACGGACGCCTTCACCCGCGTGCTCAAGTACATGGGCGCTAACTGGTGGACGCGCGATTTTGATTTCACGGCGGGCAACACGGCGGCGATCGACACCGTCGACGAGCGGATCATCCATGAGACGTACACCGGCACCGGCAAGATCAAGGCCTGGGCCGACAATCCGTTTAACGACTATCCCGTGCCGCCGGCGGGTTTTGATCCCTACGATCCCAACGAGGGTGCCGAATGGCGCGGTCTGCTGGCGTTGCGGGCCGATACCGTGACCGGTGCGGCGCCGTTCAATCGCGGTTCCAATTGGGACACTGATTTGGACGGCATGCCTAACGAGTGGGAACAACGCCACGGGCTCAATCCGAGTGTGGCCGAGAACAACGGAGACTTCGACGGCGACGGTTATACCAACGTCGAAGAATACATCAACGAACTTGCCGCCTGGCCGGCGGCGTCGGCGGTCGTGTTCAACAACGCCCACGCGGACGGCCGGTACGCGCACATTTTGAATTGGGACGAGAATCCCGACGCGGTCACCGTCCAGGCCTGGCAGCCGTCGAAGTACGACACGGCGGTCGTCGACAATGGCACCGTGGTGGTCGACGCGGTCGGGCAGCACGCGGGCAATTTGCTGTTGGCCACGAATCCGGGCGACAACGCGACGCTCAACATCACGAGCGGCTGGCTGAAAGTCGAGGACGCGCCGCAGGGCCTCAGCGACGGCGCCGTAGTGATTGGCGATAGCGCGGCCGCGACCGCGGCGCTCAATCTCTCAGGCGGCAAGCTCACGACCAAGTCGCTCTTGAAGAGTGCGGGCGGATCGTTCAATTTCACCGGCGGCGTGCTCAGCGCCGAGACCGTCGGCTTCGATCTGGTGAACAACGGCGGTACCATTGCGCCAGGCAGCAGCCCGGGCATGACACACGTGATGGGCGACCTCACGGTCAACAGCGGTGTGATCGAGATCGAGATCGGCGGGACTGACTTGGGCGACTACGATCAACTGGTGGTCGACGGCGCGACGACGCTCGGCGGAATGCTCAAGGTTTTGGCGATCGATTTGGGAGAAGGTGTCTACGTTCCCGAACTCGGCGACGAGTTCGCGCTGGTGGCCTCGCAGAATGGTTTCGACGGTATGTTTAGCGGTTTCGAGCTGCCCGATTTGGCGGCAGGGCTCGAATGGGTGCTGATGACCGACGAAATGCTGTTGTCGCTTGCAGTCATCGAAGCGACGGTTGGCCTCGCCGGCGATTACAACGGCGATCACGTCGTGGACGCGGCCGATTACAGCATGTGGCGCGACAGCCTGGGCGGCACGACGCTGCTCAATGAAACGGCGAGCCTGGGCTTCGTCGATCAAGAGGACTACGACGCTTGGAAAGCCAATTTCGGTGCCACAGACGGTGAAGGGGCGGGTTCTACCGCTGCGGTGCCCGAGCCGGCGACGATGGCGCTGCTGCTGATTGCCACGGTGGCAATGTTTTTTGTTCGTCGACGCGGCGGCTAGTCGCGTTCCGCAGTCACGAACCGGTGTGGGAGAGGCGGAGGGATTTGGATGCTGTGCCGTGCTGCGCTCGTTTCGTGGACTCTCACGATCTTCTCAATCTTTCTAGTGGCGACTGGCGGTGAGGCGCTGGCGATTCCCGCGTTTCCCGGCGCCGAAGGTTTCGGCGCGAGTGCGACGGGCGGTCGTGGCGGTGAGGTGTTCCACGTCGTGAACACGCTCAATACCAACGTCGGCACTTACGAAGGCCCCAACGGCTTCAACCGCGGCACGCTGCGCTGGTGCCTGCTCAACGAGACGTCGAGCGCGCCGCGGACGATCGTCTTCGACGTCAGCGGACAGGTCACGCTCTCGAGCCAGATCACTTTGGAGGGAAGCAACTTTACCGTGGCCGGCCAGACTGCGCCCGGGCAGGGGCTGACGACGGCAGGGCGACCTTGGCTGATCGAATCGGGTGGCAATGCGGTGATCCGCTACGTCCGCAATCGGCTCGGTCGCAACGGCGGCCAGGACTCGATCGGCGTCGAAGGGGGCAGCAACATCCTCTTCGACCACGTGACCAGCACCTGGAGCAACGATGAGGCCCTCTCCGTCGCCAAGGACGGCACCCTCGTCACTGTGCAGAACTCGCTGATCTACGAAGGGCTCAATCACAGCGGCCACGGCTACGGCGCGCTAATCCGACCCGACATCGACAGCAAAGTGACCTACCATCACAATCTCTACGCCAACAACGAAAGCCGCAACCCACGGCCGGGCACGTACAACAACCGGACACTCGAATTCGATTTCCGCAATAACGTGATCTACAACTATGGCGACCGCGCTGGATATACCGGAGGAAGCGAAGGCAGCACGCCGGAGCCAGTTAACATGAACTTTGTCGCGAACTATACCATCGCAGGACCATCGACGCACAACAATTGGTCCAGCGCCTTTGTCACCAGCACCAACGCGAGTCTGCGCGCTTACCAGTCAGGCAATCTCATCGACTCAGATCTCGACGCGGTGCGCGACGGCGTCGACACCGGTTGGGGGATGTTTGAGGTGGAGGCTGGATCACTCACGCAGGTCGCGTCGCCCCATCCGCTTGCCCCGATTCCCGTGACCACGCAGTCGGCCGAGGATGCCTACGACAGCGTGCTCGATTATGCGGGCAGCTTCTGGTGGAACCGCGACACGCACGACGCCCGAGTGGTCAACCAAGTGCGGACGCAAACCGGCGGGATCATCGACCACGAGAACGACGTCGGTGGATTCATGCCGCCGGCAAGCTTGAGCCGCGACGCCAATTGGGATACGGATCACGACGGCATGCCGAATTTCTGGGAGACGGCTCACGGGCTGAATCCCAGTCTGCCGAGCGATCGCAGCAACGACTACGACACCGACGGGTTCACGAATCTCGAAGAGTACATCAACGAAGCGGGGGCCTGGCCGGCGCCGCGGGCGATCACGTGGACCGGCAGCAGCGGGCGGTACGCGCTGAACCAGAATTGGGACACCTGGCAGCCGTCGCACTTTGACGTGGTACAAATCAACAGCGGCGCGGCGACGGTCGACGCCATCGGGCAGCATGCTCGCGTCGTGCGGATTGGCACGAATCCCGGCGACACGGCGACGCTCGCGGTCAGCAGCGGCTGGTTGACGGTTGAGGAAGAAGTTGAAATCGGCGTGGATGAGGGTGCCACGGCGACGCTTAATCTCAGCGGCGGCAGATTGTCGACGCCGCAGCTCTCGAAAGGTGCGGGCGGCTCGTTCAACTTCACCGGTGGCGTGCTCAGCGCCGAAACGGTGAATTTCAGCCTGATCAACAACGGCGGAACTGTTGCACCCGGTAATTCGCCGGGAAACACGCTCGTCTATGGAGACTATGGTACCAACAGCGGTACGCTCGAAATCGAGTTGGCTTCCGCTTTGAGCGGCGATTCGGTGATGGTTACCGGCGACGTGCATTTGAGCGGCGATCTCGTCGTGCAACTGCTCGATGGTTACTTACCCAATGGCGGCGACGAGTTTGGGATCATTACCGGCCAAAACGTGACTGGCACGTTCGACAACCTGACCGCCAATAGCCGGGTGGAGGTCGAGGGGACCAACGGCAGCTTCCTGGTGACGATTAACAGCTTCGGCGTCGTGCTGAGCTTGTTTTCGCCCGCGTCGCCATTGCTGGCCGGCGACTACAACGGCGACAACATCGTCGACGCCGCCGATTACACGGTGTGGCGCGACAGCCTGGGCGGCTCGACACTATGGAACGAGACCGAGAGCTTGGGCGTCGTCGACCAGGAAGATTACGACGCTTGGAAAGCAAACTTCGGAGCCACTGCCGGGGCGGGTGCTGGATCGTC
>JANNTD010000120.1:0-2682 GCA_031403315.1 Planctomycetota bacterium
CTGTGGCTGAAGTCGCAGCCGCACGAAGACATGGCAATCGATTCGACTGCGTCCAACGTCCACGCAAAGGAATTGGCCGGCGCGATGTAGCACCGGTTTTGAAATAGAGCAATCCAGGGCGCGCGGTTTCGACGATTCGAGCTGCCGCCCGCGATGATCGGCGGACTGTCGGTCAAAGTCCCAATTGGAGAACTGCATATGAACCGCGTGATTTGCTGTGCAATCGCCGGAATGGTCGCGACCACGCTGTTAACTGCCGGATGCAACAAACCAAGCGTCGTGCAAGCGGAGCATATCCAACCTGCCTCCGTCGAAAAGATCGAAGGTTCGGCGATCAGTCGCGTGACGCTGTCGGAAGACGCCATGAAGCGGCTGGATGTTCAGACCGCCGCAGTGACTGAACAGAAGTCGCCACGCAAGGACGCCACGCAAAAGGCCGTCCCCTACAGCGCGCTCATTTACGATCCGCAGGGCAATAGCTGGGTTTACACCAGCCCCGACGCCCGGGTATTCGTGCGGGCCCCCATCGACGTGGACTTCATTCAGGGCGACCTGGTGTTCCTGAAGGACGGGCCAGAGTTGGGCACAGCGGTCGCGACAGTCGGCGTGGCCGAATTGTACGGTACCGAGTTTACCGTGGGACATTGATCCAAGTTGTAATTATCTACGCCGCCGATGAGCGCGGTCCGAATCCGCCTTTATTTTTGTCGACAGGGTGTTTCCATGTTGCAATGGATTATCGGCTCGAGCCTGAAATTCCGCTATTTGGTTGTCGCCCTGGCCGCGGCCATGATGTGGTTCGGCTATGGGCAACTGCGCCACTCGGCCGTCGACGTCTTCCCCGAATTTGCGCCGCCGCTAGTCGAGATTCAAACGATTAGCCTCGGGCTCTCGCCGGTTGAAGTCGAAAGCCTGGTCACGATTCCATTGGAGGAGGCGCTCAACGGCGTCGCCGGCTTGGACGTCATGCGCTCCAAGTCGGTTCCCGACTTGTCGTCGATCAAGCTGTACTTCAAGCCAGGAACCGATCTGCTGACGGCCCGCCAGTTGGTGCAAGAACGCGTAACCCAGGCGACTCCTACGCTACCCACCTGGGCCGCACCGCCAGTGATGCTGCCGCCGCTCTCGGCAACCAGTCGTTGCATGAAGATCGGCATCTCTTCGGAAAAGCTCTCCGTGATCGATCTGTCGATGATCGGCTACTGGACGATCCGCCAACGCCTGCTCGACGTGAAAGGCGTGGCGAACATTGCCATGTGGGGCGAGCGGATCCAAATGCTGCAAGTGCAGGTCGAGCCCGAGAAGTTGAAACAGTACAAGCTCTCGCTCGAAGACATTCTCAAGGCCACGAACGATGCATTGGAAGTCGGCCTCTATACGAGTTCCGAAGGACATCACATCGGGACCGGCGGCTGGATCGAAACTCCCAACCAGCGACTGGGAATCCGCCACGTCTTGCCGATCGTCTACCGGTCCGACGAAGTGGACCCCAGCCGCCTCGCCGAGTGTGTCGTCGCCGTGCGGGACGGCAAGTCGGTGCTGATCAAGGACGTCGCCCGCGTGGTGGTGGACCACCAACCGATGGTCGGCGACGGGATCGTCAACGGTGGTCCCGGATTGATGTGCATCGTAGAAAAGTTCCCTTGGGCGAACACGCTCGACGTGACCAACGGCGTGGAGCAAGCGATCGCCGCCATGAAGCCCGGCCTGCCCGACGTCGACATCGACACCACGATCTTCCGCCCGGCAACCTTCATCCAGATGTCCATCGATAATCTCACCCTGTCGCTCATCATTGGTTGCGTGCTGTTGGTTTGCGTGCTGTTCTTCTTCCTGTACGAATGGCGGGTGGCGCTCATCAGCTGCACGGCGATGCCGCTATCGATCATGGGTGCTGGACTCGTCCTGTATTTTTGCGGGGCTACCATCAACACGATGATCCTCGCCGGAATGGTGATCGCGCTGGGCGACATCGTTGATGATGCGATTATCGACGTCGAAAACGTCGTCCGCCGACTTCGCCAATACAACCAGGCGGGCGGGCGAAAGTCGCTCATGTCCGTGCTGAAAGTGATTTTGGACGCATCGGTCGAAGTTCGCGGCGCGATCGTCTATGCCACGCTCATCGAAGTGGCAGCGATCATGCCCGTCTTCTTCATGGAAGGCCTGTCCGGAGCGTTCTTCAAACCGCTGGCCTTGTCGTACGCATTGGCGCTGACGGTTTCGATGGTGATCGCACTCACCGTGACGCCGGCGTTGTGCCTGATTCTGCTACGAAAGGCACCGCTCCAGAATCGGGAATCGCCGATCGTGCGCAGGCTGCAAGCTGTGTACGCCAGACTGCTCGCTCCGATCATCCGCGCGCCAAAACTCGCTTACGTCACGGTAGGCGTCATCACCTTGATTGGCGCTGTGATTGTCTTACCCCCTCCCCCCGGTACTCCACCCGCGCTCGCCGCCTGGTGGCCGAAGCTCGGGCAATCGTTGTTGCCGTCCTTCAAAGAGCGCGACTTCCTGATGCATTGGCTGGCCAAGCCCGGAACCTCGTGGCCGGAAATGCAGCGGATCACGATCCAGGGTAGCAAGGACCTGCGGGCCATTCCCGGAGTGCGCAATTTTGGTGCTCACATCGGTCAGGCCCTGGTGATGGACGAAGTCGTCGGCATGTATTTCGCCGAGAAC
>JANNTD010000121.1:0-4261 GCA_031403315.1 Planctomycetota bacterium
CTTGATCTACTATCGATCCGACGACGGCACCGATGCGGCACCGCCGTGTGTGCTGGTCGGGCCCGACGGGCTCCGCATTGCCGCCACCCTGGTCCGCATTCAGGGTGACACGCTGCTGGCCAGCACTGTAAATCGCCTACAACTCGCCTGGCCGCTGTCGGGCATCGCCAGCATCGACATGTCGGCCGGCAAAGTCGCCTTTTTGAGCGACCTGGAGCCCGCGACCGCATCGTGGCAGCCGCTTGTCGGACTGCCGAGCGCCGCAGCGCGCGCCGCCAAATATGGTCAGCCGCGCTTCAATCAGTCCGCGAGCGGCGGCCCGCTCACGCTTTCGTATCCGGACAACGATCCATCGGCCGGCACGGGAGCGCCCAAATCGTTCGCCAAGGGCGTGGCGATTCGCAGTCGCTCGGAACTGGTCTACCGCTTGCCACGCGGTTACAGTCGCTTCCTGGCCGTGGCGGGCATCGAGCCGGCAGCCGCGGCGAGCGGCAACGTGCTGCTCTCGATTTTCGCCGACGATCGCCTGCTCATCGAACAAGCGATCGCCGGCTCCGACTTCCCGCTGCCGCTCGATCTCGACTTGGCCGGCGTCAAACGCCTCAAGTTCGTGGTCGACTACGGGCAGAATCTCGATACCGGCGATTGGCTCAACCTGTGCAATGCGAGAATCGTGAAGTGAACAACGCCTGTCACAACGCGATTGCGGTCGGATTGCTCGCCGCCGCGAGCTGCGCACACGCAACCAGGGCACAAGCAACTGAAATCCCACAGGTCGTGCTCGCGGCCGAGGCGGAGCGCGTCGCCACGATCGAACGGATCACGCGCCCGACGATTGCGATCTTCGACCGCAAGGGTCAAGGCGGCGGCTCCGGCGTTATCATTTCTGCCGACGGCTACGCACTCACCAACTACCACGTCACCGCCCCCTGTGGCCCGGCGATGAAGTGCGGGCTGGCCGACGGCCGGTTCGTCGACGCGGTGCTCGTCGGTCTCGATCCGGGCGGCGACATCGCGCTCATCAAGCTCGTGGGCGGTGAAGACGCAATTTTTCCCGTTGCCGACTTCGGCGACAGCGACCATGTAAATGTCGGCGACTGGGTCTACGTCGCCGGCAACCCGTTTCTGTTGGCCGACAATTTCCAGCCGACGGTCAGCTACGGCATAATCTCCGGCGTGCATCGCTACCAATATCCGGCCGGCACGCTGCTGGAATATACCGACTGCCTGCAGACCGATGCCGCGGTGAACCCCGGCAACTCCGGCGGGCCGTTGTTTAGTGCTGCAGGTCGGCTAATCGGCGTCAACGGCCGCTGCTCGTTTGAAAAACGCGGCCGCGTCAACGTCGGCGTCGGCTATGCCGTCTCGATCAATCAAATCAAGCGCTTCGTGAGCCACCTCAAGAGCGGCCGATTGGTGGATCATGCGTCGCTCGGGGCGGTGGTTTCGACCGACTCGGACGGCCGCGTCGTGGTCGACGACATCCTCGAAGTCAGCGACGCCTATCGCCGTGGTCTCCGCTATGGCGACGAAATCGTGCGTTTCGGCGGTCGCGACATCTCGACGGCGAACGCCTTCAAAAATGTGCTCGGCACCTATCCAGAGGGCTGGCGTGTGCCGATCGTCTTCCGCCGCGACGGCACCGAGTACGAACACACGGTGCGGCTCGCCGCGGCGCATCGCGACGGCGAGCTCGCCGCAATGATGGAAGGCGGCCCGGAAAAGCCGGATCCAGAAAAGCGTGAGCGGCCCGAGGGCCCGCCGCAACCCGACGCACCAAAACAAATCCGCGCGGCGCTCAAAAAGGCCGACAAGCTACCCGCTGAGGTCGAAAAGGTTTTCGAGCCGCGGTCGGGATACGCCAACTACTGGATGAATCGCTATCATTGCGAGCGCGTCTGGAATTCGAACTTGGCCCGCGGCGACTTCGCCGGCACCGGCTGGAACTGGACGATCCGCGGTAAGAACGAAACGGACGGCGACGTCGAGATCGAGCTCTCCGAGGACCACGGCGCGATCGTGATGCCGGCCGGAAAATCTGAAGCCGAATTCGCGTTGTCGCTCGCGGAAACGCTCAGCCCGCCGCGCTCCGGTGGCTTGCTCGCGGCGCTGCACTTGTGGCAACGGTTGCTGCTCGTGGGCCCGCGCCAGTTCGGCGACATCCACTATTTCGGCACCCTGCCCTGGCCAAATGACCAACATTTGCCCGATTGCCTGGTCGGCATTCAGGGCGGCGTCGAGACCCGGTTCTACTTCGATCCGGTGGAGGGCGACCTGGTGGGCATTGAAATGCAGGCCGCCGACGACCAAGATCCCTGTGAGATTTACTTCAGCGACTTTCGGCCCTTGGATGGCCGCCGCTTGCCGCATCGCTGGGTGATTCGCCACGGGGATGAAGTGTTTGCCGATCTACGAATCTCAACCTACGAGTTTCAAGACACAGCCGCTCGCTCCACCGCAGGCAGCGCGACGAAGGAAAAAGACTAGTTCGCAATGAATTCGCTTCTCACGCGCATCCGCTGGCATTGGATTGTTTGGGCCGCAACCTGCGTGCTCGCCAGCACGACCGCCGTGCGGGCCAACGATTCGCTCTCAGCGGTTGCCCGAGACGTGCGGCCGAAAATAGTGAAAATCTACGGCGCTGGCGGGGTTCGCGGACTCGAAGCGTACCAAAGCGGGATGCTGATTTCGGCCGACGGCCATGTGCTCACTGCCTGGAGCTACGTGCTCGATAGCGATGATGTGGCCGTGGTGCTCGACGACGGCCGCCGCTTTACGGCCGAGCTCGTCGGCGCCGATCCGCTCACGGAAGTCGCCGTGCTCAAGATCGACCCCGGCCGTATCGATCTCGGACAGGAACAGCTCGCCCACTTCGATTTACACGCTTCGCCCGTCGCCGATGTCGGCACGCGCGTGCTGGCCTTCAGCAATCTGTTTGGCATCGCGACCGGCAACGAGCCAGTGAGCATGCTGCAAGGTTATGTATCGGCGGTCGCCCCGCTCGAGGCCCGCCGCGGCGGATTCAGCGCGAACTATCGCGGCGACGTTTACATTGTCGACGCCGCCACCAACAATCCCGGGGCTTCCGGCGGAGCGCTCGTCGACGGGCAAGGCCGGCTCGTCGGTATGCTCGGCAAGGAGTTGCGGAGCGAACTCACCGGCACCTGGCTCAACTACGCGCTGCCGGTGGCTGCGTTCGCGTCGACGGTCGATTCGATCCGAGCCGGCGACTTCTCGCCGCGGCCGCTCACCGCAGCCGACCAACCCGACAATCCGCTCTCGCTCGCCGCCTTGGGCATCGTGCTGGTGCCCGATGTCGTCACACGCACGCCGCCCTACGTCGACCGCGTGCTACCCGCTTCTCCGGCCGCCAAAGCCGGGCTTCGCGCCGACGATCTGATCGTGATGTTCGATTCGCAGGTCGTCGCGTCCCGCAGGCAGGCGGATGCTGCCGTCGAACAGTTCGAACGCGACGCGACGGTCCGAATTTCGGTGCTCCGCGGCGAAGCGCTACTCGAATTCACGTTGACGGCCCCCGCAGAAGCTGAATCGACGAATGAGGAGTAGCGCCATGCGAAAGTCGATGCAATTCTTGGCGCTGTCGCTGTTCGCGTTGATTGTCGCGGCAACGGCTGTCACCGCACAACAAGTCCAATCCGCCACGCTTGCCTCCGCAGAAGAATCGGCGATTCGCGCCGCCGTGGCCCGCGTGGCCGACTCGGTGGTGCAGATTCGCACGATCGGCGGCCTGGAGGAAATCGACCGCACCCTGCTCCCCGACGGCCCCACCACGGGTTTGGTGATCTCGCCCGACGGTTGGATCGTATCGAGTGCTTTCAATTTCGTGCAGCAGCCCGCGTCGATCTTGGTCACGTTTGCCAATGGTGAGCAAGCACCCGCCGAACTGGTTGCGAAGGATCACAGCCGGATGTTGGTGCTGCTCAAGGCGCAAGGCGCGAGCGGCCTCGCGGTTCCGGAATTGGTGCCTGCCGAGGAGATTCGAGTCGGGCAGTGGGCCATCGCCGTCGGCCGCACGTTCCACGCCGACCGTCCCAACATTTCCGTGGGCATCGTGAGCGCGCTCGACCGCATGTTTGGCAAGGTGATGCAAACGGATGCGGGCGTATCGACGGCCAATTACGGCGGGCCGCTCGTGGACATTCGCGGCCGCGTGTATGGCGTCGTCGTGCCGATTGCGCCCCAGTCCACGAGCGAAGTCGCCGGGGCCGAGTGGTACGACTCCGGCATCGGCTTTGCCGTG
>JANNTD010000122.1:0-22015 GCA_031403315.1 Planctomycetota bacterium
GAGCTGATTACTAATGACAGTAGTTCCAAGTTTGATCGGGAACACTAATCTTCGCTAATCAACACTAATCGGGATTAGCGCAGGAGCCCTGCAAAGTCAAAACCAACCGCCAAGTACGCCAAGAGCGCCAAGCCGTTAGCATCACACTTTCGCTGGATTCTCAATCTACTTCTGGTTTCTATTTGGCGAACTTGGCGGTCTTGGCGGTTCAAAAATCAACTTTGCAGTTCTCCTGGGGATTAGCGGAAATTAGCGATGATTAGTGTTCCGAGTATATCCTACGATTATTGTTTCCCAAGTGAACTTGGAAGCACTGTATGAGCCAAAACATTCCCTCGATCCCCTCGGTATCCGTCCGCTACGCGCAAGACGGCAGCTCGACCAAGTCGAATGCCCTCGGCATGCGGCCCATGCAGGAACGCGTCTGGCAAAAGCGAGGCGAACAATACCTGCTCATCAAGTCGCCGCCCGCCTCCGGCAAGAGTCGGGCCCTGATGTTCGTCGCGCTCGACAAGCTGCAAAACCAGAAGCTCAAGCAGGCGATCATCGTGGTGCCCGAAAAATCGATCGGTGCCAGCTTCCACGACGAGCCTCTGAGCAGGTTTGGCTTCTGGGCCGATTGGCGGGTCGAGCCAAAGTGGAACCTCTGCGATGCGCCGGGAACGGACAACGGCGGCAAAGTCGACTCGGTGAAGGCCTTTCTCGACAGCACGGAAAAGGTGCTGGTCTGCACCCACGCCACCTTCCGCTTCGCCGTAGAGAAGTTCGGCGTCGAAGCGTTCGACGACCGCTTGATCGCCGTCGACGAATTTCACCACGTCTCGGCGAACCCCGACAGCCGGCTGGGCGATCATGTCCGCCAATTCATGGCCCGCGACAAGACCCACCTCCTCGCCATGACCGGCTCCTACTTCCGCGGCGACGCCGAGGCCGTATTGCATCCCGAGGATGAAGCACGCTTCGACACGGTGACGTACACCTACTATGAGCAGCTCAACGGCTACCAGTATCTCAAGCAGCTCGACATCGGCTACTATTTCTACAGCGGCAGCTACACGGACGAGATTCTGAAGGTTCTCGACCCGACGCAGAAAACGATCCTGCACATCCCCAACGTGAATTCGCGCGAGAGCACAAAGGACAAAATCCGCGAGGTCGAGCACATCATCGAGCAACTCGGCGACTGGCAAGGGACCGACCCCAAGACTGGTTTCCAGCTAGTGAAGACCGCCGACGGAAAGATTCTAAAGATCGCCGATCTGGTCGATGACGATCCAGCCAAACGGGAAAAAGTGACCGCCACGCTGAGAGATTCCGCGCAAAAGAACAACCGCGACCATGTCGACATCATCATCGCGCTGGGCATGGCGAAGGAGGGCTTCGATTGGATTTGGTGCGAGCATGCCCTCACGGTCGGTTATCGATCGAGCCTCACCGAGATCGTGCAGATCATCGGCCGCGCCACCCGCGACGCTCCCGGGAAGACGCGGTCCCGATTCACCAATCTCATCGCCGAGCCGGACGCTGCGGAAGAGGCCGTCACCGAGGCGGTGAACGACACGCTCAAGGCCATCGCGGCGAGCCTGCTGATGGAACAGGTCCTGGCGCCGCGATTCGAGTTTCGCCCCAAGAATCCGCTCAACGAGGCGATACCCGGCTTAGATTACGGCGAAGGCGGGTACGATCCCGAGAAGTGCAACGTCGGCGTCAATCCAGAGACCGGCCTGATTCAACTGGAGATCAAGGGGCTGGCCGAGCCGAAGAGCCCTGAGGCCGAACGCATCTGCCGCGAGGATTTGACCGAATTGGTAACTGCTTTCGTCCAGGACAAGCAAGCGATCGAACGCGGCATGTTCGATGACGAGCTAGTGCCTGAGGAGCTGACCCAGGTCAAAATGGGGAAGATCGTCAAAGAGAAGTTCCCCAATTTGGACGAGGAGGATCAGGAAGCCGTCCGTCAGCACGCGATCGCCGCCCTGAATATCGTGCAACAAGCGAAGAAAACTCTGTTCGCTGACGGCGCTGGCGGTGAGGGCGCGTCGCAGAATACCTCACTCATCGACGGCGTGCGACAGTTTGCCCTCTCAGTGCGCGAGCTCGACATCGATCTAATCGATCGCATCAATCCTTTTGGTGAAGCGTATGCGATCCTGTCGAAACCCATGAACGAAGATCGCCTCAAGCGCATCAAGGAGATCATCGCCGCCCGACGAGTGACGATGTCGATGGAGGAAGCTCGTGACCTGTCAAAGCGATCTCTGCGCTTCAAAGGCGAAAAGGGACGCCTCCCTTCGCTCACCGCGGCCGACCCCTGGGAAAAGCGAATGGCGGAAGGAATCGCCTTCTTGCAGCGAAAAGTGAAGGAAGAGGGCAATGCCTGAACGCATCAGCGATGAAGACCGCGACCTGCTGGGCGAATTGGGGGTGGACACCGCACCTGCCGACTCCGGTGGGCGCTCCGCGCGCGAGCAGCGGATCGTCGCGGGATTCGAAGAAATCGAACGGTTCGTCGAGGAACACGGAAGGCCCCCCGAACATGGCGAGAACCGCGACATCTTCGAGCGGCTTTACGCGGTGCGGCTGGATCGGTTGTGCGAATCGTCCGAGTGCCGCGAAATCTTGAAAGAGTTCGACACGCGCGGGCTGCTAGCCGCTAGTGCACAGGCCAAAAAAGATCTTCCCGATCACGAACCTAGTGACGAGGAGTTGCTGGCGTCTTTGGGCGTGGAGGACTCAGCCGAAGACGATGTTACGCAGCTTGTCCACGTTCGCTCACGACAGGAAATCAAGACAGCGGAAGAGGTTGCGAGACGCGCTCCATGCAAGGATTTCGACCAGTTCAAACCAATTTTCGACCAGGTTCAGCGCGATCTGGAGACTGGCGAGCGGCGAACGGTGAAATACGGCGGTAAATTAAACGACAGTAGCAGTCCGGATATCAAGAAAGGTGATTGGTTTATCCTCGAAGGGCAGAAGGTCCTAGTCGCTGGCGTGGGCGAGGAATTTGTCAGTGAATACGATCGCGTGAACCGGCGGTTGCGAGTCGTTTATGACAACGGCACGGAAAGTGAACCATTGCAGCGTTCATTGCAGCGTGCCTTGTATGAGGACAAGACGAGCCGCCGCATCACCGAGCCTGGTCCTGGGCCGCTATTCGCAGACATGGAAGAGGAGGACGATCTGGCGACGGGGTACGTTTACGTGCTCCGGAGCAAGTCGGATCATCCGTTTGTCGCGCAGCACAGGGACGTGATTCACAAAATTGGCGTAACGGGCGGTGACGTGAAGAGCCGAATTGCCAACGCCAGGAAGGATCCAACGTATCTTCTGGCCGACGTGGAAATCGTCGCCACATTCAAACTGGCGAATGTCAACCGGAGGGCGCTAGAAGCACTACTACAGAAGTTCTTCGGCAGTGCTCGATTGGACCTGCAATTGAAGGATCGCTTCGGCTCGCAAGTGGAGCCTAGGGAGTGGTTTCTAGTTCCACTCCCAGTGATTGACGAGGCCATTAACAAAATCAAGGACGGGACAATCGGTGACTTCCGTTACGACCCGGAATCGGCACGTCTCGCTCCAGCGTAATACCGCCGGAGTGATATTGGCCGAGAGATGGTGGAGCAGGGAACAACTCTACCGCTTTCGGCCTTCATCTTCGCCAGCTCAGCGGCCTCAATTGCTGGTGGCCGAAAATAGTGCTTGAATTCGGCCGCCGGGGGTTGTATAAACAGGTGTACATTAGTTGCTAGGCGTCAGGCGCTAGGCGCTAGTTGGAAACTGGCGCCTGCCAACTAGCGCCTGGCGCCTCTCGACCGATACCTTACGCCCTGTTCCTGATACCAATCCGGAGTAGGATTTTTGGAACTTTACCCATGCGGCGCGAATTCGAGCATTTTTGGAACACTGCGTTCGCGAATCCGCCTGGATTTGTAGATGTTTCGAGAAAGGAGGTGTGACAGAAGAAGTGATTTTTGGAACATGGAATCGTGTTTCGCGAAGGTGTTCCAATAATCCAAAAATACGATCCCCCGGCTTGGCCCAAGTTGCCTGCCCGAAGGCGCGTCTCACGTAACTGGAGCGGATTGTTCGTCGTGTTCGGCTGGAAAACACGGCGCGGCACACGCTACACGCCCGTGCGGCTCGCACTACACGATCAGCATCGCGTCGCCGTAGCTGTAGAAGCGGTACTCTTCCTGGATCGCTTCCTGGTACGCCCGCTCGACGAGCTCGCGGCCGGCGAACGTCTCGACGAGCACCAAGAGCGTCGTCCGCGGAAAGTGGAAGTTGGTCAAGAGCGCGCGTCGATCGCCTGAAACTCAAACGGAGGTCGAATGAAAAGATTGGTCTCGCCGCTCCAGGCGACGAACTTGTCGCGCGACGCACCGGCCGCGCGGACCGCGGTCTCGAGCACGCGCGTCACCGTGGTGCCGACCGCGATCAGCCGCCCGCCCGCTTGCCGCGTCGCGTTGAGTTCCGCCGCGGCGGTCGCGGTCAGCTCGCCCCACTCGCGGTGCATCGGATGCTCGTCGAGCGACGACACCGCGATCGGGCGAAATGTCCCCAGCCCGACGTGCAGCGTAACGGCGGAGAACGCGACGCCACCCTGCGCGAGCGTGCGCAACAGTTCCTTGGTGAAATGCAGTCCCGCCGTGGGCGCGGCGACCGCGCCAGGCACGCGGGCGAACACCGTCTGATAATTCGTCGCGTCGGCATCGACCATCTGCCCGCCGCGAATGTACGGCGGCAGCGGCACCCGGCCCAACCGCCCGAGCAGCGCGTCGACCGGTTCGTCGGATTCCGGATGCGCGAGCCACTGCCCTTCTGCGAGCGGCTCGATCATCCACAGCTTCACGCCCGGCCGGCCTTCGACGTCGACCAGCATCACCGCGTCGCCCGGTTTCATCCGGCCGCGCGACTTGCAGAGAATTTTCCAATGCCCCTCGGTCGTGCTTTGTACGTACAGGCCCTGCCAACGCCCGCCGGTCGGCACCCGCTTGCCCACCAACTGGGCTGGAATCACCTTCGTGTCGTTGAGCACCAGTCGATCGCCCGAGGGCAGCAATTCCGGCAGATCCCGCACGTGGTAGTGCTCGATCGACTGCCCAGCGCGATCGATCACCATCAACCGCGCATCGGCCCGATTGCGAAGCGGCTCCTGCGCCACCAGCTCGCGCGGCAGTTCGTAGTCGAAGCAAAAAGGTTCGTCGGGCATCGAGGGGGCGGCGTCCATGTTCGTGTCGTCCGTTGTCCTTGGTCCGTCGCCCGTTGCCTCCGATTGACAACGGACCACCGACCACCGACAACGGACATCCTGGGCTGCCGAGTATACGGTACTTGGCCGCTAGACGGTACTGGGCAGCTAATCGATACTGGGCAGAACAGTCGATTGCAAACCGGGCCGCGAGTCCTTTTTGGGAACCCTATCTTGACGGCGCGGATCGCGTTTTGCATCACGACGCTTGAGACCGGCGGAGCCGAGCGGCAACTGGTCGAGTTGGCGACCCGTCTGCCGCGAGATCGTTTTGAGCCGGCCGTCGTCGTGCTTTCGCCGCCGCCACGGCCACCGTCCGACGAACTGGTGCACAAGCTCGCCGAGCATTCGATTCCGGTTTCATTTCTCGGCGGACGCACGATTTGGCAAGCGCCGCTGGTCTATCGCCGGCTCGTGAACTGGCTCCGCGACACGCAGCCCGATTTAATGCAATGCTTCCTGGCGCATGCCAACGTGATCGGCGCCTGTGCCGGTCACCGGCTCGGCATTCCCATCGTGGCCGGCATTCGCGTGGCGGAACAGCGGCTCAACGGACACGGTTGGCTCCAGCGCCGCACGGCACCGCTGGTCGAGCGATATGTGTGCCTCAGCCAATCGGTCGCCGATTTCGCGAAACAGGTCATGCGGTTGCCGCCCGAGAAAGTGATGGTCATCCGAAACGGAATCGACGTTGCTCGGTTCGCCGCGATCGCGCCGATCGATCTGGCGGAACTGGGCCTGCCGCCCGGCCACCGCATGCTCCTGTTCGTCGGCCGCCTCGACCCTCAAAAACGGCCCGACTGGCTGCTCGATCGCCTGCCCGACATCGCAAGAAAGCTGCCGGACCACGACCTCGTGATCGTTGGCCGCGGGCCATTGGAGCACAAGCTTCGGCGACACGCGGCACGGCTTGGCATGGCGGACCGCGTCCATTTCGCGCTCTGGCGTCGCGACGTACCGCAAATCGTTGCCGCCGCCGATCTGCTCGTGCTCACCTCGGCCGCAGAGGGAATGCCCAACGTGATTCTCGAGGCGATGGCTTCCGCGAAACCGGTCGTTACGACGGAAGTCCACGGCGTCGTCGAATTGCTGGGCGTCGGATTGCTGGGCGATGAAATGCTGGGCTACGAAATGCTGGACGACGGCGACCAGCAAATCACACCCCCCGACGATGCCCAGGCCTTCGTCGACGCGGTCGTCCGCATCGCCACCGATCGCACGCTGGCCACGGAACTGGGCAAACACAACTACGCGCGGGTTGCGCAGGTTTTTTCGATTGACCAAACCGTCGAAAACTATGCGTCGCTCTACGACTCGCTGCTGGCCAGCCGGGCGGCGGAAAAACCGGCGTCCGACCGCTAGCAGCGCGGCACTCGGCGATTCCGCAGAATTAGTGGCCGTACGTTCAGAGTCAGAAAAGAAATACTTTTTCGGTGGAGATTATTTTTCCTCGCGGTTAGCCGCGTCACGCCGTTTGGAGATACGTCAAAACAACTGAACAGACGATGAGTAACGGGCCCCCGAAACGCGTGTTGACGCTTCGTTTCCAACGCGTAACTTAACGTGTTCCTAATAAACAATCCTCTATTCACCTCGATTCATCAGACAACACAGATCGGCGTGCCCGTCCGCTGGCCCGCCGGGCAGGGAAAACGGAGAGCGCTTGGCCACAGTCGCTCCTCCAACCCGGGTTCCTTTCCGGTACGTTCACCCTGTCGACGCTCGGCGCATGGATGCCTGCTGAGCAGCGGAAGGTGGGGACTCCCATCGGGCCGCCCACCCGCGTCGACCCACCCGCGGGCACAAGGATGCGTGTCCGTGGGTCGACGCGTGTTTTCCGCGCGATGTCTCCGGACGATTTCTCGAAACCAAGCCGCGATTCTCGACGGCTCGGTCTCTCTCCATCTATGATGCAAGCACGGCGACGCTAGCAATCGACTGCGGTTGTGCGCGTGTTCGATTCCCTGTATTTCCTTTCCCCGATTGGTTGACGATGACGGCTGATTCCACGCAACATGTGCCGGTGCTCGCAGCGGAAGTGCTAGCGGCACTCGGCGCTGCTGTCGGAAAGACGCTGGCTGGACAGACGATCGTCGACGGCACACTCGGCGGCGGCGGGCATGCCCGTCTGTTGGCGGAGGCCGTTGGACGCGAAGGACGAGTGATCGCACTCGATCGCGATCTTGGCGCCGTCGAGCGTTCGTCCGAACGGCTTCGCGGCCTGGCGGTCGAATGCCGGCACGCCAACTATGCCGACCTGCCGGAACTGCTCGCGGCGCTCGGCATCGCGGCGGTCGACGGCATCGTGCTCGACCTGGGGCTCTCTAGCGACCAATTGGCCGACAGCGAGCGTGGGTTTAGTTTCAGCAGCAGCGGGCCGCTCGACCTGCGGTTCGACACCACACGCGGCGAGCCGGCCTGGAAGCTGCTCGAGCGACTTAGCGAGGAACATTTGGCAAACGTGCTATTCGAATTTGGCGAAGAACGATTCAGCCGACGCATCGCGCGGCAGATCGTCGCGCGGCGGCAGCAATCGCCGGTGCGAACAGCCGACGAGCTGGCCGACGTCATTCGCCACTCGATTCCGCGAAACCGCCACGACCGCATCGACCCCGCCACGCGATCGTTTCAGGCACTGCGGGTCGCCGTGAACGAGGAACTCAAATGGCTGAAGGTAGCGCTGCGACGAATGCCCGAATGCTTGCGTCCCGGCGGCCGCCTGGCGGTGATCAGCTTTCACTCGCTGGAAGATCGGCTCGTTAAGGAAGCGTTCCGCGACGACGAGCGCTGGGAAGTGATAACCCGCAAGCCGGTGCGTGCCACCGAAGCCGAGACCTTCAACAATCCCCGTGCCCGCAGTGCAAAACTGCGCGTGGCGGCACGCCAAACTCAAGTCGCCGAGACCCGCCCATGATCGAAGACCAACGTCTAAGCAAAACGGAAGCCAGCCTTGGAATCTCGCTGATCGCCGCGCTGTTGGTCGCGCTGGGTGGGGCTTACGTCTACCAACTCGATGAACCGACACCCGTCACGCCGCCAGATCCGAACTGGGTGTCGGCGCAGCCTGCACTGCCGTCGAAGTCCGCGTCCGCGGTCGAACAGACGGCCTATCGCCCCGAATGGCTGCCACCGCAAGGCGACGAGCAGCCGCAAACCTTCGTCCGTTAGCGAACCATCGACCCGGGCACAATCGGTCGGACCGGCGGCAGATAGCGCGGCGCGGTGGCCGTTTGATACACGGGCGCGGTCGGTGCGACATTCGTCGGCAACGGGCTCGACGGATAGTAACCCGTCGGTGGCATGTAGCTCGAGGTGTCGAACGCCGGGCCGCGAGCGGTCGCCGGGAATGTCGGCTCTGCGACCGGTTGTTGCGGCGCGAGCTGCGGGCCGTAATTGGGCGCGATGGCTTGTTGTGGTACCACGGGTTCGGCGGCGAATTGTGCCATCGGCGCCATCTCGCCGCGCAGTTGCGCAATGGCGGATTGGGCCGGCTGCAGACTTGGGTCGAGTTCCACCGCCCGTTGGAAATAGGCGATCGCTTCATGCGGCCGGTCGCGGCCCATGAGCAGTTGGCCCAAATTATAGCTCGATTCGGCCGCGCCATGCACGGCCGACAGATGGGCCAGCGCCCGTTGGTCCTCGTGCATTTCCACCAGCACTGTCGCAGCGTTGTTGCGGTAGAGCGCCTTGTCGGGTTGCAGGTTGATGGCTTGTTCGATCGCCTGGACCGACTGCTCCATTTTGCCTTGTCGTGCGAGGCAGAGGCCCAGGTCGTTTCGCGCACCGGCGTGCTGCGGATTGGTGGTGATGGCCCGATTATAAAGTGACTCGGCGAGCGGCAAATTTCCCTGGCGATCTTCCATCCGCGCGGCGGCGCGGAGCAGCTCCACGTCGCGCGGCCACTTCGCTAGTGCCTGCTGCAGTTGTTGGCGGGATTGCGGCGCGTTGCCCTGCCGTTCCGACATCTGCGACATCGCGATGTAGAACTGCGGCGTTGCGGGACCGGTCGGCGTGTCGAGCGAGAGCTTGTCATTCGGTTTCGGAGACATTTGGTCGGCATTGTCGCTCCTGAGCGCCGAGGCGACGGGCGTCTCCGACATCGCCGCCGTGAAATAGGAAATAGGATTCCGCCAAGGCGAGATCGAGTCAGTCGGCTTGGCAACGGGCGGCTGGAACGCCGGCTGCGTCGCCACACCCGCCGGTGGGGTCGTGCCTTTAACCCAGACCTTCACCTTCTCGGTCCACGAATCCGGAGACGACTTCGACGCCACCGGCCGCGCGCCGAGCGACATGCCCGCGGGGCTAGCCGCCACCGGTCGGGTCGTTGCGGACGCGACACAGAGTGCCGCTCCAAGCGTGGTTAGCCAAGCGCGTCGCATGACGATTTCCTCCCTGACACGTTTCGCCCCCCGGCATCCTTGCCGGTTATTTTTCGCCGCGCGAGGGTTCGCGCAGCGCGGCGTGTCGCGGTTACTGTTCTATTGATCGATTGTAGTGTCGGCCGGCAGCACGGGCACCGGCATATTCTCCAAGAACTTGGTATTGGTCACGTCGACGATCGCGGCTGGCCGCCCGTCGGCGATCATGTTGGTTTCAAACACTTCGGGCGTCTGGCCATCGAGCGATACACGCGTCGCATACTGTCGCGTCGCGGCGATGCGTTCGGCCGTGATCGCCGGGTCGATCGAGCGCTCGATAAAGACCTGGCGATACTCGGGCGGGGCCTGCGTCATGATCCAGCGGACGTGCAGTTCGCCGGCCATCGTCAACTGTTGGTTTTCCTGGTTGAAGAAATGGGCGCCCATCAAATTCTGCCGCCGCCAGCCGTTGCGGATCATTGTCTCGAACGGGTCGCGGACCGCGAAACGGTCCGGGCAGATGTAAGGATACGGCCAGGCCACGTTGCGGCGGTAGCCGCTCTTGATGTAGTGAACCGTCGAGTCGATGAACACGGCCGAGGCGCTCGTCGCCAAATAAGCCATCGCCAGAGTCGCAAACGTTGCCACGATCGTTCGACGCATGTTGGACCTCTCGTCGTGTTGCTAACACGATTGACTCGATGACACGATTGACTTGCTGCCACGATCGGCATGCCGCAACGGCCAGCCGGGCACCGGCCCCACTTCGGACACGCGGCATACCCGCTGCCTTCGACAATATCGTCACGGCCGTCCGGGTCCCTGCGCTACTTCGCCGGGAACCGTCGCAACTTACCAAGCCGGCAGGGTCGCCGATCGCTAGCTGCTGGCATCGACGCCGCGTCGGCGTGCGATCGCGTTTTGTCACGAGGTCGCGCGACTTCCAGCGACAATTGCTCGCTGGGCTCGAGGATTATCGCGTTTTGTCCGGGCGTATTTTTTTCGGCTCGCACGCAAGTCGTTGGCGGCTTGTCGTTTGCGAATTGTGGCCCTGGCGAAAACACGCTCCGAGGCGACAATTGGCGTCCGTTTTGTCGCCTCGCATCCGCGAAAATCCCATAAAAACTCGTGCGAACTGCGGGTGACGAGCGACAAAATGGCACGTCGAATTGTCGCATAGAGTCCATTCATGTATCCCTCGCTCGCATCAGTGTTTCGCATTAGTGTTTCGATTGCTATCACACTCTCTGGCCGAACTTTCTCTCTGGCTGATCGTCGAAAGGTCACGCTCCACGGTACGAAGTCACACCGTGAGCGCTGCCAAGTCCTGACGGTTGGCTGTCAAATTCTCCAAGTTTCCAAACAACGGCCTCGTGCAGGAACGAGACGGCCGGGCGTTGAACAATGCCCAGCCGCGTCGCTCATTGCTCCGAAGAACTAGCTCCGGAGAATTACTGTACCTATGTGTATATCACACGCTGGCGGCCAAGGCAAGTCCTAAATTTGGCCACCCCCCGCTGGCTTTGACTATAGGGAGTCTCACGCAAAGGCGCTAGGGCGCAAAGGTGGGATTCGGGAGTCGTCCGCAGATTTCTCGGATGACTTGGGGAGAATAGACGCCGAGCGGCAGGAATTACAGTCGACTGAACATTCGCTCGTCGCAAGACTTGCGTCGGGTCGCGCCGGCAACCGAACGATTTGCGGAAGTGGCGAGCTGCGCACTACGCACTTGTTCAAATGTGGCCTCAGATCGGCCAGATCATCAAGAACGACGTTGAACGATTCGTGCGTCCGGCCAGTCACTGCGAGGGCACCGCCCGCCACCGACAACTGGCCCTGATCCGTGAATCGGCGGTGCCCAACCGACACCCAGGCCCGCCCGCCATTGGGAACGGCCCATTTTCCGGTTGGCCAAGCGTAACTTCCAGTGTCTTCCCGAATTCCAATGAAATATCGCTCCGTGCGGCCGGCAAACTAGTAATTCTGGCAAAATCTGAGGAATGTTGTTCGATCATCAAGGCAAACGGCAATTCTATTGATAGACCCTAGAGACTTTCCACATGAAGCGTGCTCACGAATCGTGCCAACTCACGGCCGGACATCGGTCTGCGCTGATTTCCTACGCGACTGTCGTCGGCACGCTACTTGCCACCGCGACCGCGCCGAGCTACGGCCAGCTCACCGTCAGCCAGATTTCTTACGTCAAGATCCCAGATGCATTTGGAAACCGGCAGACCAACGCCAGCCAATTAATCACTTCCATACCCGGCGGCCAGAGCATCTCGTTCGGCGCGGTGGACTCGGCCTCGGTCTCCAGCGGCCAACTCATCGGGTCGTTCGAATATTTTTCTTCGGTGCTGGGCAGCGGCACGGCCCGCTACGGCTCGCTCGGTGGCAAGATCGAGACGAACAGCTCCTCGACGCCCGATTCTCTTCCCTTCGCATTTGGCCCAGGAAACGCGATCAACTTTGGCAGTGCGCAAGCTCACGGCTACACGGCGCTCACTTTTCAAGATACGGGCGTCGTGACTTCCAGCACGCTGGCGGTCGGCACGCCGGTGACGCTGAGTTTTACGTTCTCGCTCGAGTCGTTCGGCTATCTCGTCGGGAGGCCGACCAACTCGGACAATCGCTTCCTGGCGTTGTATATGCCGTCGGCGACGGACATTTCCGCCAACCCGGTCACGGGAACCAGCACGCTCGTGGCCGACAACGGCATTCAAACCCTCTCGCTCAACACGGTCGTGGGTCACACGCTGCGGCTCAACGGAGAACTGGATATCTATGTTCAGGCCTGGGCGGGCCGGGACAACAACGACGCGCCGTACTATTCGCAAGTGATGGGCGGCGAAGACGCCTCGAACACGGCGCACTACTTCCTTGATGCACCGGCGGGCGTGAGCTTCGCTTCGGCGTCGGGTCACGATTATTCCGTCACGCCAGGCGACTACAACACGAATGGCATCGTCGACGCCGCCGACTATACCGTCTGGCGAAATGGTCTCGGCTCGATCTACACGCCGGCAGACTACGACGTGTGGAAATCGCACTTCGGCCAAATGGCTGACGACGGCAGCGGCTCGGCGGGAACCTCGTCCTCCCGAGCGGCCGTTCCCGAGCCGACGACCGTGGCGAGTCTGCTTGTGGGAATTCTGGCGGTTTTCGCTCGTGGGCGGGTCAAACGCTCCGGGATTGTCGCCACCGCCAGATCCTTGGGTAGTACGGCCGCAGCAGGGGAACTCGTAACAGTGTAATCCGACGTGGTGGAATCCCTCCGGGTGTTCCATCGCGTCGGCATTTATTGGGGACTTCAGCGAATGCGACCGTTGCGCCGGGACCGGTGAACTGTCCCGTTTTTAGGAGAGCATCATGCCTCGCGCCTTATTTGTCTTGCTCTGTATTGCCATCTTGGCGACGACTTTTGCGGTCTGTCCCGTTTGGGCGGCCACGAAGAACTGGAATGTTGGCACCGGCAACTGGAACGCGGCTGGCAACTGGAGTCCCGCCGGCGTGCCAGGCACGGTGACAGTAGACACGGTGAACATCTCGCCCGCCGATGGCGTCGCGCGCACCGTCACCTACGACTACGCCGGTGCCCCCATCAATCTCGGCGTGCTGACCATTGATCTAACCGGCGCCGGCGCAAACCGCACCACGATTTCGATGGCGGCAAACAACCTCACAACAACCGGATTCCTGCTCGGCAGTAGCGGCCGGGCTACCTTCGACCAATCCGGGGGCATCGTCACTGGAAACAACGCCGGCTTGGATTCGGTAATCGGGCACCTCGCCACGGGCAACGGCATCTACAACCTGAGTGGCACGGGCGCTCTCTCGGTTGCCCGTGATCTGTACGTGGGAAACCTTGGCAGAGGCACCTTCAATCAGACGGGCGGAACCACGTCGGTCGCCGCAACACTGCGTATCGGCGCGCAGGCTGGGTCGACCGGAACGTCCACCATCAGTAATTCCGCCTCGCTCACCGCCAACAACGCCATCGTCGGCAACTCAAGCATTGAGGACCCAGGCGCGCTGACGATTCAAGATCAGGCCTCCGTATATCTCATGAACAACCTCTCCATCCAAAGTTTTAGCAACGTCAATCTCAACGGCGGCACGCTCCGTTTCAATACCGTCGGCGGAACCGCCGGACTCAACAACCTCCACTTCAACGCCGGCACGATTCAACTCGCCGGAAATCGCAACCTCGGCTCCGATTCAGTGATCACAACTCTCTATGGATCGATGCCTACCATCTCCAGCGGCAAGGGACTTACCGTGGAAGGAATAGCGAATATTGGTGCAGCCATCGCCGAGACGGTGTTGGTCAACGGCGGCCGGCTGACGGCACAGTCATTGCTACGCGTTGGGGGAGCCGGCAATGGAGTGTTGCAGGTAACCAACGGTGGAACGGTGGTCGGAACAGGCAACGGATTGAGTATTGGTGGTAGTGCTCTTGGCCGAACGGGCTCGGTCATCATCTCGGGAGCAGGATCTTCCATGAGTTTGCAGAATGGTGTCGGAGTGGGAGCGGTGCTCGGCGGATCGGGCGGATCGTTGGTCATCTCTGACGGTGGGAGTCTCAACTCCGCCAGCGCGCTGATCGGTGGCCTCGAAGCCACGACAAATGGTACTGCCACTGTCACAGGCCCCGGCTCCAGTTGGAACCTTCCCGATTCTCCTCTCAGTGTTGGCTCTATCGGCACTGGTACGCTGAACATTCAGAATCAAGCGCTGGTTCACGTCGGGACTGACCTCTTCATCAACCCCAACGGAACCGTCAACCTAGACGGCGGCACCTTGCGATTTGACACCCTCAGCGACTCCAGCAATCGACTCAACTTCAACTACGGCACGATCCAGCTTGCCGGCAACCGCGGCCTTGGTAGCGACGCGGTCATTACGCGATTTTTCGGCGTTACTCCCACAATAACCACGGGAAAAGGATTGACCGTCGAGGGGACTGCCACCATCTCCACCGCATTGACGCTGATTGGCGGAACCTTCCGGGCAAACAACCTGGTGGTCAACGGCTCGCTCCATTTTGGTGGCGGCCTGCTTGAGATTACCGGCGGCACGATCACGGGCCTGGCGAGCCTCGCGGTGCCCAGCGGCGGCGAATTTCGCGCCAGCGGCGTCCAGGCGCTGCGCGTAACTGGGGCGGCCGGCTCCACGATTACGGCTACAGGCGACCTCACGCTCGGCAACGCCGCGGCGGTGAACGGATTCGGAACGCAAGGCACACTCCAAGTCGGGGCCAATGGCGTCACGCTGCTCGATGCCAACGACGTGGTCTTCGATTCGCTAGCGCTGGCCACGCTCGGCGAGGCCGGCAGTCCCGGCACGCTCGATGCCGCCAATGGCATGACGCTCGACTTCGGCGGAAACGTCACCGGCTATGGCACCGTCAGCACGACCAACAACCTGGCCAAGCCGCTCATCAATAACGGCCACATCACCGGCGACAGCCTGGCCGAGCCGATCACGCTCTCCGGCTACGTGAAAGGCGTCGGCACGTTCGACAACGTGAATTTCACCGGCACGTTTGCTCCTGGCCTGTCGCCGGCGATTCTCTCCGTCGGCAACTTAGCCTTTTCACCGACAAGCACGCTCATCATGGAACTCGGCGGAACTTCGCCCGGCAGCGGGTACGACCAACTGAAGTCGTCCGGCACAATCGCACTGGACGGCACACTGGAGCTAGCGCTGATCAACGGATTCATCCCGACCGCCGGACAGACGTTTGACATTTTCAACGGGGGCATGTTGAGCGGCGCCTTTTCGGCGCTAGTCTTGCCGACGATTGATGGTTTGGCGTGGAACACGTCGGAGCTCGCCAACGGCATGTTAAGCCTAACCCCCGCCGGCCTGCCGGGAGACTACAACCAAAACGGCACCGTCGACGCCGCCGACTACACCGTCTGGCGCGACGGCCTGGGCAGCACCTACACCGAGATCGACTACGACGTCTGGAAGATGCACTTCGGTGAATCGTTGGGCGGATCGGGTGCGATTGGTCTCGGCAGCGCATCTCCCGCCGTCCCCGAGCCGACGACGCTGGTGATGCTCCTCGTAGCCATGCTTGCGGTGTGCTCACGCCGACGCCTGGCGGTCTCGTAATCTCACACGATTTTCGGACGCGTCAGCATTCCACCCATTTCGAGTCGTAATTGCGACGCGCCGTGAGGTAATCCCAGAGGTGTCGCACCTCGCCGTTTGCGCTCAGTCTTGGCGAACTCGATGGGGCTGTCTTCGGCTTGCCGTGAGAAGTTGTCGCCATCAGTGCCAGCAGCATGCGTTGGCAAGCTAGCACTTGGCATTGATTCTAATTTGCTTTGCCGCTACAAGACTGCCGATTTCTTGTCATGCAGGGCAATTGCGCCTGACTGCGCCCGCTTTGTGAGATTCCGCTTTGCGAGATCGTGGAACGTCCAATGGATCATGCGGCCCGCCGACTGTTGTTGCTCGCAAGCGCTGTCTGCGTGGCGCTGATCTATTTCTATCCGCTCACTCTGCCGACTCCGCTGTTGGATCCGGATGAAGGTTTGCACGCGTCGATTGCCCAGGAGATGGTCGAGCGCGGTGACTATTTGATCCCCCGGTTCTGCGGCGAGCCGTTTCGAGATAAGCCGATTGTCTATTTTCTCGCGGAAGCCGTTTCGCTGCGGCTGTTTGGAATGAACGAGGCGGCGGTGCGGCTGCCGGGAGTGCTGTTCTCGCTGTTGGGCTGTGTGACCACGGGCTTGCTCGCATGGCGGTTGTACGATCAAGAGATCGCTTGGTACGCGCTCGTGGCCGCGCTGACGTTGGTGCTCCCCGCAATGCTCACGCAGTCGCCGGCACATGACATTGCGCTCGTGCCGGCGATCAACCTGCTGGCGATCTGTTTCTGGGAGCAGGAGCACGCCACGTCGGCCCGAGTGCGCTGGCGGTGGCTCGTCGGCGGGGCGGTGTGTGTGGCGCTGGCTCTCTTGACGAAGGGTTTAATCGGCATCGCCGTGTTCGCCGTGGGGATTGCACTCTATGCGCTGGTGACCCGCAGCTATTCGTGGCGGCTGGTGGGTTGCTGTGCGTTTGTAATTGTCGTGGGTGCGGCGCTTGCGAGCCCGTGGTTCCTGGCGATGGAGTCGGCGAGTCCCGGCTATTTGAAGTACTATTTTATCGATCGACACGTGCTGGGCTTCGTGACCGAAGGGGAATCCCATGGTGAAGCGCCGTGGTACTACTACGCGGCGCCGGTGCTGGGCGGTGCGCTGCCGTGGCTTTTATATTCGCTGGCGGCCGTCGTTCAATTGGCGCTGGACGAAAAACGAACCAAGGAGAGTCGCGCCACCGCGCTGTTAGCGTGCTGGTTCGTGGGCGGATTCCTGTTTCTGTCGATTGCGAATTCGAAGTTGTGGACGTATTCGCTGCCGCTCTTCCCGCCGATCGCCGTGCTGGCGGGCGTGGCCTTTTGTCGTTTCTTTCGCGGCACCCTCGCACCGCCGGTTCGCATCGCGGTGACTTCGTTCTTTCGACTCGCGTGCGTGTGTGGCATCTTTGGCACAGTCATCACGCTCGTGGCGTTCGACCATTTGATGGCGGCCCCCTCGCCCCCGGTGGCGTATGTGATCGCGGTCGTCGCCGCGGTGTTGATCGCAGCGGCGCTGGTGCTGTTCGAGCGCGGTCGCCGGCGCACGGCGTTTGTGCTGGGAGTTCTCTGGTTTCCCGTGTCTGTCGCGGCGCTGGTCCATGGGCCGTTTCAATTATTTGCCGAACGCCATTCACAGCGAGCGCTCGCGCGCGAAATATCGAACTGCGATCCGCTCCCGCAGCAGCTTGTAATGATCGGCGAGGAGGTGGGATCGCTGCTGTTCTATCTGTCGCCCGACGAGCGCGCGTGGTTCCGCAACGGTCGGATCGTGGAATCCAGCGGTAGGATCCTCGACAAATTGGCGAGCATGCCGCCGGATTGCGTGCTTGCGGTGACGGACAAGGAACTCGATCGCACGCTGCACGCGGAACTGGTTCGGCGGATCGCGCCGACGATGGCGGGCAGTTTCAGGATCCTCGATCGGGCGGCACGGAGTGTCGCCGAGCATCCGGCCGTCGAAGCAGGTCGCCGCAGGTGAAGGTGAATTCGATGCCTGAAGTTTCCGTCGTGATCCCGACGTATCGCGAGCAAGACAACCTGGCGCGATTGCTGCCGGCGCTGTTTCAGATTCTCGATCAGACAGGTCTGGCGGCCGAGGTGATTGTCGTCGATGACGATAGCCGCGATGGGACCGACGACTTGTGCGACCGCCTAGCGCCCGCGCATGCGGTGCGGCTCATAGCCCGCCGCGGCGAGCGGGGCCTGGCCACGGCCGTGTTGCGTGGGATTCAGGAAGCTCGCGGTGAAATTTGCGTCGTGATGGACGCCGATTTTTCACATCCGCCGGTCGTGGTGCCCGCCTTGGTCGCGGCTGTGCGATCGCCGGAGTGCGACATCGCGATCGGCAGCCGGTACGTTGCTGGGGGCGCGGTCGACGCGAGTTGGAGTTGGTTCCGTCGGCTCAATTCGCGGGCGGCGTCGCTGCTGGCGCGGGGACTCACCGACGCCGTCGACCCGATGGCCGGCTTCTTCGCCATCAAGACCGTCACGCTGTCGCGGGCCACGACGCTCCGCCCGCTCGGCTACAAGATTGCGTTGGAGCTGATCGTCCGCTGCCAATGTCGGAACATCGTGGAAGTCCCGATCATGTTCCGGGACCGCACGGTCGGTGAAAGCAAGCTCTCGCTTGCGCAGCAATGGTTGTACCTTCGGCACCTGGGCCGGCTGTATCTCGCACACTATGTCCCGGCGCGGTTCCAGCGTTTGGCTGCCGACTCCAATCCAACACAGTCTCCTCTGCCCAAGCGGCGAGCGGCGTGACAACCATCGGCAGGCGACTTGCTGCTCAGGTTCCCAAAACTATCATCGGCGCCGACGGGACCCAACAAACGCTACGCCGCCGAGCACCAGCAGGAGCAAGGCGTTTGGCTCCGGGACGGGGATTTGCAAAGTCGGCAGCTCGTATCCAGAGTTGCCGCCAAACGTCTGCACGCCCAGCGATAGCAGCGACGTGTCGCTGAAATCGTTGTAGAGGAAGTCCCAGCCCTCGAGCGGCACACCTCCCAGCGTTTCGTACTCGAACTCCAGCAGCTCGTTGCCCAAGAGGCCGAGCGAGCGACCGATCCAAAATGGGTTGGCGGAGTTAACGGTCAGGTACAAGCCGCCTTCATCGCGGGGGTTGCCATAACGATCGAGGCCGGGGATGTTGTCGATCGCAGGGAGAAACGGGTCGCTGCTCGGCGCGTCGCCGACACCCGGCATGAGCGTCCAATTCCACGCCGAGGCGGGGGCAGTTCCCCCGAAACCCGAGGAAATGAGATTGATGAGTTTCTCGATGCTTCGCGACGGGTAGAGCCACAGCTCGTTGATGATGCTGGACGAACCCGCTCCGGGGCTGACCTGAAACTTCTTTGCCGCGCCGGGAGGTGGGCCGCCGGGCGCCGGCGCCGGCTTCGACACGCCTTTGATCGTCTCCATGGTCTCGAGGTATTTGATTTCAACGTCGTCGTAGCGGTCGGAAGCGCCGGCAGGAATCGAGAAAGCCGTCTTGGTGGTGGCCAGCGTCCCCGGGTAGTAGAACAGATCGCGTTCGGCGTTGTTGGCGGGAGCCGCTCCGGCAAGTCGGTACGCATCGCCACCGTTGTAGCGGCGGGCCTTTTCGGGCACGCCGGCTGGGGCGGCTTTCCAATCGATGATATCGGCCGACCAGCCGGCGTTCGCGTTGGCATTGCCCTTGTTGCTGTCGGGGTCGGCGAACCACAGGGTGCCGTCGCCCGCGGTGTCGATGCCGGCAACGGTCACGACGTGAAAGTTGCCGCGACCAGGATTGGGGCCTTCCCACCAGAGCTTGCTCGAGCTTGCCTCGTAGGTGAGACGGAGGTTCGAGAGATCGCCGGCCTTGTCGATCGCTTGCACGTGGTCGTAGAGCGTCCCCTTACCGAACTTGGTGTCTTGCCCCTTGGCATTTCGGTAGTAGATCGACGCGCCTTGTTGGAGAAGGTTCTGCGAGAGGAGACCGTCCAAGCCCTTATCGGGCCCCGTGCCGCGCGCAGTGAGGATCTCGTTGATTCGCTTGGATGTGCTCTTGGGATTGCCGTCAAAGGTTGCGCCGTAGTCGGTGTCAAAGAGCTTGATTTGGTCATGGACGTCGGCCACCGTGGTCGGATCGGTCGCGGCACCTATCGCGGGGCCAAACGTTCGATAACCGCGCTGGCGGAAGTAGTACAACTGATTGGTCACCGCCGTCTGCCAGCACCATCCGCCGAAACCGCCGTCCTCGGGCATCGCGGGCGGCACACCGCCCGGCCCCGCGGGAACGGCCGGGCTGTAATTGGCTTCCCACGTGGGGTCGCCGGCGCCGGCCGCGCCGCCGGGAATGGTTCCATCCGAGCCCCAGCGCTGATGCTGGAAGAAGTCGGGTACATTGGGGCGCCAGGTCACTGCGCCCGCCGCCGTTCCCGCGAAACCGCCGATCGCCACCACCAGCAACCATCCGTACCAATGCTGATCACGTCGCATGAGCTAATCTCCTGGCACCGATTACTGAACTTTCCCACACACCGACGCGGGTGATCTTATGGTTAGTGGGGGTGCGTTGTCAATAATTTTTCGCGCAGCA
Organism: Planctomycetota bacterium; assembly: GCA_031403315.1. Taxonomy (GTDB): domain Bacteria; phylum Planctomycetota; class Planctomycetia; order Pirellulales; family Lacipirellulaceae; genus DASYDU01. Next base: position 20,301 of record JANNTD010000122.1, read on the forward strand.
GCGAATATTTGCGAAATGCAAGCGGCGAGCTGTGATTTGCGGAGCACAATAGCACGACTCACTTCAGCACATCGAACAGGTTGCTGCGGGCGTCGGTCCAGAGAATTGCGGGCGGTGCAGTGGCCGACGGCGGGATGGCAAAAGGAGCTAATGTCGCGAGCAACGCTGCGTTGTGCGTGAGGATGATCCAATTCGAGCTGTAGATCGACAAGGCGTAGTTCCGGTCGTTGTGGAGGTACATTGATTGGATGCCGAACCGTTCGGCCGCGCCGCGGACCACTGGCTCGAGGTCGAGATAGCGGTTTGAAATGTGGACCGCAAGCGCGCCGTCGACACCGTCCTTGGCCGCGGTGGTCAAGTGGTCGAGGTAGATGGCAAACGCTTCCTCGGTGAGCAGATGCGCGGGCACTGCGTCGCCGGAGAAGGCATCGAGCGCGAGGACGTGGAATCGCTTGCGGCCGGCTTTGGCGAGCTCGCGCCGGAGCGAGAGGCGGGCGTCGCCGAGTTTGATTGCGTGCTGGCCGCCACGGACCGCACAATCAGCCAGATACTTGAACCAGCGGCCGCTCGCGGCAATTTCCACCACGGCCGGATCGATGTCGTAAAACGTGATCGCATCTCTCGCACCGAGGTACGCGGCCAATGTGCCGGTCCCGAGGCCGACCGCGCCCACGCGGAGTCCGCCGAAATCGGGCAATTCGCGGAAATAGTTAAGCGAGCGGCCAACGCCGCTTTGCGTGCTGTAGTAAGTCGTCGGCAGCGTGCGGCGTGCGGGATCGGTGAACTGCGTACCATGCGTTGTGACGCCGTGCTGCAGAACGAGCGTACGGGCGGCGGGATTGTCGGCGTTCCGGTCGCGGATAGTGAGCGTGCCGAAGAAGTTTCGCTCGCGGTGGACGATGTCGACGTTTGCCGAGCGGAAGTACTCGACCAGGTCGAATAGCACCAACCCCGCGGGCAGCAGCAGCGCCGCCAGCGCGACCAATCGCAAGTGGGTGAACGGTCGGCGTTGGGGCGGGTCGCTGCCGCTCGTGCGATTCACGGCGGCATTCAAGAGCAACGTGATCGCCGCGATGGCCGAGACGAACATCACCAGCCGCCACTCGAAGTAAGTCTTGAACAACTGCGGAGCGACAAGCGTGACGGCCGCTCCACCGAGTGCGCCGCCCGCCGCGAGCGTGAGAAAGTACGCCGTAAGATAGCGCGGATGGGGCCGCCGACGCGCGAGCTCGCCGTGGCAGAGCAGGCAGATGCCGAACATGGCTGCGAAATTGAGCGCGAGAAACGGCCGGAAACCGACGCGGATTTGCGGTGATTCGGCGGCGGTGATTGAGTCGGCGACCGGTGAAACGACGGCGTCGTGGACGAAGCGACACAGCCGGCCAGTTGAGCCGCATTGGTAGAGCTCGATCGTGCCAATGCCCTGGTGGTAGACCAGCGCGCTGCCGTAGATGGCGGCCAGCGTGAGCGCGGCCATGAGCGTCGGCTGGAACCAGCGCGGGTGGTCGAACGCAATGATGAACGTGATCAAGTAGAGCGCAAGCGGCAGGACCCACAGGAATGGCACGACCGCGATGTCGGTGCAGACGTGGTTCGTCGTCGCCAAAAGTGTTACGGAAGCAAACGCTGGGAGCAAGAGCCAGAGGACAAACTGGGAGGGCGAGGCTCCCGCCGAGCCATTCGCCAAGGTGGACCACGCGAGAGGCTCGCGGCCC
>JANNTD010000123.1:0-6791 GCA_031403315.1 Planctomycetota bacterium
TTCGACCTCGGCGACGCTAAACGGCTTGCCTTGCACCTTGTTGAGCCCAATCGCGTCGACCAGGTATTTGTCGCGGATAATCGTGCGAAGCTGGCCCAAGTTGAGCTCGGGAATGAGCACTTTTTTGAACCGCTTGAGGATGTCGCCTAGATCGCTGGGAAGCGGATTCAGGTAGCGCAAGTGGCAATGGGTCACCGCGTGGCCGCAGGCTTGCATCGTGTGGACCGCCGTGGCACAAGCGCCGTAGGTGCCACCCCAACTCAGCACGAGCACGTCGCCGGTCGCCGGGCCATCGAGCTTCTGCGGCGGGATGTCCTTGGCGATGTTGGCCACTTTTTGAGCCCGCGTGTGGATCATGTGCTCATGGTTTTCGGGATCGTAGCTGACGTTGCCGGTGCCATCTTGCTTTTCGAGGCCGCCGATGCGGTGCTCGAGACCGGGTGTGCCGGGGATCGCCCAAGGCCGGGCGAGCCGCTCGTCGCGCTCGTACGGCATGAAGGTGTCACCGTTCTGCAGCGGACCGGGGTGTTTGATTTCGATCTTCGACAGGGTGCTGACGTCGGGAATCCGCCACGGCTCGGAGCCGTTGGCGATGTAGCCGTCCGTGAGCAAGAGCACCGGCGTCATGTACCGCACCGCGATCCGCCAGGCTTCTTGGGCGACTTCGAAACAGTCGGCCGGGCCGCTCGCCGCGATCACCGGGATCGGGCACTCGCCGTTGCGGCCAAACAGCGCTTGGAACAAGTCGGCCTGCTCGGTCTTCGTGGGCAGGCCCGTCGACGGACCGCCGCGCTGCACGTTGATGATGATCATCGGCAGCTCGGTCATCACCGCCAGGCCCATGCCTTCGGCCTTGAGCGCGATGCCGGGGCCACTCGAAGCGGTGACTGCCATCGCTCCGGCGAACGCGGCGCCGATCGTGGCGGTCATGGCCGCGATTTCGTCCTCGGCCTGGAATGTTAGTACGTCGAAGTTCTTTCGGCTGGCCAATTCTTCCAGAATGCCGCTGGCCGGCGTGATCGGATACGCACCGAGAAACAGCCGCTTGCCACTCATGCGGGCCGCCGCGATCAATCCCCAAGACAAGACGGTGTTCCCCATCACGCTGCTGTAGGTTCCCGGCGGCAGCTTGGCCTTGGCGACGTGGTACTGCGTGTTCACCGCTTCGACAGTATCGCCATAGTGATAGCCGGCCTTGAGCGCGGCCGTGTTCGCCTGCACCACTTCGGGCCGCTTGCCGAACTTCTCGTTGATGAACCGCAGCGTCGGCTCCATCGAACGATCGTAGAGCCAAAACACGAGGCCCATGGCGAAGAAGTTGCGGCACTTGTCCGCCTCCTTCTGGCTCGTGAGCCCGACGCCCTCGACCGCCAGCCGATTGAGCTTGGTCATGTCGACCTTGAGGACACGATAAGAATTGAGGCTGTCATCGAAGAGCGGGTTGGTTTTGTAACCGGCCTGCTCAAGACCCTTGGCGTCGAACTCATCGCCATTGACGATCAAAATGCCGCCGGCGCGGAGGTCCGAGACGTTCGTCACCAGCGCCGCGGGGTTCATCGCCACCAGCGCATCGACCGTGTCGCCAGGAGTGTAGATGTCTTTGCTGGAGAAATGGATCTGAAAACCCGATACGCCCGCCTTCGTGCCGCGCGGAGCGCGAATCTCGGCCGGAAAGTCGGGGAACGTGGCGATGTCGTTACCCGCCAGCGCGCTGGTGTTGGTGAACTGCGTGCCGGCGAGCTGCATGCCGTCGCCCGAGTCGCCGCAGAAGCGGACGGTCGCGTCGTCGATGTTTTGAATGGACTTCTGAACGGGGGGAGTTGCGGCTGCGGTCGTGGACATCGTGGGAAGCAATTCCTTCTGGGGACCCGGTTCTTACGGCAACGGCTGGGTCTCTAGGTATTGTCGGTCTCTAGGTATTGTTGATGATGAATCGTCGCGGGACAAATCGTTCGGGATTCCAGTAAATCAGGCTTTCCAGCCTGACGGTTTCGAGTGTTCGGCTGCTGTCAGCCTGGAAAGGCTGACGTACGGGACGGTTACGCCCCTTCGCGCTCCTTGGTGCCCGCCTTCGGGTTCGGGGGCAGGTTGTACACGGTGGCCGGAAAATGGTCGACCAGAAAATGGACAATTCCATGAACTGCTACCACACCGGTCGGCCGGCCCTCGTCGTCGACCATCGGCAGATGCCGGTAGCCGCCTTCGGCCATGATGCGAATCGCCTCGGCGACCGTGGCGGTGGCGGGGATCGTGGCCGGGGACGACGACATGAATTCGCTCACCGGGCGCGAAAAATCGGCGCCCGCCGCCATCAGCTTCAGTGCGTCGCGCTCCGTGAGAATGCCGACCAGCTTGACGCCTTCGCAGATCATCACCGCGCCGGTCCGCTGCGCACGCAACAGCTGCAGAGCTTGGCCGACCGTCGCGTCGACCGTAGTGGCCAACGGCTGGTCGGGGTAAGCAGAGGCAACGCCTTCGCTCTCTAAACTAAGCTGAAAGTCCACGGCAAATCTTCAATCGGAGCGTCTCGAATGCAAGCGCGATTCGAGCGCGCCAAACGCGCGAACACTTGGGGCGGGGATACACTTCGGAGCTGCCAGCCACCGAACCTCAATCCATCAAGGGTGGCCAATGTCCGCTTGAGCATCGTCTCTAGCGCGCGAACATCGGCTCCGGCATGCCACAATCAGCACCAGCAAATGCGTCGCTCCTGGGAGCAACCAACGGGCGATGACCGCCTGCCCGCTGGTGCCAACTTCCTGTCGTGGTCCCGAGCGCAGAGCTATTCAACTCGTGCTGTAAGCAACTTTACCATATGGAGACGGCGCGTTGAACCGCGATTTAGGGCGAATTTTCCGCGACTTTTCAGCCCGGCTCAGTGAATTGAGCCATTTTTTCGAGTCGCTCGACGCCAATCTAGTCGGCCGGCGGCTCTACTCCGCCGGCGGCTCCGCGTCAGGCCGCTTGTAGAACTGTGTCAGGTCGATTCCACCCCGCTGTTCGTCCTCCACCAGTTTGAGCCGCGACTCGAGCTGTTCCAGCCGGCGCGCAAGTTGTGGCAGCAGCGCCTGCTCGGTGTCGGCGAGCTGAGGCCGCGGGACCTCGGGATAACCGAGCTGCCGATGGAGCGAGGAAAACAAGAAGAGCGGATCTTTGTGGCGATTCGCCAGCGCGATCCGACCCTCGCGCTCGCCGAAAAGGACAACAGCAGTGGAGTCGCGAGCCGAGCGAGCCGGGGCGTCCCCGCCCCCGACAACCAAGTCTTCACTTAGTGCTTGCTCCCGCGCAGCGTTTCCCCCCGGGGCCGAGGACGGCCCGGCTCGCCCGGCTCGCTTACTTCCTTCACCACTGCGCTGGTAGTAGTACTCGCTATGCACGTAGATCAGGTCCGCCAGATCGACCATGCCGATCTGCCGTCGCACCGTGCGGATCCAGTCGCGCCAAGTCGCGTCGAACGCCGGATCGCGTGCCACCGCTTCGAGACCGCGGTCGTAGCCCAACCGGTTGCGGCACAGCGCCTCGAACTGGTAAAGAAACAAACCAGGCCGCGTCGGCGACTCGGCGCGATACTCGGCCTCGCGCCGCAGCACTTCGAGCCCGACCCGCAAGTCGAACCGTCGCCGCTCCGCTTCCGATTCCTGGATCACGAACACTTGAAACGGCGTGAAGTAGTGGTCCAGCCGTGCCATCGCCGGGCCCAGGACGCCGGCGTGTCGCAACTCGGCCAACAGAAAGTCGATCGCCATCGGCAGCTTGGTCGTGGCGAGCACTTCCTCGCGGACCGACCCGAGTACTTCCTGCATCGGTACATTCTCGCGCAATCGTTCGCCCAGCGCGCGGAAGAAATGCGCCTGCTCGACGTATTCCTCGCGGCCCAACGGTGCGAGCGACGAACTGTCCGCGCCCGACCTGTCCTCGTCATTGGCCATGAACGGATTCACTTTCGGCCGGAACGGGCGCTCGGTGGTCGCCGCCAGCTGGCGTCTTCGCTTTCAAATGTCGCTCGACAAACGCCAAGGCCTCGTGCATTGAAGATCGATCGACCACCGCGCCCATGTGGCCCGCCTCGGGAATCTCGTAGAACTCCACCGGCACTTTGGCCGCTTTGAGCCGCTCCACCATCCGCTTGGGGCTGCGGATCGGCACGATGTCGTCCGCTGCGCCGTGGAAGAAGAACATCGGCGGATCGTCGGACGTGACGAATTTGGTCGGCGAAGCTTGTTCGTAGGCATCCGGCCTCTTGGCCGGCGTGCCGCCAAGCCAATACGTCAGTCGCTCGCTATCGGCCGGAAGCATGCGGAAGTCGCACGGCGCCCCGCCCGCGACGACAACCTGCAGCCGGGCACTCTGTGCGTCGGCTGCCAGGCCCGGCTCGCGGAAGTCGTCATCATCCATGGCACCCAAGAGCGCGACCAAATGTCCGCCCGCCGAGTAGCCGTAGCCGCCGATGCGGTCGCTGTCGACTTTGTATTTTTCGGTATTGGTGCGGAGCCAGCGGACTGCCGCCTGGCAATCGTACACTTGCGCCGGAAACGGATCCTGAGGCGCGAGTCGGTAGCTAATTGCGGCGACCGTATAGCCGTGCTTGGCGAGACCTTTGGCAATGCCCGCCAGTTGCGCCTTGGTGCCGCTCGCCCACGCGCCGCCATGGACGACGATCATCGCCGGAAAGGGACCGTCGCCGTGCGGCACATAGAGATCGGCTTCGAGCGGTCCCGAATCGCGCTCGATGTACACCTGATCGGGGAGGACGTCGAAGGCTTCGTCGGCCGCGGCTGTTGACGCCACGAACTGCACGCCGAGAAAGACGGCCAAGGAACCCAAAGCACGTCGCGAGTGTCTGCCCAACATGTGATGGTTCTCCCGTTCCGCCCGATTGGTGGCCGTTGGTGCCGCGTTCCCCGAACCCCTATAATAAGAATCCGCGGTGCCGCCGAATAGCTCGGTCGGCGTCGCAGAATCCTGGCCGGTATTTTTGACAACTGAGAGAGGTCGGCGTGACCAGCCGTTTTTCCACGATTGAAGATGCTGTCACCGCGATCCGCGACGGCCGGGTCGTGATCGTCGTCGACGCCGAGGACCGCGAGAACGAGGGGGACTTCGTCTGTGCGGCCGAAAAGGCTTCGCCCGAGACCGTCAACTTCATGATCACCCACGGCCGCGGCCAGCTTTGCATGCCGATCCTGCCCGAGGTCAGCCAGCGGCTCTCGCTCCACCCGATGGTCGAGACGAACAACGCGCCCCTGGGCACCAACTACACCGTGCCCGTCGACCATCGCTCGACGCGGACCGGCATCACTGCCGCCGAACGCTCGCGGACAATCCTCTCGATTTGCGATCCGACGAGTACCCCGGGCGACTTCACCCGCCCCGGACACTTGTTTCCGCTCGTTGCCAAGGAGGGCGGCGTGTTGCGGCGCGCGGGACATACCGAGGCGGCGGTCGATCTCGCGCGGATGGCGGGCATGATGCCGGCCGGCGTGCTGTGCGAAGTGCTCAACGAAACCGGCGACCGCGCCAATCGCAATGAGCTCTCGGAACTGGCCAAGCGATTCGAGTTGCCGATCATTTCGATCGAGCAACTGATCGCCCACCGCCGCGTCCGCGAGAAACTCGTCTACCGCGAAGCCGAAGCCCTGCTGCCGACCAGATACGGCACCGGCAAGATCATCGCCTACGGCGTGAAGTACGAAACGCAGCAGCCGATGGTGTTTGTGCTCGGCGAACCGGAGAAAGCCGCCGCACCGCTTGTGCGGCTGCATTCGTCTTGCTTCACCGGCGATTTGTTGGAATCGCTCCGCTGCGATTGCGGCGACCAGCTCCACATGGCGCTCGACATGATCGAGAGCGAGGGCACCGGCGTATTGGTCTACTTGCCGCAAGAAGGCCGCGGCATCGGGCTGGTCGAGAAAATCAAAGCCTACGCGCTGCAAGATCAGGGCCTCGACACCGTCGAGGCGAACATCGCGCTCGGCTACAAGGCCGACCCGCGCGACTACGGCGTCGGCATCCAACTGCTCAAAGACCTCGGCCTGCGGAAAGTGCGACTGCTAACCAACAATCCTAAGAAGACCGACGCCTTCATCTACGGCGGCTTCGACCTGGAAGTCGTCGACCAGATCCCGATCGTCGGCCCAATCCACGAACACAACGCCGACTACCTGGCCACAAAGCGCGACAAAATGGGGCACCACTTACCGCGCGATTAGCCGTGCGCGCGAGCCGGGGCGTCCCCGCCCCCGAGTGCACACTTTTTTCAGCGTCTCCCGCCATGCCAGCCGAATTCCCCCGTCAACACCTCGACACGGCCCGCACCACCTGGCACATCACCTTCGGCACCTACGGCACCCGCCTCCACGGCGGCTCCCGTCCCTCGGTCGACAAGAGCCACAACGATCTCGACACGCCCTTCGTCCCGCCCAAAATCGAGCGCGAAGACTCCGCCCGCGGCCGCATGAAGTTCCCACCGCGGTTTCTCACCGTCGAGCAACGTCAGTTTGCGGAGGAAGAGATACCGAAAATCTGTGAACGCGGCGGGTGGGAATACCGAGTTTGTTCCGCCGCCGCTGACCACGTCCACTTGCTCTGCGACGTCGTTCCGGAAGTACATGGCGAGAAGGTGTGACGACTCGCCAAGCGCTGGCTGGGGCAGGCACTCGGCGATCAATGGCCGTTGCCGGACGGTGCCAGCTGGTGGGCGGAGGAAGGATCGAACATCGCGATTCACGACGAACCGTACTTGAACAACGCGTTCGGGTACATCGCAAGGCAGCGTACGATACCCTGGATGC
>JANNTD010000124.1:0-10471 GCA_031403315.1 Planctomycetota bacterium
CGCAATTGCTACTTCGCGGCCCAGAAACCATGGACCAAGCCGAGCCCGTTCAGCAGCAGGTCGTCGCCGATCTCGACGCACTGATTGAGCAACTCGCCAAGCAGTGTTGTTCCGGCTCCGAACAATCAAGCGGCGCGCCGAAACCGGGGAGCCAGCGATCACAAGCCGCGAACAGCATGCCAGCGGCCCGGCCCGGCCGCGGCCCGGCCCCGGCCCGCGATTCGAAGGCACAACTCCAGCGCGGCGATCCCCAGGCCGTGCAACTTGCCGACCGCGAAGAGTTGCTCAAAAACCTCTGGGGCCATCTGCCGCCGCATGTCCGCGAGCAGATGCTGCAGGCGCATTCGGATGAGTTCTTGCCAAAGTACGAAATGGAAATTGAAGCGTACTTCCGCCGGCTGGCCGAAGAGCCCGGCGAACGTCAGACGGAATAGCTCGAATTCGACGCCCGCGCCGACTGTGTTCGGCGCACACAACGCGGCTTTCGAGCATCGGGGTCTCCGCCGACTAAAAACTCCGCTACCACCACCGCGCAACACCCCAGACTTCCCAGACTATTTATTGTGATATTTTGTGACAAAGGCGCGCCTGCGCGTCGATTAGCATCGGGAAACGTGTACACCGAGTTACCGGGGCTGTCCTGCAAGGAATCAAATTGCAATTCTGCGTTGCGATTTGACCATCGAGGGATGGTATGCAATTCGATCAAGCGCTTGTCGTGTCGTCGCTGACAAAGCGGCACCTACTGGAAGCGCGGGTGCAAGTGCTGGCCGCGGTGGAAGCAATGGCTGACATTGAGGGATTTCTGGACGAGTATCATCGGGCGGTCGACTTGTGCGACGAGCTCGACCAGTTGATCTTGGCCATCGAAGACAAGACTCAGGCCGTTTGCCGCCGCGTCAAAGACGGAGCGGAATCGAATACGACGGCCGAATAACGGTCGTGACGCCGCCGGCATCGGCAAGCGAAACGTCTGACTCGCTGAAGCCTGGCGGCCTCACGAGAAGGCGATGCTTCACCAGAAGGCGATTAAGTACCCCCAAGGGGATTCGAACCCCTGTCGCCGCCGTGAGAGGGCGGTGTCCTGGGCCAGCTAGACGATGGGGGCGAGGACAAACTTGGAAGGGGGAGGCGGAAGGGGGAAGGAATTCCCAAACGACTCCACATTCCGAACGACTGAGTATCGGAAATCCTGGGCTGACTGGCAAGGGCGGGAAGAGAAGAGCAGGGGAACCGTGGAGCAGGGGAACAGGAAATTGGCGTGAATGCTTGACGCCACATCTAGTTTGCTACGAAGTAATGCCCTTGGTGAGCGCCATGAACGCCGTTTCGAGGTTGATCTCGTCCTCTTTGAGCATCGTCAGTTTGTGGCCGGCGGTGACGAGCGCGGTGGCGAGGTCGCTGTAGTCTTGCTGGCCGTCGGTGAGCGTCACCGTGAGGTGTTTCTCACCGACCTCGACGCGATCGACGAGCGAATGCTGCTCGAGCAATTTTGCCGCTGCGGCGCGGTCGCCCGCCACGCCGACGTGGAGCACCGTCTGCGGCCGGACGCGTTTCATCACGTCGGCGACCGCCATGTTCACGATTAGTTCGCCGCGCTCGATGATGCCAATCTTGTTGCACACGTCGGCCAGCTCCGGCAGGATGTGGCTCGAGACCATGATCGTCTTGCCGGTCGCGCCGAGCCGCTTGAGCAGCGTGCGAATCTCGATGCGGGCCCGTGGGTCGAGGCCGCTGGCGGGTTCGTCGAGAAGCAGCACCTGTGGATCGTGCAGCAGGACCCGCGCGAGGCCGAGCCGCTGTGTCATGCCGCGCGAGAGGCTCGTCACGAGCGCCTCGCGTTTGTAGCCGAGCTCTACCAACTCCAACACGTCCTCGCACACCTTTCGCCGCTTCGGCCCGCGGATGCGATACGCGGCCGCGAAGAATTCCAAGTACTCGATCACCTTCATGTCGTCGTACACGCCGAAGAAGTCGGGCATGTAGCCGACGATGCGGCGGATTTCTTTCGGCTTGGTGTAGATCGAATAGCCGCCGACGTACGCCTCACCCCAGGTCGGGTTCAAGAGCGTCGCCAGAATTCTCATCGTGGTCGTCTTGCCGGCGCCGTTGGGGCCGATGAAGCCGAACACGTCGCCGCGATCAAGCACCAGATCGATCGAGTTGATCGCGAACAGCTCGCCGTATTTCTTCGTCAGGTCGCGGAGTTCGAGCATAGAGGAAGTTGTCGGTTGTCAGTCGTCAGTTGTCAGTTATTGACCGGAATTACGAACCGGTATACGACGGTGGACGTATCTTGTTCACTTTCGAGCGAATCGCCCGTGGCGGCGTCGGTCCACCTGCTGCCGCCACGCGTGCCATTGGCGAACAAGATCGCCCGATCGAGCTCCAGCAGCCGGCTCAAGTCGCAATCGGCTTGGTAACGGTTTGGCAGCCCGGCAAATCCCTCGCCGCCCGCCGCTTGATAGAACATCATCACGCTCAGCAGCTCGTCGACCGTGGCCCGGTCGGCGAGGAAAGTATCTTGCTCAGTTTCTGCTCCACTCCGGGCACGCCGCGTGACAATTGTTTTGACGCGGTAGGCGTTGAGCTGCGGACCGACTTCTAGCCGCTGGCCCGGCCCCAAATCGCCCAGCCGGTAGCCCCATTGGCCGTAGAGCAAGCAGGCGTCCGCGAGCGTCGCGCCGGTTTCGTTCGTCAGCGAGCCGACTAGCAAGCCATCTTCGTCGACGGCGAGATCGGCCGCTAGCGGCAGCGTGACACCGGCAGTTTTCGCATTGTCCCAGCGGGCAAACAGCGATTTTGTCGACGAGGTAAGCACCGGCATACCGAGGAGCTCACTCCAGTTCGTCGCCGCGCGATAACTAACACCTGCGACGTCGATCGGCTCGCCGGCGGCGTGCATGCCGCCAAGTCCGCTGCCGGGAAGGCCCAACCACGAGACCAGCGACTGGGCACCGGCCGCCGGTTGACCGTTCGGCAGCCGCGGAGCAAGCGCCACGTCGAATTGTTCCGCCCGCGGACTGTAGAGCGTCGCCCAGCAGATGCCGCGTGTCCGGCCGGTCGTCAGGTCGAAATCCACGAGCTCGGCCTGGTTGATCCGCAGGCCGTCGGTTTTCTTCGCGGCTCCCACCAGTACAGCCGCCCCGAGACTGGTGGCCAACACGATGACTGGCAGCGTCAGCCACGCCACCCATGGCCGCCGCGTCACTCGTTCCACCAACAAATAGTCAATTGGCCCGAGCAGCAGCAGATACCCGATGATGAGCGCCGCCACGATTGGGAATCCGATCACAGCGACGTTGGTAAACGAGAGTCCCAACCGCTGCCGCAGCGCGCCGGCGAGATCGTCGTACCCGAGTGAGACGAGCTTTTGCTTCGACTGGCTGGCGTCCGGCTCGACGAGATAAGGCCGCAGCACCGCCCGCAAAAACGGCCTGCGACCCGACCAATCGGCGAACGGCGACTCGGTGAGATCGACCCCGACAAACACCAGCTCGCCGAGCCCCCGCGCCGCGCGGACCACTATCGGCAACTCGTTGCCACGACCAAACAGGTCGACGCGACCCTGCACGTCGACGAGTTGCGGCAAAGGGATGCTCTGTCGCGCGCCACTCTGGCTGATCGCATCGCCGCTGCCGGCAAAGTTTTCGAGCGTTTGCGTCTGCGGCAAGCGAACTAGCTCGGTGAACTTGCCCGGCACGAATTCCGCTAGCGGCATCCCCGCGGCGAGCAGCTTCGTTGCGGTACGACCGCTGCAAACCACGAGCCGGCCGCCCAGCTCGAGCCAGCGTCGCAACGCTTCGAGGCGACGCGCGTCGGCGGCGAGCCGCTCGCAGAACGCGACGTCACTTGTCGTGAGCACCAGCACGTCGACCGCTTCGTAACCAAACCAATCGGTCGGCAGCGAGTCGACATCGGTCACTTGCACAAAATTGCTGGTGAGCGAACTGTCCACCGCCTCCTGATCGGCAAGCACTTCGTCGAGGCCCAACGATCCGGCCCCGAGTTGCAGCAACAACTCTCCCGTCGACGGCAGCGCGATGTATCGCGCGCCGCCCTCCTGGCCGCGAGGGGCCGATAACTCGATGCGATTGAGCACGCGCCCGCTCTCGTCGACGAGCTTCACTTGCACGGCGCTCTCCAGCCGGCCGATTCGCGTGTAGAGCAGCGTGGGGCCGCCACTCGCCGCAGCCGCCGAGACGGTCACTGCGACGCCGTCACTATCGGCCGTCGTCACTTCGATCGTGGGGTTCGTCTTCGCCACGTCGCCCGTTGTGGTGACCAAAACTGGCGTCCAATGACCGACTTTGAACGTGCCGTCGAAACCGATGCGGCACTCGGCGATGCTCGGCGATTCAGCGTCCGCGGCCCAAGTCGGCGCAGTCCAGAACGCCCATGCCAGCAGGCCGAGTACGAATGTCCCACGCGCAGTTACCGTTTGCATGATGCAGGCCGCCTCGCTCACGGCTTTCCCGCGTCGTCGCAGGTGCAGACCAGTTGTCCGCAGCCGGGACAACCCGAACCATACTTCCGCTGGAGAGCCTCCGCCAGGTCGATGCCCGCCACGTTGGCAATGGTCGTGAGCCAGGCCAGCACGTCGGCAAACTCGGCCGCTTGCTCCTCCGGCGTGCCTTCGCGGAGCGCCGCCGCCAACTCGCCGACCTCCTCCATCAGCCACATGAACGTGCCATCGACGCCGCGCGCGAGGTCCTTCTCGAAGTACATCTCGCGGATCAGCCGCTGGAAGTCGTTGAGCGAAAGCGAGGCGGTGGGAACGGTCACGCGAAGAGCTTCCTGTACGGTCCGAACGGGCGGCGGTCGGCGCCCACCTGTTGGGCGCGAGCGATTTTAATTATTCTACACTCTCACCGGGGACAGCCGTAGCCTACAAGTTTTCCGATACGCACCATGGCCGAAGAGTCGAACGACGCCGAATTTGTCACCGTCGCCAAAGTTGGCGCGATTCCCGAGGGCGAGGGGGCGTCGTTCCAGGTCGGCAAGCGGCTGGTGGCGGTGTTCAACCACCAAGGCCGTTACCTCGCCATCGACGACCTCTGTCCCCACATGGGCGCGTCGCTCGGCGCCGGTTACCTCGATGAAGAGGGCATCGTCACCTGTCCCTGGCATGCCTGGCGGTTTAATGCCTGCGACGGCAAGTGGGCCGACAACCCGCGGCTCTCGGTCGACACGTTTGACGTCCGCGTTGTGGGCGACGAGATCCAGGTGCGCGCGCGTTGACGCGCCAATTTTCCGGAGCGCGTCGCAAGCGACGCGGCCAAGTTATTTCGTGGGCACGAGTTTGATTTCGCTCTTCTGATCGATGGTCCCGGGCATTGCCTGGCCTGAAACGACGACGTCGAGCGTGATGTCCTGGTGGATTGAATTCGAATGGAGCCGGCCCTGCTCCAAATTGAACAGCACCTCGCCCTGCGTCTGTTGCTCCTTCATCTTCATTTCCATCATCGGATTGTTGGCCAACTCCAGCTTCATGGTGGGCTTGATCACGGCGTACGTGGTGCCATCGACCTCTCGCGTCCCTTCGTACTTGAACGTGTAGTCGACCGTCTGATTTCCCCCCGTGGGATTGCTTGAGGCAATCGTTGTCTTCCATTCGTCACCTGGCTGGGGAGGTTTCTCAGGCAACGCCAAGGCGACCTGCGAGACCATCGCCTTGAACTGATCGATCGCGCCTTTCTCACCGCCCGGACCGTTCTTGACCGCGGCCAAGAGCTCGTCCGTCATCTTTAGGTCGCGGATCTCACCGCGCGGCGACATCGTGAAGGTAAATTTGCCGGCCGTCATGGCTTCCAACGTCGGCGCGATCATCGCGGCCATACCGACCGCCGGCTCTTCCGAGTCGGTGTCGTAGTCGAATCCCTGACCACCCGGCGCGGCCATCTTCATGTGAATCCGCTTGATCGTCTGCTCGATCAGCGCGTCGCCTTTTTCGTCGACGCTTTTCACGTTCCAGGTCATGCTCATCGTCTGACCGGCGGTGGTCGCCAATTCGCCCGATGGCCCCGCGTTCATGCTCATGTTCATGTCTTGCGTCATCTGATAGTCGAGTTTCTCGCCGGCGGTGAACTTCCACCGCAGCGGCTCGTCGGCCTGGCTGATCGACGAAGTCACAACCAAACAACCCATAACGGTCACGAGCACGATTCGACGCGGAGCGACAAACGCAAAACGCATGACAGATACCTCATTCTCAAAGGGAGCCGAACGACAGTGCGAATTATGGCAAGTCGGCATGCTCACCGAAAGTCCGAGAATTTGACGGGCTCCCCACGTGCCGCACTATTTTGCTTAGCCCAGGCGAATTTTCTCGCCGGGCTCCAGCACGATCGGCTCGGCGGCCGTGTGCGAGCGGACCCGCTCCGCCCAAGCCCGCGCGTCCTGCTCGATCGACGGCCAGGTGTTGTAGTGACAGGGGGCGACTCGCTTCGGATTCAAGAGCTTGATGGCGTCGAGCGAGTCGTCGGGCCCCATCGTGAATCGATCGCCGATCGGCAGCACCGCCAAATCCAATCCGCCGCTGCCGATCAATTTCATGTCGAAAAACATCGCCGTGTCGCAAGCGAAATAAACGCGGGCCGCAGCGAGCTTGAGGAGCCAACCGCCCGCCACTCCGCCGTAGCTGCCGTCCGGCATGCTCGAGCTGTGATGGGCGATGGTGAACTTCACGTGGCCGAACGGCTGTTGGAGGCCGCCGCCAGGATTCATGCCGAGCACCTTGCTCTCGGCGACACCCTGGGCCTTGAGCCACTCGCCGACCTCAAAATTCGCGAGCACGGTCGCTCCGGTCCGCTGGGCGATCTTGATCGTGTCGCCCACATGATCGTCGTGGCCATGCGAGAGCAAAATGAAGTCGGCCTTCAACTCGTCCGATTTCACCGGCGCGGTCGGCGAATCGTCGAAGTACGGATCGACGAGCACCGTCATGCCGAGTGTTTCGATCGACCAAGCATTGTGGCCGTACCAGGTGATTTGCGTCTCCATTACCGTTCTCTCATTCCAAAGGAAGATTTACCACGGAGGCACGGAGGACACGGAGAAGTAGGAAGAGATTGCAAATTGCAAAATACAAATTGAAAAATGCAGAGCCTCCCAATTTGCAATTTGCACTTTTCATTTTGCAATTTGCAATTGCTACGGATTTTCTCCGTGTCCTCCGTGCCTCTGTGGTGAAATTCCTATTCTTTCTCGCGAAGAATCGCGTTCATGTTTTTCTTATAGGCCTCGACGCCCGGTTGGCCGTAGGGGTTGATGCCGATCAATCGGCCTTCGACGACCGTGGCCAGCATCATCATCTGGAAAAACTGGCCGAGCGTGTGCTCGTTGAGTCGCGCGAGGTGCAGGTCGGCTGTCGGGCGGTGGTCGTCGCGGTAGGCTTTGTTCGTGCCGGCGATCGCGGCCGCCATGATCTGCGGCAGCGACTTGTCCGCCAGCTCGTTGAGACCGTCCTGGTCGAGCTCGCTCTTGCCGATCGCCACCGGCTCGCGGTCCGAGCGATCGACGATCACGTTGGTGATCAACTTGTCGCGTTTGCCTTCCTGGTGCTGCTGTCCGCGAGAGTGGAGATCGCGGGTGTTGACGACCGTCAGCGGCAGCGCCCCGCGCTCTTGCTTTCCGAGGCTCTCGGCGAGCAACTGGTCGTACCACAGACCGCAGGCCTCCAGCCGCTTGCCCCACGTCGAGAGGACGCGGACATCGCAGCCGCGGCGTTCTTCCAAGAGATGGCAAACGCCGACAAAGTTGAGTACGACGTTGATCTCCGGCGAGGCAGTGCGGAAGTGCTCGTTCATCGCCACGGCCCCGGCTAGCAAGGCTTCAATATCGAGGCCCAAAACCGCCGCCGGCAAGAGACCCACGGCCGAGAGCACCGAGTACCGCCCGCCCACGCCGTCGGGCACCGGGAACATTCCGCTACAGCCGAGCGCCTTGGCCAGATTGAACAGCTTGCCGCTCGTGCCGGTCACCGGCACCACAAGTTGCGCGAGCTCGTCGGTTTTGCCGCCGAGCGACGCTTTCAGCTCGCGCAACAGAATCCGAAACGCGGCCGCCGTCTCCAGCGTGCCGCCGCTTTTGCTGATCACCGCGATGCCCCAACGATCGCCGCGACTCTCCAAGAGCCGCACTAGGTCCAACAGCGCGTCGTTGTCGACGTTGTTGCCGTCGAAGTAGAGTCGCGGCCGGCCCCGACGCATCGTCGGCGCGACCTCGTTGTAGAATTGGTGGCAGCACGATTCGAGGAGCGCTCGTGCCCCCATGTACGACCCGCCGATGCCCAACACGACCACGCTATCGACTTCGCCCGCGAGCCGGTCGGCCGTCGCTTTGAGTCGAGCGACCTCGCTCGCCGCACCCTTGTCGCGCAGCTCCGCCAGCAGTCGGTTCGGCAGCTCATGGAACCCGGCGTCGAGCGGCGCTTTTTCCGACGGTACATTTCCGCCCGAGGCCCAGAGCACCGCGTCGGCGAGCACTTCGGCCCGCGCCGCTTCGAGCTTTGGCCCTAGTGCCGTCAAATCGGCGGGCCGAATGCCACCGGGCTCGATAAACACACCGCCCGGATCGTAAGAAATCAGCGTCATCGGATGGGTCCAACCATGCGTGCCTGGAGACTGCTTGTGTCCTAAATCGTGCGAAGCAGCGTGCGATTCGTGATTGTATCCGCTAAGCGTCCGGTCACCAGGGGCGCGTCGGCCCGCGCCCTTGCGAATCGGCGGGATTTTGCGAGGATGGACGGACTGGTCGCTGAAGCGACCAGTCCGAAATGGACCACTTGCTGCGAGCATTCTCCCGCCATGGATATCCAAGACCTCACGCGCGAACTGCACGTTAAGAACGACACGAAGATCGTAATGTACGTCGGCGACGGCCTCGGCGGCTTGCCGCAGCAGCCCGGCGGCAAGACGGAGCTCGAAACCGCCAACACCCCGAACCTCGACGCGCTGGCCAAAATCGGCGTCTGCGGCGGGAGCATTCCGGTGCTCCCCGGCATCAGCCCGGGCAGCGGGCCCGGCCACCTGGGCCTGTTTGGCTACGATCCGATCAAGTGCCTCATCGGACGCGGAGCGCTCGAGGCGACGGGCATCGGCTTTCACCTGCAGGAAGGCGACGTGGCCATTCGCGCCAACTTCTGCACGCTCGACACTGCCGGCAACATCACCGACCGCCGCGCCGGCCGCATCCCGACCGAAGAAAGCGCCCCGCTCGCGGTGAAGCTTCGCGCAGTAAAAATCCCTGGCGTTGAGATTTTCGTCGAGCCGGTGAAGGAGCACCGTTTCGTGATCGTCTTCCGCGGCCAGGTGCTCGGCGGGCACATGCACGACACCGACCCGCAACGGACCGGCGTGCCGCCGCTCGACCCCAAGGCCACAAACAAAGACAGCGAGAAGACGGCCGAGGTGGCCCGCGAATTTGTGAAGCAGGCCCGCGAAATCCTCAAGGGCCAGCCGAAGGCGAACGGCCTGACGCTCCGCGGCGTCTCCGGCAAGCCAAACCTGCCGAGCTACGAAGAAGTGTACGGTTTGCGTGCCGGCGCTATCGCCGTCTATCCGATGTACAAAGGCCTCGCAAGGCTCGTGGGGATGGATATCCTGGGCACGCCACAGACGCTCGACGAGCAAATGAAAGTTCTCGAAGAGAATTGGTCGAAATACGATTTCTTCTTCATCCACTTCAAATACACCGACAGCAGCGGCGAGGATGGTAACTTCGCGGCCAAGGTGAAGCGGACCGAAGAGTTCGACGCCGCGGTGCCGCGGATCACGGCCCTCAAGCCAGACGTGCTCGTGGTGACCGGCGACCACAGCACGCCGAGCATGCTGGCCAGCCACAGTTGGCACCCGGTGCCGACGCTGCTGGTGGGCAAGTATTGCCGCACCGATGGCTGCCAGACCTTTGGCGAAAGCGAATGCCTCCGCGGCGGCCTCGGTCAATTCGAAGCCAAATACATCATGTCCCTCGCCTTGGCCAACGCCGGCCGGCTGGGCAAGTACGGCGCGTAACATTTTCCTAATGTCTTTCCTTTGCGATCTTTGCCTCTTGGCGACTTTGCGCGACAAACTGTGGAAGCGCTGCGACAGAAGTGCGCGCAAAGACGCAAAGGGGCAAAGGACGCGAAGTTGATACCTTGTGTATGACCGCTACTCCTCGTCTGAAAATGCACGGTGTGAAGAAGCGTTTCGGGGCGACTCGTGCGCTGGCGGGGGTGGATTTGGAAGTGCAGCCGGGCGAGATTCTGGCGCTCGTCGGGGAGAATGGCGCCGGGAAGAGCACACTCATGAAGGTGCTCTCGGGGGCTCACGCGCCGGATGAAGGCGAGATGTGGCTCGATGGCGAGCCGTACCTGCCGCGGAATCCGCTTGATGCGCGGCGGCGCGGGATCGCCATGATTTATCAAGAGCTCTCACTCGCGCCGCATTTGTCGGTGATGGAGAACATCCTCTTGGGCATCGAGCCGACC
>JANNTD010000125.1:0-24498 GCA_031403315.1 Planctomycetota bacterium
CTTCGATCTTCGGAAAATCTTCCTCGGAGATCGGCTGCGGCAATGCGAAGTCGTAGTAGAAACCGGTTGCGGTGGTCGGCCCGAATGCCAGCTGCACGCCGGGGTAGAGCCGCATCACGGCCTGGGCCATGACGTGGGCCGCGCTGTGCCGCATTACTGCCAGAGCGTCGATGTCTTTCTTGGTCACCAGCCGCAATCGCACTTCGCCCGACGCAGGCAGCGGGCTGTGCAGATCGACCTGTTTGCCATCGACTTCCGCCAACACCGCCGCCTTGGCGAGCCCCGGACCAATCTCGGCCGCCACGTCGTAGGCGGACACCGGCCGATCGAATTGTTTCCGACTTCCGTCGGGAAGGATTACCGAGAGCATATCTGTTCGCGTGACCTGTCTTGGTTTGGGTAACTGCCGAACATTCCACCCGCCGGCGGCCGCCCGGCACGCCTTAACGCTATCACAACCAACAGGTTAGATCGCATTCGGTGGCGCCAGGTATCGGTCACCACCTGGGCCGGTTCGGTTCACATTGTCTCGACGCCCAGTCGCCGCTTTCGACGCTAAGTATAGACGCCGCATGGGATAACGGCCAACGGCGGCCGACGCGGGTATTTGGGGCGTTTCGCGGCTGCTGGCAGCGTCAATTCCAGGCGGGCCGGCCGAAAACCTGGCGTGCTTGCGACAGAGGGCTTTTCGCGGCTTTTCTTGCCAGTTTTTGCTTGTGTCCGCGTACAGCTTTCGTAACAATCAAAGGAACACTTGGGGGAGGTCAATTCCTTGCGTCGTTCAATACGGCGTTCGCTCCTCCGACCGAGATTGGTTTTCAACTTTGATATTCGGTTGAGATCGCTAGTGAAGTAATCCACGCAGCTGAGAAGGACTCCGTTAATGTACGCTTCTATGAACGCGCTCTATCGCGCTGGTAAAGTTTGCCTGACTGTCGCCGTCGCCGTTTTCTGTGCGACAACTTCTGCGTCGGCCGGTGTGATCACCGGTGTCACCATGTTTGGTCCCAATGCGGGCGTCGGTCCCGGCTTGGGCACGGTCGCCGTTCCGGCGATCATCACGGTGCTCCCGAACAACGACAATGTTCCGGCGGCTGGCGTCTTAGACAACAACATTTTTGTGCCGATCAAGCGATTTGATTTCAACGGCTTCATCGACATCGAATTCCACGTCGCTCCGACCGGCGGCGTCACGGAGTATTCTGTGTTCGAGTCCGTCGACAACAACACAGGCGTCCCATGGAACGGCTACCGCATGGTCTTGGGTCACGGGGTCGGCCCCGGCTTCGTTCCGTCGCTGCCAGGTGACGGCCTGGATTTTGACTCTCCGACGTACGACCTTCCGCCGACCTCGTCGGCGCTGCCCATCGTAGCTGCTCCGAGCGAAGACGTGTTGTTGTTCTCGGGCGGAATCCATGGCAGCGGCGCCGAGACTTATCAAGTCCGCGTCGACGTGCCGGATGTACCGACGTTTCCACACTTCAGCAGCTTCACGCTACGTCAGGTGCCGCGGCCCGTGCCAGAACCGGGCACCTTGGCGCTGCTGGGCATCGCCCTCGCCGGCATGATCGCCTACCGCTCACGCGGCTGAAGAACGATTTACGAACGCAAAACAAAATTAGCCCCGAGCGATTGGCCCGGGGCTAATTTTTTGCGCGGGCAGAAATCGCAGCTACCAATTGAGCCCAAACTTCTCGCCGCCCGAGGGGCCGCCGGTGCCGCCCTTGAGCGGTTGGTTCGTCTTCCGCGGCGCCTTCGGGGCGCCCGGTGGCAGAGCGAGGTCCTCGTCCGCCGTCTTCTCCTGGCCCGGCTTCATGGGCCGATCCTGGAGTGCCTTGAGCGACAGGCTGATCCGCTGCTTGTCGGCGTCGAAGGAGAGCACCTTCACTTCCACTTCCTGCCCTTCGGCGAGTACGTCGCTCGGCCGCCAGATACGGTTGTAAGCGAGCTCCGACACGTGGATGAGTCCCTCCACTCCCGGCTCGAGCTTCACGAACGCACCAAAATCCATCAACCGCGAAACCACGCCGTTCACCCGGGCACTCGCGTAGTACTTCGACGCTGCCTTGTCCCACGGGTTCTCGCCCACCTCGCGGTACGAGAGGCCGATCTTGCCCGTGTCCTTGTCAAACTTCTCGACGCGGACCTTCACCTTCTGGCCCACTTCGAGCACTTCGCTCGGATGATTGACGCGATCCCAACTCAATTGGCTGACGTGGATCAAGCCGTCAGCGCCGTCGAGGTCGACAAACGCGCCAAAATCCTTGATGCTCCGCACGATGCCTTCGCGGAGTTGGCCAACTGCTAGCTCCTCCAGTAGCTTGCCGCGCTTCTCCTCGCGCTCGCGTTCCATCACCGCTCGATGGCTGAGGACCAGATTCCGCCGGTCGCGGTTTGCCTCAGTCACCACGCAGGCCAGTCGCTGGCCGACGTATTCTTCCGGGTGCTCGACGCGGTACATCGAAAGTTGGCCCAGCGGGATGAAGCCGCGCAAGCTCGCGATCTGGCATTCGAGGCCGCCCTTGTTGCTACCCGTGATCGTGACGTCGACGATCTGCCCCTCGGTCACGTCTTCCCAATTGCCGACCTCGACCGCGACGTTTGGCCGCGTCAGCTCGTAAAGCCCTTCGTCGGCGTTAAATTTGGCAACGACGAGCTCCAACTCGGCGCCTTCGGCCGGCGGCTCGTCAAATTGTCGCAGCGGCACCACGCCCTGGCTGCGGCCCGGTAAGTCGACGAACACATTATCGCGGTGGATCTTGGCAACCCGGCCGGTGACGCGGACGTCGGGTGCCAGTTCCGTCGGTGGGGCACCGACCGATTCGGACTGCATCAAGTTGTCGAACGACAACTCGCCGACCGCCGCCAGGTATTCGGCCTCGAGCTCGGGCGAAAGTTGGTCGCGGATGTTCGGCGGTGGATAGTGCTTCACTTCCTTCTTCGGCTGCGCCACCTTTACCGGCATCACCGGCTTGGGCTGCGGCGGTTCCTCAACGACGGCGGTTTCGCGCTGCGAGCCGATTTGAATCCGCTGGCTAGGTCGCTCGGCCGCCGGCTCCGCAGGCGCGGAATCGGGGGCGACAGGTTGATTCTCGGCGGACAAATCGGCGGACATGGCAAGAAACCTCGAGAGACAGACACCACCGCAACCGCTGGCGGCAAGTCCAGTAGTCTAGCAGGCCAAGTCGGGCGCGGACAATTGCGTGCGGCCGTATCGAATCTGGGCGGTCGGGTTTGGCCGCGTCGCTTGCGACGTGCTCATTTACGGCTTGGCGAAGAGATCGTGGAGCCCAATCCTCTGTTTGCCCAATTTGCCGCCAAAACTGCGAGCCCCAATCGCCAGCAAGTCCGGCCCGGCCGCCGCTTCGATCGCCGTCCGCATCGCCCCGCGGACTGCGGCGAGGTCCACGCCGTTGATTACGATTTCGTAGGCACACTCGGCACCGTCGACCAGCTGCGAAGCAACTTCATCGCGGAGCGTTGGGCAGTAACTTTCGGCCGTCGAGGCGATGAGGTTTTTGAACTTCGATCCGACCTTGCTGCCGCTGCGGCAGACGCCGCCGGGGAAGGGGGTGATGATGTTGGGAATGTTGGTCAAGACGCCGGCGGTCCGTTGGGCCGCGGCTAGGCCTGCTGCTTGCGACTCCGCGTGCAACACTAGGTTGCCGCCGCCGATGCCTTTCTCGTCGCCGGCCACGCCGTCGACGATGAACTCGCCATCCATCACCGGAATCCGCCAAGGAGCAGGGAGCGAGGAGCATGGAGCAGGGAGTAAATCCGCGATTCCTGCTTCCGACTCCCTGCTCCCTGCTCCCTGCTCCCTGCTCTCATACCCGTCGCCGAAGTAGCGAATCCAATCGCCGAGCGGAATACTCTCTGTGGCATTCGGTAGGTCATTGAAGCAGGCGGTCGTGGGACATGTCAGCACGCACTGGCCGACGCGGTTCGCCACACCGCCCGCGAGCTTCTTCGTCGTGAACGCGAAGAACAGCAGCGACGCCCCCGGCCGGCCGTCGGGTGTTTCGCTCTTCGGCAGAATTCGGTCGATGCCCGCTTCGCAGTCGCAGCCGATGACGCTCGTCGCGTACCCAGTGGCCGCGCGCACGGCGGCGTCGACCCAATGCTCATCGATTGCCGTGACGACAAGCCGCGCGTAGCGGGCCGAAAACGCCTCAGCGTGCGTGTCGAGAATCTCGGTCGGGCCGATGTGCATGCCGTCATCATCGTCCGGCCAATCACAGGCCGCAAGACGAGGGCTCGGGCGCCGAGGCGCTATCAATCGAAGGGAGTTGCTTCGGCCGGCGTCGGCTCAGCGCCCATTTCGCCGCCGGGGCCACCGCGGCCACCTCCATAGCCGCCTTCCCCGCCCTCCATTCCTTCCCTGCTCATGCCGTAGCCGCCTCTGCCGCCCATCATGCCCGTCGCTTCGCCGGCGGGTCGAGTGATCGGCTGACGCAGCGTCTCGCGGATCAAGGCCAGCAAGTTGCCAATTTCTTCGTGTACTGCTCCGGTCTGCGAGATGACTAGCAGCCCAGGCCGAAGCGTCTTGATTTCCGCCTCGCCACCACCGCTAACCGCCCAGGTCTCCGATGCGACGCACGAGACAATAACGTCGACGAGCGATTCGATTTCCTTGTTCTTCTTATTCTCGCCAATCAAGTCGCGCACGTCGTAAACGCAGGCGACAAGTTCCGATTCTGCTTCCTCAGGCGTTGTGATGACAAGCACTTCGTCTCGAATCACATAGACCAACTGCTCTCTCTTGAGCAGCAAACGCAAAGCCGCGCTGAAAGTGATGTGATTCAAATTGACGGTGATCGGAAGGTCGCGCGTCAAACCGGCATCATCGAGGGCAGGCTGATCCAATTGGATCGGAATGCCGTAATCTTCCTGGAGGAAGTTAACGACGTTTTCGAGCGGCTCGTCGCTGAATTCCAAGCCGGTCGAATGGAGCTGCCCGGCCAGTGCTCGTTTGATCCTCTCGACGCTCGGGCCGAGATCGCCCTCACACCGGCACATTGAGGGCGGCGCTGCGGGCACACCTTCGGCCGCCGCCGGCGTCTGTTCCCCTTCGTTCGCCCGCACAGTTACCGTCGAGCAACAGAACGACAACTCAACGATCGCGCACCACCCTACCAAACGGAATGTCTTCATGGCCCTGCCTCCTGAGAATTGACCCGCGAGTGCGACAGAAAGCGTCGCCACCGCAGCCGCCGTTCCTGCGGCACTGGCTTGCCGCGGCGGCTGCTTGGTGGCGACAAACCAGCGATTCGTCGCGGTCGAGGCGGATTATTCCCGTGCGAGAGGGACGACGGGAGGGCGAGGCTCCGGCCGAGCCAAGATCGGGTCCGGCAACGCTCGGCGGGAGCTTCGCCCTCCCCCAGATGCCTCGTCCTTCCAGGACGCCCCCTATTCCGCCGGGGCCATGCTGCGAATTAGCCGGCCGCCGCTCACGTACCAGCCCGCGCCCGTGAATTGGCACCAGCCGAGGTCGCTCTCCATCGTGAAGACGCCCACGTCGGGGTGCTCGAAGACGACGATCGCCCGGCGGTGTGGCAGCGGCTGTTCGTGGAAGAAGCTGATCCCATGCGGCGAAATGTCTTTGCCGACGACGATCGTCGAGAGCTCGTCGAGCCGCTGGCCCGTCTGGTCGAGCGGCGTCACGCGCAGCAACAGCGGCAGCGGAATCCGACCGTAGCCGCGGCGCTCGAACTTCACGGGCCGCTGGAGCGCATGCCGCAATTTGCGGAACTCCTCGATCAATTCCGCGCTCCGCAATGCCGTGTCCGGCGAGTATGGCGGCAGGCCGAGCGATTGGGTTTCCTGAACCGTCAAAAAATCGGTGGCGGAAGCAAGCATCAGATCACATTCTTTCAGGTGGGCCGTTTTCACTAGTAGGCGCTCGAAATAGGCGCAGCCTCAGCCAAGGCGAAAATCGAGGGGCGAATTTTGCCGGAGGGATGCGGCGCGGGAAAAGGGCCGGAACCTGCGGGCCGCGAGCGGCCGCCTAGTATCCGGTACACAACGCTAGGTTACCGCTCGACGAGAAGCAAATCGTCTTGCGCCGGATCGCCGCTAATTTGACGCGGCTAGCACGGCACGACTGGCAAAGTTGGTGCGACCGGCCGCTTGATGGGAGGGCGAGGCTCCTGCCGAGCTTTGACGTGCTCGCATTCGGTCCGGTAGGAGCCTCGCCCTCCCGGATTTTGAATCTGCGTTACAAGACCAGCCAGAACAGTCCGAGGCCGATCACCATAGCGGTAATCATCGAGGCAAACACCATGGCCCGCAGCACCTCGGGCGAAAGGCGGTTGGCGCGCGAATGGTCGTAGTGCGGCGCATGGGTTCGCGGAACGCGACGCACATCGGTGGCCATTGCCAAGCGGGTCGATGCCTTGCCGAGCTCGGAGACAATGGCGCCGGCCGGTCGGGCATCGCCCCAGTAGCCTGGCAGGTCGCGACTCTCGGCCGGGGGCACGGCCTCTTGAAACACCTCGAGCGCCGGCCGCAGCGCTTCGGCGATCCGCCAGCAACCGGCACACTTTTCCAGATGGGCCTCGACATCCTCATCCCAAAGCTCGCCAGTGGGAAACGGCCCGCGAGTCAATATCGCGAATACTTGATCGCAATCCATCGATATCCCTCCGACGAATTGTCAGCGTTGCGGATGCACGCCGATGTCACGTGGCGATGAGAAAATGGGTCAACGCTGAAACCGATTCCCAAGGCAATTGCGCGCGACACCGCTGCTCGGGCGGAAACAATAATAACGGTTATACTCCTGCCGCAGTTGAGAATGCCAGCCCAGACAACTGCGAATGTTGGCGATGAATCAATTCATTTTTTCAACTCGCCAAGCGCGGCGACGACCTGCTCATCGTGCCCGTCGACCTTGACTGCCTTCCACAGCTTGGCCACCTTGCCGACCGCGTCGATGAGAAACGTGCTCCGCTGGATGCCCAGCGATTTCTTGCCGTACATGTTCTTCTCGCGCCAAGCGCCATATTTCTCCGCCACGGCGTGGTCGGGATCCGATAGTAGCGGGAAGTTGAGGTCGTATTTGTCGCGGAACTTCCCGTGGCTCTCGCTGCTATCAGTGCTGATCCCCAGTACCCGGGCCCCCAGTTTCTTGAGCTGCGCCTGCTGGTCGCGAAACGCGCAGGCCTCGCGGGTGCAGCCCGGCGTGTCGTCGCGGGGATAAAAATAGAGCACCGCCGGCTGGCCTTTCAGGTCGGAGAGGCGAATCTTGGTGCCGTCGTCGGCGGTCAGGGTAAAGGCTGGGGCCCGCTCGCCCGCTTCGATCCAATCGCCCATGAGGAATGCTCCTTTTTGCTGCATCGTACGTCAGGCCTTCCAGACTGACAATTGCTAAGCTTTCGGCCGGAAAGCGTGATCTATCTGGCCGGCCCGCGGTTTGCACCGTTCGGCACTCGTCGGCTGGGGCCGTGCCGAGTAAAATCGAAACTTCTGTCTGCAAAAATCACCCTGCCATTACCCGAGGTATCCTCCGATCGCCGAAGCCCTGCCGAATCTTGAAACACGCCGCGAGCGCAGCCTGCAACTCGCTCTGGCCGCTGCGCGGACCGCCGCCGACAACCGCGGCCAGAACGTCGTCGTGCTCGACATGCGGTCGACCACGCCGGAGTTCGATTACTTTGTGATCGCCACCGGCAATAGCCGCCGGCAACTCCACGCGATCGGCGACGAAATCGACCATACGCTCGAAGGCGAGTTGGGCGACCACCGCCTGGGGATCGAAGGCTACCACGAAAGCCGCTGGATTCTCCTCGACTACGGCTCGGTGGTGATGCACCTCTTCGACGAAGAAACGCGGCGGTTCTACGCGCTCGAGGAGCTCTGGGACACGGCCCAGCGGGTGGTGCTGCCGTGGGAACAAACGAGCCCAGGACCGGTGTGAGAGCGTCCATGAACGTACTCGCCCTGCTCCGCAACCGGTTTGCCGCAGCGCTGGGATCGCTCGGCGTCGAGCTCCGCTCGCCAGATTTCGAGGCGGCGGAGATTCCAAACTTGCTTGGCATGTTGCTTCCGAGCCAGGACGCGAAGTTCGGCGACTACCAGGCCAACTTCGCCATGCGTTTGGGCAAACAGCTCGGCAAGCCGCCTCGCGAGATCGCCATGCAGCTCGCGGCGCTCGCCGACGTCGCCGACGTTTGCGAGCCGCCGGAAGTGGCGGGACCCGGCTTCATCAACCTGCGGCTCAAAGACGGCTGGATCGTCGAGCAATTGGCGGCCGCTTTGCAGGACGTCGAGCGCCTCGGCGTGGTGAAAGCGGCCCAGCCGCGGACGGTCGTCCTCGACTTCTCCTCGCCCAACGTCGCCAAGCCGATGCACGTCGGTCACATCCGTTCGACCGTCATCGGCGACGCCCTCTACCGCATCTTGAAGTTCCTCGGGCACCACACGATCAGCGACAACCACCTGGGCGATTGGGGCACCCAGTTCGGGATGATCATTTACGGCTACAAGCACTTCCGCGACGAAGCGGCATTGGCGGCCAGGCCAGTCGACGAGCTGAGTCGGCTCTACCGGTTGGTCCACGCGCTCGTGGAGTATCGCGAGACGCAGCACGAAAAGGTCCCCGCCCTCAAGTACAAGATCAAGGAATCAGAAGAACGAGTCGCCCGGCTCGACGCCCAGGCCGCGCCCGAGGATCCGAAGGAACTCAAGAAGGCGGCGAAGCAACTCGAGCAGGCGAAATTGCAACTCGCCGAATTGCAGACTGGGCTCACTGGCCTCGAAACAAAGCTCGAAGCGACCGAGGCCGATCCGAAACTCGGTCCGCTCCTTGAGCCGCACGCCGACATCGCCAAGAAAGTGCAACTGGAAACGGCCGCGCTCCACGGCGGCGATCCGACGAACGTCGAGCTCTGGCGTCAATTCCTGCCCCCCTGCCTCGCCGAGATCAATGCCACCTACGAACGGCTCGGCGTCTCGTTCGACCACACGCTCGGCGAAAGTTTTTATCAGGACCGGCTGCGCGGTGTCGTGAAGGACCTCGTCGACAAAGGCTTGGCGCGCAAAAGCGAAGGCGCGATTTGCGTCTTCGTCGAAGGCCAGCCCACTCCGATGATCGTGCAAAAGCAAGACGGCGCGTTCCTCTATTCCACGACCGACCTGGCCACGATTCAATATCGTACGAGTGAATGGCGGCCCGCCGCAATTATCTATGTCGTCGACCACCGCCAGTCGCTCCACTTCGAGCAGCTCTTCGCCGTCGTGCGGCTCTGGGGTTACAAAGACGTCGAGCTGCAGCACATCGCATTCGGCACCGTGCTCGGCGAAGATGGCCGGCCGTTCAAAACCCGCGAGGGCACCGCCGTTGGCCTGGCGGGCCTGTTGGACGAAGCCGTCGAGCGGGCGTACAAGATCGTTTGCGAGAACGACGATGCCCGACCCGAGCCGTTGCTCTCCGACGCCGATCGCCGCACCGTGGCCGAGCGAATCGGCATCGGCGCGATCAAGTACGCCGACCTCTCCCACAATCGCACCAGCGACTACGTCTTCAGCTACGACAAGATGCTCGCCATGACCGGCAACACGGCGGCGTACATGCAATACAGCTACGCCCGCGTGCGGAGCATCTTCGGGAAAGCGGGCGTCGACGTGGAGCATGTTCGGCAAGCGCAGCGAGCCGGGTCGTCCTCGACCCCGATCGGGGCGAAGGACCGCCCGGCTCGCTCCAACGTAATTTTATTGACGATGCCCCAGGAGCGTGCCCTCGCCCTGGCCTTACTCCAATTTTCCGAAGCTCTCACGCGCGTCGCCGCCGACTACCGACCCAATTTCCTCACGGGCTATCTCTTCGAGCTCGCCAGCCGCTACAGCGACTTCTTCGAGCACTGCCCCGTGCTCAAAGCGGAGACCGACGAGCTCCGCACCAGCCGCCTCCTCCTCTGCGATCTCACCGCCCGCACGCTCGAGCGCGGCCTCAACCTGCTGGGAATCGAAACGGTCGAGCGGATGTAGCGGCATTCTCATGAATGCTGCTTCCGGACTCGTGATTTCCGTCCCCTTGGATATGAGGGCCTTTCATGGCAGAATTACAGGTCGCGCAGCGTTTTTGTTAGGCGTCGTTCACCCAAGCGAGTTAGGAGTTATTGCCGTGGCAGCCACCAGCACTCTCGAAGCCCCCGCCTCCGTCAAGAACCAACAGCTCGTTGCCTGGGTCAAAGAGATGGCAGCTCTCATGAAGCCGGACCAGGTCTACTGGTGCACCGGCTCCCAGGAGGAGTACGACCGCCTCTGCGCCGAGATGGTCGCCAGTGGCACGTTCATCAAGCTCAACCCGAAGCTGCGCCCCGACTCGTTCCTCGCCCGCAGCCATCCGAGCGACGTCGCCCGCGTCGAAGACCGCACCTACATCTGCTGCAAAGAGGAAGCCGACGCCGGGCCGACCAACAACTGGATGGCGCCCGACAAGATGAAGGCCTCGCTGACGCCGAAGTTCGACGGCGTGATGAAGGGCCGCACGATGTACGTGATCCCCTTCAGCATGGGCCCGGTCGGCTCGCCGATCGCCCACATCGGCGTGCAGCTTTCCGATTCGCCGTACGTCGTCGTGAACATGCGGATCATGACCCGCATGGGCGAGCAAGTTCTCAAGGCCCTCGGCACGGGTCACTTCGTCAAGTGTCTGCACTCGGTCGGCATGCCGCTCAAGCCGGGTCAAGATGACGTGCCGTGGCCGTGCAGCCCCGACCCGAAGGATAAATACATCGTCCACTTCCCCGAGGAGCGGATGATCTGGAGCTACGGCTCCGGTTACGGTGGCAACGCGCTACTCGGTAAAAAATGCCTCGCGCTCCGCATCGCCTCGGTGATGGCCAAGGAAGAAGGCTGGCTCGCCGAGCACATGCTGATCACGGGCGTGAAGAGCCCGACCGGTGAGAAGACCTACGTCGCCGCTGCCTTCCCCAGCGCCTGCGGCAAGACGAACTTCGCCATGCTCATTCCGCCCAAGGAATTCTTGAAGGACGGCTGGGAGGTGACCACCGTCGGCGACGACATCGCTTGGATCAAGCCCGGCGACGATGGCCAGATCTATGCCATCAACCCCGAGGCCGGCTTCTTCGGTGTCGCACCCGGAACCAACGAAAAGACCAACCCCAACGCGATGGCTTCGATCACGAAAAACACCATCTTCACCAACGTCGCCCTCACCGACGAAGGCGACGTCTGGTGGGAAGGCATGGACGGCGATCCGCCCAAGCACGCCATCGACTGGCAAGGCAAGGATTGGGCCCCCGGCACCGAAGCCAAAGCCGCCCACGCCAACAGCCGCTTCACCGCTCCGATGTCGCAGTGCCCGTCAGCCGACCCCGCCTACAACGATCCGAAGGGTGTGCCGATCGCGGCGTTCATCTTCGGCGGTCGCCGCAGCACCGCGGTGCCGCTCGTGTCGCAGGCGTTCAATTGGGCGTTCGGTGTCTACTCGGCCGCCACGATGGGCTCCGAAATGACCGCCGCCGCCTTCGGCCAGCTCGGCCAGGTCCGCCGCGACCCGTTCGCCATGCTGCCGTTCTGCGGCTACAACATGGGCGACTATTTTTCCCATTGGCTCGACTTCGGCCGCGGTCTCAAGAACCCGCCGCGGATCTTCAACGTCAATTGGTTTCGCCGCGACAAGGACGGCAAGTTCCTCTGGCCCGGCTACGGCGACAACTTCCGCGTCCTGAAGTGGATCGTCGACCGCGTCCACGGCCGGGCGACGGCTTCCGAAGGCTCGCTCGGTTGGACGCCGCGCTACGAAGACCTCGACTGGCGCGGTCTCAGCTTCACCAAAGAGCAATTCGCCGAAGTGATGACCACCAACAAGAACGACTGGATCGCCGAGCTCGCCTCGCACGACGAGCTGTTCTTTAAGCTCTACAACCGCCTTCCGCGCGAGTTCCCCTCGATCCGCGACTTGTTGCTGGCAAGTCTCTGGCGGACGCCGTAACCGCGCCGAACCGCCGGGCGATTTCACCACCGCTACCGTGATGGGATATCCGCGAGGAGAGTAAGCCTCGGCGATGAGCCTGATCCGCGATACTCCGCGCTCACGGACTTTCGTCGCTAAACCTAGCGATCGGAGTCAACTCCAGCTTCCGAAACTCAACCTCCGATCCTTCCGCCTGCAAGGCAATCTGCCCTTTTGTCGCCGAGCAATCAGAGCCGTGATTTACCAACTCACCGTTGACCCAGACTTTGATCGAGTCGTCGACGCACTCCACGACCATGGTGTTCCACTCGCCCGGCGGCTTTTCCGAGCCTTCCGTCAGGTTGCGAATTTGTCGACCCTTGCCTTCGGTGATTCCCCAGTTCGCTTTCGGGCCCCGTCGCTGTTCCATGTCGGGCACCGCGACGTCTTCCACAATGCACCAGAAGTCGCCCGCGTTGCCACTATCCATTTGCACCTCAATCGACTTGGGAAACATATCGTAGAGAGCGCGCGGCGTGGAGGCGTGTACCAGCACGCCGCAGTTCCCCGGTTTGGCCGCAAAGCGATACTCGACCTCGATACGATAATTCTGAAATTCCGCATCCGTAATCAGATGTCCACCCGGCGTTCCCAAGCTCACCAGCATCTCATCACGCACCACAAACGGACTTTGCGCGGTAGGGTTCTTGTCCAAATCAGGGACGTCGGCGTGCCATCCTTCAAGATCCTTGCCATTGAACAGACTCTGGGAAGTCGCCGCACCCGGCACCGTCTCGGCCGCCAAAGCCACAACGGCTCCGCCGAGCGCCAGAGCCGCGATCATCATCAATGTCAGACTTTTGGAATGCGTCATGGTAGATACCTGTGAGTTGCAGCGGTTTTTATTACCAATAGAGCAGACTAGCGGATCGTGCCCCGCGCCTCAACCGGTGTCGCACATCAACAAAAATTGCGTTCTTTGGACATGTCCGATAGAATAAAAGCTTGGCAAGGCACGGGCCGGTTTTCGCCGTCGCGGGTCGGCATGGCGACTCGCCGCGGTGAGTAGAGCGGAGGAGAGAGATGGCGGACAACTGCTTCGGGAGGCGCTGCCTCCTATTCATTGGCACACTCACGTGTACGCTCGTGCTGCGGTCGCCTGCGGCCCACGCCATCACGCCCGACAACCCCGGCGCCGCTGCCATCCAGTTCTCGCTCAACTCCGGCCAGGACGTGAAGAGCATCTCGCCGTGGATCTACGGTTCGAATTCGTCGAACATCACCAATCGCACCTTCGACCGCAGCGGCGGCAATCGCATGACCGGCTACAACTGGGAGAACAACGCTTCCAATGCCGGCTCTGACTGGTACCACCACAGCGACTACGGTTTGGTGAACAACCAGTCCAACGCGGCGCCCGGTTCGGCCGTTCGGGGAATGATCCAGAATGCCGCGACCGCTGGACGCGCATCGCTCGTCACAATTCCCATGGCCGGTTACGTCGCGGCCGACGGCAACGGCACCGTCGACGAGACGGAAGTCGCTCCGTCCCCGCGCTGGAAAAAAGTCGAAGCCAAGAAGTCGACGATCTATCCGGGCTCGTCGCTCTCGACCAATCCGGACAAGACGGACGGCTACGTCTTCACCGACGAGTTCGTCAACTGGGCCGAGGACTTCAAGCAGGATAGCCAGCAGGTGTGGTATAGCCTCGACAACGAGCCGGCCTTGTGGGGCGAAGCGCTGCCCGCGGGCTGGCAGTCAGGCGACGAACCCAGACCTTGGGAGAACCCGCCGTACCCAGGTGTGCCGGCCAGCGCCGGCGGCCGCACCCATCCGCTGATTCATCCCTTCGCGCCCACATACAACGAAATGCGCGACAAGACGATTGCCCACGCCACTGCGATCAAAGACGTGAACCCGAATGCCTTGGTCTTCGGCGGCGTCGGCTACGGATACGCCGAGTTCAACAGCCTGCAAGGCTCCCTCTCGGGAACGTCGCCCTCCCATCCGGGCGGAGATCAGGGGGGCGAATTGCACTATTACGAGCGACTGTTAAACGACGTCCGCGCCAAGGAAGTCGAATTGGGCCGGACTCTCATGGACGTAATCGATCTGCATTGGTATCCCGAAGCCCAAGGTGGCGGCGTGCGGATCACGGGTAGCGAAACCTCGACTGCCGTCGTCGCCGCCCGCGTACAAGCCCCGCGCTCGCTTTGGGATCCAACATACACCGAAACCAGTTGGATCACCGGCTGTTGCAGCGGCGGACCGATCAAGCTGTTGAAGCACGTCCAGCGCGACGTCGCCGACTTCAAGCCCGGCACCAAAATCGCCATCACCGAATACAACTACGGTGGCGGCAATCACTATTCCGGCGGCATCGCCCAGGCCGATTTCCTCGGCATCCTCGGCCGCGAGGGCGTATTCGCCGCCAACTGGTGGGACGTCAACAACGGCTCCACCTACGTCAACGCCGCTTTCAACATGTACGTCAACTACGACGGCGCCGGCGGCCAATTCGGCGACACCTCGATCGACGCCGACACGTCGAACATCGCCCAGTCGGCCATCTACGCCAGCGTCGACTCCAGCGACCCGAACCGCATGATCGTCGTCGCCATCAACCGCACCGCCAATCCCATAACTACCGGCATCGCCGTCACGCACGACCGCGTGTTCGATCATGCGGAGGTTTATCATTTCACCGACAGTTCAGCGAACATCACGCACGCGGCCGACATCGAGCTCGACCTCTTGAACGCCTTCCAATACACAATGCCGAAATGGAGCGTCACGACCTTTGTGCTCGTCTCCGACGGCTTGCCGGGCGACTTCAACCGCGACGGCCTCGTCGACGCGGCCGACTTCACTGTCTGGCGCGATTCGCTGGGCCAAGTGGGCAATCTCGCCGCCGACGCCAACGAAGACAACGTGGTCGACGCCGAAGATTACGACTTCTGGAAAGCCAACTTCGGCCTCAGCGAGTCAAGCGGCAGCGGCGCGTTGGCCACGGTCCCCGAACCGTCGACCCTCGCGCTCGTACTCCTCGCCGCTTGCGGCTTAGCGCTGCGTCCTGCGCGACGCTAAGCCCATCAACGTTGCGAGACCCAACAACCCCACCGTCCCCAGCTCGGGCACAGCCGTTGCGGATTCCACCGCCGGCTCCCCAAGATGATCCCGCCAAATCGCGTAGTCCGCCGCGTCGACCACTCCGTCCACGTTCCCGTCCGCCGCGAGCGCCTTCGTCGAACCAAACGTATTCTTCCACAGCGTGTAGTCCGCCTGGTCGACCGCACCACTGCAGTTGTAGTCGCCCGCGAGATCGCAACCGTTTAGCGACAGCTCGAACGACACGATCAAATTGCTGCCGCTCCCGCCGTTGTCGAGAACGCCCAACAGCGACCAGTTGCCGCTCGCCAGCACCGGTCCCAGGCCCAGCCCTTCCAGGTTTCCGTTAGTGAGCGCGCCCACCGCACCCGACCAGAGCAGCATCTTCGCGACCGGTGTGAACGACGCGTCCTCCAAGCCCGACGAGAATTCTTCGCCGCTGATATCGGTCGCCCCCGCGAAGCCAACCCCATAGAGGCGGCTGCGAAACGGCGGCAGCGCAGCGGCCGCCGACCGCTCCAATGCGATGAGCGTGTCGTCCGGCAGCATCGCCAGGTCGGGCAAGCCACTGCGATCATTTCCCCCGCCGCTGCCCGCATGAATTGGATCGATTTTGTATGCAAACTGCGAGGCCAAGCTAATCGCCCCACCTTGATCCGCAATCTGCTGCAGCCGAACCGTGTTCGTTGCCGTGGGTGAAGAATCCGGACCATCGACTTCGAGCGCCTCCTCGTTCGCCGTCCACAGCGTGTCGCCGTCAAACGAGCGGGTGAGTGCTTCGAGCCCGCGGTTGTCGCGGCTGACCTCGAACACCTCCGGCAACGCCAGCGATTGCAACTGCTCGCCGCCCGCCAGATTGAACTCGCGAACCGTCGGCGAATTCTCCTCGCTCACGAACACGCTGTTCCGCGCTGCACCCGTGTACGCGATGCCCTCGAAATCCGGCCCGCCCGTGATCGTCACCGCACTTACTGCGGTCGCCGAGTTGATCGCCCCATTCGCCGCGAAGCCGACGTCGAACACGACAATCCGCCGGTTCTCGTCCTGAATCGCTGCGAACCGTTCGAGTCCACCGGCCTGCGGCCCGAGATAGGTGACACCGCTCAACTCGCGAATGCCGGACACCGGCCCCGCGCCGAGCGAAACGGAATTCCGCGGCGTGACGGTCCAACCGCCGCGCGCAGAGAGCGGCACAAGTGCCACCACAACCAGTGCGAAGAGCGAAACCAGCCAGCCGCCGACCGCCCGCGTCCGAAGGTGCATCATTTGTATTTGTCGGCGGGTCCGGTGGGTGTCGAATCGGCGGCAGGCTTACGAGTTGGCGTATCAGCGGGCGGTTTGAGTTCGCTTTGCGGCGGCAGCACCGGCGGCGGATTCTTGGCTGGCGTCGGTTTCGCAACCGGCGGCTTCACTTCCGCGGCCGGCTCCGCTTCCTCCGATTCTTGACCCGCCCGCGTACCCGTGTCAACGAGCAAATACCCGGCCCAGAAAAACGGATGATCGGCTCCCGGCGGCTCCGCCATCTCGTCGAGCCGCTTGAGCCGCGGTTCCTGAGCCGCATCCAGCGGCGTCTCGCGCGCCAGCATCACACTCCGCTGCCACGCCACGTCGGCCGGACTGTGTTGCAGCTCCTGCACGAACTCGCGGACCAACTGCAAATTCATCTGCCCGCCCGTCCGCCACCGCGAGACCAGCACCGTCCGCGCCCCGCTCGCCATCAGCGCACACACCGAATCGAAAATCTCGCTCCCCGGCGCGGCCGCCGCCGCATCCCCGCGCCGCGAAACCTTCAGCCCCGTCTCCGCCGCCGTCGGCAGACCGGTGACCACCACCCGCTCCGGCCCCTCGTACGGCAGCCCCATCCACGCCGCGAGCGAATCCGCATTCTTCCCGCGCGACCGCGGCAGCGGCGACCAGTCGTACGGATCGTTACGATTCACGTCGACGTCATCCAGCACCACCAATTGATCCAAGAGCGGCGCGAGCAGGTACCCCGGCTGCGCGAGCGGCGGCACCAATCGCACCGGCCCCTTCACCGCATCCTCGAGCGGCTTGAGCGACAAACTCTCGCCGCCCCCCTTCGCTTCCGCCGCCGCCAACTCGTTCGCCACGATTCCCGTATGCCGCGTCGGACGAAACGGCCGCCGATCGCCCACCGCCAGCGCCGCCGTCGGGCCAAAATGCATCGGCACCCGCTCGATCAACGTCGCCCCCACCGCTGCGCCATGCTTATCGGCGTCCTTTTTATCACCGGGAGGCACCAGCGCCTCGAAAGGCAAGTACCACAACCAGCCATCGGGCACGATCGCCAAGTCGGTCGTCTTCGCCAGATCGAGCCGCGCGTTCGCAAATAGCGCCTGATACATCCGCGTTGCCGCCTCGCGCCACTTGTCGTTCGAGAGTTCGTCGCTGGCGATCTCGCGGCTCGCGCTGTAGTTCCCCAACAACCGCAACCAATCGGCGACCACCTTTTGCACCTCGTGCGCCTCGCCCAGAGGCCACGCATGCTCCGTCTGCCGACTCACCAAGAACCCAAACAGATTCCCGCCCGCCGCGTGAAACACCACCAGCGCCTCGCCCTCTGCGAGCGATTGCTTCAATTCCTCCGTCGTCCGCAGCGGCGGAAACACCAGCGACGACGGCACCGGCGCGAGCGCCATGGAGAGCAGCATCTGCTCCCGCGCCGCCACGTTCTTGCCCCACTCCGCCATCTGCCCCACGAGCGCCTGCCCGGCCGCGCCCTGCTCCGGCTTGAGCGAGCCGCTGCGCATCTGCTGTGCCAGCTTCGCCGCCGCCGCCGCCAAGCCGCCATAAGCCGGAAAATTCGCCGCCAACTGTTGCCGCTCCAGCACCATTTGCGGCGTCAACTCGCTCGCCGGCGCTTCGAGCACCGCCCGCAGTGCGAGAAACCTGCCACCCAACGGCAGCGTCGTCAAGAAACGCTCCCGCTTCGCCCGCTCGGACACCTCGAGCGCCCCCGGCGTATCCTTCCGCTCGATCGCCGCCAAGAACCAGCGATCGAACGCGGCCGCATGCGGCGTCGACGTCACCGCGAGCGTGTCAAACGTCCGCTGTGTCCAATCCGCCGGCGTCGGATCCGCCAACAGCGCACCGTACACGTCCGGCGCGACCCGCGCGGTCATCTCGCCCGCATCCGCGAGTTCGCCGGCCCGCACGATCTGAAAGTTCCGCAGCGACGCCACCCGCTGTCCCGTCAAAGCCCGATT
The DNA here is from genome assembly GCA_031403315.1 of Planctomycetota bacterium. Classification (GTDB taxonomy): domain Bacteria; phylum Planctomycetota; class Planctomycetia; order Pirellulales; family Lacipirellulaceae; genus DASYDU01. The sequence goes on from JANNTD010000125.1 coordinate 18,256, forward strand.
CAGCGACGCACTCGCCGGCTCCACCTGCCCCCGGCCGACCTGCACCACCGCCTGCAAAAACATCTGCTTCATCCCCAGCCGCGCGTTCTTCATCTCGCCCAGCCGCTTGCCCGTCTCTTCGACCACGGCCGCCGCATCCACCAACAGCCCGCCGCGCAGCAAATTCTCCGCCTGCGCCAGCCGCAGCGTCGCCGCCACATGCCACAGCCGATTCCCTTGCGCCCATGCCGCCGCCGGCTCCAGCGGCTGATATACTCCCGTGCCCCCCGCCGCCAAAAAATTCACCCAACCCAGCCGCAGCGACTCCGTCACCACGTCCAGATCGTCGTAGTAATACCCGGCCACACTCGCGTCGACGAGCAGTTGCCCCGCCGTCCGATGGTCGCCCGCCGCCATCGCCAGCTTACCCTCCTCCAACAGCGCGATGCCGGTGAGCGGATGATCGAACGTCCCGCCGACGATCACCGCCCGATCGAGCCGCGTCTTCGCCTCGGCTGCGTCGCCGATCCCCGCCTTGGCGATCCCCGCGAGCAGCTCCGTCCATGCCTGCGACCAATGATTCGAGTGCGTCAGATTCCGCCGTGCGAGCGTCGTCGCCAACTCCTTCGAGATCCGATCGTGCTTCCCGAGCGGCCCCAGCAACTCGTTCCGCCGCCGCATTGCCAGCGCCGCAGTGCGAATCACCTCGGCCACATTCACCCGCCACAACTGCGGCTGCATGAACGCCCCGCCCTGTTCGAGCGCCCGCTGCGCCCCGGCAGCGCTCCCCACCATCACCTGCATCATCCGCGGATAATCGCCGAGTGCAAACTGCCGCCCGCTCTGTCCCCACGGCACACCCTGCCGCGTCGAATTCCCCTCGGCCCGCGGATCCTCAAACGTCACCTGCCGCAGGAAGTCCGGATACGAGAGCAAGAGCAGACACGCCTGATCGAACGACTGAATCGCCTCCGCATTCCGCCCCTGCTGATAGAGCACCTCGCCCAGCATCGCGTGATAGCAAATGGAATCAATCCACCGCGCCTGAGCCGCCTGCACGCCGGTGCGAGTCATCCGCCGCAACACCCGCTCGGCACCGCGATACTCGCCGGCATAGAACTCATTGACCGCGGCGTAGTAACCCGGCTCGGGCATCTGATCGACCTGGGCGGATGCCGCCTGCGGCAAGAGCACCGCGAGCGCGCATAGAACGAGCGACAACGCTCGACCAAAACTCCCCTCTCCCTTTGGGAGAGGGCAAGGGTGAGGGATTCTTGCTTGCCTGCTGGCCCCGCTCATGGCTCGGCCTCTTAAGGAAGATCTCTGTCTGTTCCAGCCCTTATTGTACCAATTCGGCCGAAACTGGGCGAATTCGCGGATATTCACCCTAGCCTTTGTACAATACATCACTCTTTGGGCAAGCCACCGGTGAACCGGGCTCAATTCGTATGACTGCCACAATTATGGAACGCACTCCACAAGATCCGTCAAGCGGCGCACTCATTCTAAACCAATACCGCAGCGGTTCTTCCTACAAAGATGAAGTAGGGCAAGTTTATCACTTTCCGAAGCGTTATTTGGCCTCGTTCACTTCATTGCCGTCGCGATTCATTTACTACGAACTGTCGCAACGACGAGACTAGACCGAATCGAGAACGAGTTCGGCGCTATATATCGCCAAACAACGCCCACGAAATCCCCGCCCAAGCTTCGGCGAATAAAAAAGCTCTTGGAGCTCTACGAGCGTCCAAGTCGAATTACCAACTTTGTCAAGTCTTCAAGGGGAGATCGTTGTCAGCTTTGCGGAATCAACGGATTCCTCATGAGGAATGGAAAGAGATATTGCGAAATCCACCATTTGTTCCATCTTTGTGACGACCCCCCGCCCGAATGCTTGGCACCGGAGTATGTCATCGTTCTGTGCGCAACATGCCATAGAAGAATGCACTACTCTGTCGTTGGTGAACCTCAACGTCATCAAGATGGATGGTTGGTCTCGATCGACGGCAGAGACCATTATTTCGAAACCTTTCCCACGACAGCCGCGATGCAGTAACTTCGCCCATTGTGAGAGCGGATACAAATCGCTATCGCGTCGCGCGAGGAGATGACTGGCCACGAACCAGAACTTTTTCGAGTACCTTTTCACTGTTGTTCTTGAGTTCATGTTCCCAGATCCTCAAGATGCGCCAACCCATCGAACGAAGCGCTCGAACTGCTTTTCTATCGCGCCTTCTGTTCATTTGTATTTTGGCAAGCCAATACTGTCGGTTGGCCGCGGGTATTGAACGACAGCGCTTGCACCCATGCCAGAAACAGCCGTCTAAGAAAATGGCAAGACGCTGCTGAAAGAAAATGATGTCTGGTCTTCCCGGAAGACTTGAGTTGTGTCCGATCCTCCAGCCCCTAATTCCAGAACGCATCAACAGCGATCGAAATCTCCATTCCGTCGATTTTGTCCCACGTGATTTGTTGCGACTCATCACGCGCGAACGTGTTGCGATGTCAAATCTGTCCACGTCGTCGGTACCTTCGACATGTAACCAGCGCGCCCGGATGCGACGTAAATAGATCCAAGACTTACAACGTCTTCATCAGGGCCATCGCATGCCGCCTAATAAACTCGGGCGGAAGTGCGTTGCCAATCAAGAGGGCAGCGGGGTAGCGCCCTTTGTCCAACAGAAATTTATACGCCTTGGGAAAGGTCTGCAATAGAGCGGCTTCACGAAGCGTAATTGCTCTGTCATCAGTAGGGTGAAGAAACCGACCCTTTGACGGATTGATACAACCTCCTGTGATTGTCGGAGAAGGTTTGTCCCAGGCCATCCGCCCATATACATCCCAGAAGCCCCGTATCCGCCGATGGCACACAAGTTGATTCTTTTTTCCCAGGGCCATTCTACTGCCCCCGTTTTGCGGAATTTTCTTGATTAGCTTCGAGACCTTACTGCTCCTTTGGATCGTGTAGTTGTGCAACGTGTCACGACTTCGCTCAGGTGGAGTTAGCGCTCCGATAGTCTGACGGACGGTGCGCTTTCTCGGAGCTCTGGGCGCAAATTTTGGTTCTCTTAATTTCGATGCCAAAAGCACTAGCCGACGCCGCCTTTGCGGAACGCCATAGTCGACCGTGTTAAGTACATCCCACCTGATATGATATCCAAGTGCTTCCAAGCGTTCAGTGAACACGGCAAATCGCCGATTGGCTGCAAGCCCGGGAACATTCTCCAACATAACAGACTTAGGCTGTGTAGTACGAATGAGCCTAAGCACATCGTAGATCAGGTCATTTCGCGAATCTCGATTCCGCCGAGTACCGTTCTTGGTTCGCATGGTTGAGAACCCCTGGCACGGTGGGCACGCGGCAAGAAGATCGAGATCGCCTGGCTTGAGCTTCAGCGCTTTCATCATCGCCGCGCCCGTTAGGCGAGTAATGTCCGTCTCCCAAATCTTCACACGCGGGTGATTCAACTTGTAAGTTGAGCACGCCAATTCATCAACTTCGACGGCTCCCACTACATTGAATCCTGCCTGACGCAGGCCTTCCGATAGACCTCCAGCGCCGGAGAACAAGTCGACCGCGATTGGCCTCTTCCTCATCGAGCCTCGACCTCACAAAATCCCTAATTACTGATGTACCCAACTATACGGAAAAAGCGAAGGCGTAACGGCCGGCGGGAAACCTAATCTGCGGCCACCAAGCAGGATTCTTCCCTCGATCTGCGGCTGTTCGTAGCATGAAGATCGTGATTTTGTCTCTGGGGACCTTCGCATCTTCGCCGCCAGACAAAATTCCTTGGTTCTCGTGCCGCTTTTCCTTAAGGCCACGATCTCGATCAACGTAAACGAACCCCGTCTCTTGTTGACAAAGCTTCGCGAACTGCGCAAGTGATTCTGCCACTGCTACCGGATTCCAGACGTGTTCTGATTCTCGTTGGTCTGGCAAAGTGAGATGTATCAGCGCCTGCATCGCCTCAATGGGCATCTCCACATGATGTTTATCTGCTATTTTAGCCAGTTTCTTGTCGATTTTCTCTGTGGATGTCTTTACGGTATCATCGCGCATGACTTGCGCCGGGTTATAAATGCTTCCACCCGAATAAACGCCGAGTGATCCAGGCGCGAGGATATTTTTCCGAGTGGCACTGAGCCCACTTTCAATATACACGCCTCGAAACTCCTCGGTCGGTTGTCGAGCAATTAGGTCACGGAGTCCGCGCTCCATTTTGTTGATGGCTTTGAAAACGGTGTGAAGTCCCGGGGGCAGGAATAGTCTCAGGAGTCCGATATCTTTCCTGCGGTATCCATACATGCGAGCGTGTTGAAGCACCGTGTCGGCTTGGGGTCTCTTCGGATGGCGTCCATAGTAGCTAACAAGCAGATTCTTTATTGTGACTCCCCGACCGAGTTTATTACCGCCGACGAAGAGGTTGTAAGGTGATTCGACGGCCACGTCCTCGTCCGTATCGCCGTTGACGAGCTTGACCGTAATACCAGGCGAGAAAAACCCGACCTTTTCGATTAGGCTGTCAAACCCTGTGCCACTTAGCCCTCTGTGAGTCGCGGCTAAGTCGTCATAGACTTGCGTAAGTCTCTTAATAGTCGGTTGATGATTGGTCTTTAAGCGAACCGCTAAGTCCGTCTTGTACTTCCTCAAGAGATCGACGATGTGTCTATGGTCACTCGTTTTGGTGCTGACGTGACAGAGGAATGCGCAATTTTGGTCGGGCTCTTTCGTTCGCTTATACGTGGCGCCAATCATGAACGTATCAAGAGCCCTAAGAAGCGACTTTGGTATATCCAGCGTCGGAGTGGGCTGCGCGCCAGGAGCCAAAACCGCGATGTCGTTTACGTCAAATTCTCTGACGAGCGTCGAGTGGTCACCGAAAAAATCGTCCCCGCCAACATAGTCGGAGCCAGGGTGGCTCAAGACAGTAAACTTTGGTCGGAAATCGTGTCCCGGAGTTTGCAGGAATAGAGCCTGCGGAGTTGCTGTAACCTGCAAATAAGTATTCTTCTCGAAGAAACCTCGCAACTCTGCGATCCTCTCGTTGATCCTGCTTCTTGTGCCATCGGCTCGGCTTGCTTGAGTGTTGAGACTGGCCTGATCCGCCTCGTCGTCGATGATTAGGCAACTGAGGCCTCGCACCCTTCCTTGCTTCAAGTTCTGAATCAGCGTGTTCAGCAATGCGCCGTTCTTGGTGATAACGATTGCACAGGTCTCTCCCTTGATTCGCTGCAAGAACGATCCGGCGTCCTTGACATCTTTTTTCCCGATGATGTCCATACCAGGGAATGCCTGACGTGCCCGCACCAGAGTCTGCTCATAAAGCGGATCATTGTCCGACGTCAGAATGATGATAGTTTTGTATCCTTCATCAGCACCAATAGCACCAGTGACGGTCAAGACGCCGGTCTTCCCGCTCTGGATCAATCCATAGATGAGGCCGTTCGTCTCTTCCTTGCCACCGCTTACTGGGTCGACCCATTTCTTGGCAACCTCGTTCGCGGTGTCGCAGATGTCCTTAACTTCCGCCGGATTGCCGATCTGTTTTTCGAGCAGTCCCAAGACTTGGTCGCGATGTTTCATCATGTAATACCCTCAGCCCCAAAAATTCTTTGCCAATTCGACGGCGCAACTTTTTTGTTTAGCCTTCCATCGGGTCCATTGACCTCATAGTGCTCATTGTGCTGACGATAGCACGATATGTGGATTGCTGATGATCTGGGAGCAGCAATGCTCAGGTACGCGTCAAACGCCAGCGCTGCTACGCCGTCGGCGCCGCAAATGAGTCCGATCACGACCTGTTGCTGTGCGGCCCGTTCCTGCAGAATTCCTTGCTCGTCTATCGTGAATGTGAATCCCCACGGACTTCGGGACTTCGTGGAATACTTTAGGAGAACGAGAAGATTCTCGTTCAGGAGGAAGAAGGGCGCTTGATATCGGATGCTTGCAATTCTCCCGGCACGGGCCAACAGGTGAATCGCAGCCCCCTCGTAAAACTCTTGCTTCTTTATAGCCATTGTTGAATTCGGCGTAAAATGCCGTGCGAGGGAGGGTTGAACCACGGGCTTCACAGATCGTGATCTCAAGAAGCTAACGCCCCAGTATAGGGGGTGGCAGAAACGAATGGCACTGCCGCTTTGTGTGAAAGGTTTTACGTCACGCGGCGGCCGCCAGTTCGGGCTTGGCTTGGTGGCGAGGCTTGGTCAGGAGTTGTAGGAGTTTGGGACGCCGCTTGTTCGCACGTGGTTCGCTGCGACCCG
>JANNTD010000126.1:0-6939 GCA_031403315.1 Planctomycetota bacterium
TCCCCGGCGTGCTGGCCGAGTGGACGTACAACCACGAGACCAGCGCGTTCAGTGGCTTCCGCGAGCTGTTTCGCGTGAACATGCCGGTCAACGACCATCCCATCAAGCAGGCACGTTTCAATCCCTATGCCCGGCCGGGCGACGAGGATTACGGGCTGTTGTACTTGACGCACGGAGATTCGAACTCGCAGCACTCGCCCGGCGACTATCCGCAACTCCTGGGCAATGCGTTGGGAAAAATGTTGCGTGTCGATCCGCTGGACCCCGATGGCGGCGGCAGCCTGCGCTACACGATTCCCAACACCAACCCCTTTGCATCCAGCGGCGATCCGAGCGTCCTCAAAGAGATCTTCGCATCCGGCTTCCGCAACCCCCACACCTTTTCATTCAACCAGGACGACAACGGCAACGTGCATATCCTGGTTGGCAACATCGGGCGGGCCAACGTCGAAGAGGTCGAACTCGCCGTGGCCGGCGGCAACTACGGTTGGCCGAAACGCGAAGGCACGTTTGTCGAACGTCAGATCGCCAACAACGATCCGATGAATTCCGACGCAGGCTACATCACCGGCGTCGCTTCCCTGCCTGTGGACGAAGCCAATTTCGGGTATTCGTTCCCGGTCGCGCAATACGATCACAACGCGATGCTCAGCCAGGTTTCGTCGAGCAACTCGATCGCCAGCGGTTTTGTCGTTCGCAATGGCAGCGACCCGAACCTCGACAATCAATTGATCTTCAACAATTTTCCGATGAAGGATGGCGCCGTCTATCACGCCGACTTCGCCGACATGCTGGCTGCGGTCGCGAAACTTGATCCCAATGATCCGTCCCGCGACGAGCCCAGCGAGCTCACCCAGGCGGTGCTCCACAAGCTCAACCTGGCCCTTGACCACGACAACAATCCGTCCACTGCCGCAATAATCTACGACGACTACAGCGCGCTGATCAGCGGCAATCCCGCGAGCACGACCGACCGCAACGACGCCCGCTACGGCGAAGGCGTGTTCGGTGAAATGTATATGTCGACCAAACAAGGCGGCGGACGGATCTACCTCGTCACCAATTCCGTGCCGCACTCAGGCGACTTTAACATGGACCACGTGGTCGACGCCGCCGACTTCACGGTGTGGCGAGACAGTCTGGAGAGCACCGGCTACCATCTCGCCGCGGACGGCAATGGAGACGGCAAGGTCGATGCCGCCGACTACGATGTTTGGAAGAGTCACTTCGGCGAGACGTGGGGCGCTGCGGGCGGCGGCGCTGGGTCCCTCTCCGTTCCGGAACCGACAAGTGCGGCACTGTTGGTATTTGGTTGCGTCCTCATCCGCAGCCGTCGAATCCGCCGGCGATTTACACACTAACTCGATCCTCGCCGCTCGCAGCCTTACAGGGAAGTTGAACCTACGGAATCGAGATTCCAAATCACTTCGCGCGGCAGAACGCCATACAGGCCGCGCGTGAAAAATTGCTCGATCACTTCGTCGACCTGCTGAATCGGCGTCTTAGTCACTAGCAAGATGTCGGAGTCGTTGAGCCAGATGTCGTCGGCCGGCACGGGGCGGCGGCCGTACATCGCGCCGCGCAAGTCGAGCATCGTGGCCATCAGCCGCCAGTCGTCGCCGCGGCGGAACACGACGACCTGCCGCAAGTTTGCGCCGATCCGCCACCCGCCCGCCAGCGCGATCGACTGCATGGCGGTGGTTGGGCCGACCAACTCGAATCGGCCTGGGTTTGTCACTTCGCCGACGACGTAGACGAATCGCGGCGCCCGCGTGGCCAGATCGATGGTGACCTCGACGCCGGGGATCGTGGCGGCGTAGCGTGCGTCGATCTCTTGCTTCGCCTCCGCCGGCGTCAGACCCTGGACGAACACCGAGTCGACCGCCGGGAGCTGAATCTTCCCGGCCGGCGTCACCAGCGCCAGTAATTGCAGGCCGCCGCGGAGGCCGGCCCGGCTGTCGACGGTGTTCAGCAAGTCCTCGAGCCGCGTGTCGACATGGATCGGCGTCACGGTGATCGACGGGACGCGATAGAATTTCTTGTACGCTTCTTCCAGCTCTTCGCGGAGCGATTGAACCGTCCGCCGCGTCGCGCGGACCTGACCTATTAGCGGCAGCGAAATCGTCCCGTCCGGCTGAATCACCAGTGTGCGTGTGATGCCCCCTTCGGACAACACGGTCGCGCCACCGCTGGGCTGGGTCGTGGTCGGGCCGCCGGTGGCCGTCAGCGATTCGACCATGATCCGATCGCCGACTTGCAATTCATACGGCCGCGATTGTTCGTCGCGCGTGCGTCGATAGTAGACGGCGATCTGGTCTCCTTCACGCAGGCGGTACTCGGGGACTTGCGCGGTGCGAGCATGGCCGACCCACTCGCCCTGCGCGAATTCTTGCCAAGGGATCGCGCCGCGTGCGTCCCAACCGACCTCGCCGCCACCGCACCCGCCGGACAGGCTGTCGACGCCCCAGATCGGATATGGGGCCGCGGGACCGAGCGCCTGGCACTGGCGGACGGATTTAGGAACGACGCTTTGAGCAGCGGTTGCGGCTGTAGCCGTAGGGTGGGTCGAGTTCCGCGAGACCGACCATCCGCCCAGCGCAACGGCGACAAGCATCACCGCGGTCATCCACCGAATCAAATTGGGTCGATCTGTCGTCATGCTAACGGCGGAAAACCCCCGGCACGAGTTTCTGTGGCCACTTGGCGACGGTTTGCACTGGACCGGTGGCGGGCGGCTGCGGCAATCGTTGCGTGGCGTTCGTCAGGCGACCATTGGCGGCTTCGATCGGCAAAGGCTGCGCGACGCGGCTTAACTCTTGCGGTGCGACCCATTGGACGCCTCTGGCCCGCGACGTGGCGCCGGCGGACCGATCGCGCTGCGCCAGTTGCCATGCGTATTGTTCGTTGGCGGCTGCTTGTTCGTGATAGCCCATCGTCCGCTCGACCACCGCCAGGTTGTGATAGCTGGTGCTGGTGGGCGCGAGGTCGATCGCCCGGCAGAAGTGTGCCGCCGCCTCCGCCGGCTGCCCACCGCGCGTCAGCAGCACGCCGATCTCGTTGGCCGCGAGATGATTTCCCGGCCCGGCGTCGAGTGCCGCGAGAAACATCGTGAGCGCCTTCCGCTCGTGTTTCAAATCGCCGTCCGCTTCGTAGGCCAGCCGATTCTGCACTTTGCCGAGTCCGTAGAGCGCCATCGAGCCCGCTTGCTCGCCGGCGACCGCATAGGTGAGCTGCTGGCGGGCGAATTGATGGTACAGCGCGATCGCCTCTGCCGGCCGCACGGTCGGGCCCTCGTGGAGCAGCACCGGCGTGCGATGCGACGAGACCATCACCGCGACGTTCATGTCGGCTTCCAACTGCGCGCCCTGCGGCGCGAAGTCGTCTGCTTCGTCGATCGCCCGCAAACCCGCGGCGAGTGCCTGCGCGTGGGTGTCGACGCCTTCGGCCGCGTCCTTCGCTTCGGCGATGCGGCGCAGCACCTGGATAAATTCGGTTTGGGCGGCGTACACGGCGCCGTGCTGTGCCAGTCCATAGGCTTTGCGGACCGTCGGCAACAGTTGCCGCGAAAGCTCGGCGGTCGTCGGTGCATAGGGCATCACCATGACGGCGCCGCTGGTCGCGTTTGGTTCGAGGATTGGCTCCAGTGCCGGAGCGGGCGCCGCTTCAAATCCTTCCGACCAAACCGCTTCCAGGTCGTCGACCATTTCGCGGACGGATTCATTTTCTTCTGCAGTCTCAACGGGAATTGGAATGACGACTGGTTCGTCGGCAGGTTGAGAGACATAAGGCAGAGCGGCTTCGTTGGCAGGTTGAACGATGGGCGGTTCCCACGGCTCCGACGGCGGCTCGATCGGCAGAACTTCCGCTTCCACCGGCCCGACGTCCGACTCCATCGCCGGCGTTGTGGGTTGCATCGGCTGAATTTCCCGAGCCGTTGGTGTTGCTGCGGGTTCTGGTGGTGGAGTCTGCGACTCGGATGGCATGAGGCTCGATTTGGCTAGCGGCGATTCGGCGATGCGTTCCAATTCAGTCGCTGGTTCCGCAGTCGACTGCGCTGGCGGCTTCGGTTTGGTCCGTACTGGTTCGGTCCCTATTGATGTTGCCGGCGGCTCGATCGCTGAATTTGGTGCCTCAGCTGACGTTGGTGCTGCGAGCTCGATATTGCACCCGCTCTCTGCCGCTGCCCGCGCCAACAAATCGTCGATCGTTGCGACGGGTGTCTGACGGGTGTGCGGCTCGGCTTGGGGCCGCTGCTCGTGGGGTGATTTTGCAGCGGAATCGCCCGCCTGCGCATCGGCAGCGACGACGTACCGGTTCTCGAACACGAGCGGCTGCGGATCGCGTTTCACGCCCGCGCCGGCCAGCGCAGCTTCGGCGAGCGCTACTTCGGCGGCCAGGCAAAACGCCAGGGCGGCGCTCCGCCAAACCTTGCGCAATTGCCAGCGTGCGTCGTGCATGGATTGTCCGTGGAGAATCTTCGGGCGCGGGGCGCGCGGTCGGGGCGCACCGTCATTATCGCGCTGAGGCTTAGGGCCCGTAGAATCAGAATTCGTCTACCTGCCGGGCGTTTAACCAGCAAAATCGCGCCCAGCGGAATCAGTCTCGCTGGGCCGGCCGGAACAGCCGGCATAGTAGGACTGGCCGAAGGCGAGCGGCCGGCACAACCGTTACAGATGGAAGGCTTCAGGGAAAGCGAATGACCAATGACTAAGCCCCAATGACCAAGTTGTGCCGGCGCGAATTGTCGCCTGGTGGTTCGAACGATGGCGACAAATGGCTGCCGGGCTCGAGGTTTTTCGCGTTTTGTCCGGTCGTATTTTTTGGGCCGGCTCGCAAGTCGTTGGCGGCACGCGTGTTGCAAAAAATCGTCCCGGCGGAAACACGCTCCGAGGCGACTATTCGCGCTCTTTTTGTCGCCCGAGAGTCGCGGAAACGACGTAAAAACTCGAGCGAAACATGTCCGCCGATCGACAAAATAGCGCCGCGAATTGTCCGATAGAGTCCACTGGGCTGGGAAAGGGTTCGGGGTTCAGGGTTCAGGATGCAGACGGATTGCGACCGCATCCCAACCATCTGAGACCGATGGCTGACGGTTGACCTCGTTTTAAGTTGTCAAAGAACAATCTTCGCCGGATTACGGAGGAATTTGGGCCTCACGCTGTTTTCATGGCGGAGGAACCGCGGGCGGAGGAAACTGCCTCACGCCCACGGTGGGTGGCCTCGCACGCAATCGCGGACGCTGTTGGTACGCCTTTGATTATACCAACTAGTGTACAGATGTAAAGTATCTATTTTTGGCCACCTGGGATTTCACCACGGAGGCACGGAGGGCACGGAGAAGATCAGTGGTCAGGCGGAGCGCCAAGCGATTGGGGTGTAATGACTTAGCTGGTTGCTGATGGCAAATCTTTAGTAAGGCGAGTCGGTAACTGAAGATTGGGCCGGGGCTACAGGAGGGTTCAGCGTTCGGGGTTCGGGGTTTAGGGGGAGGAGTCAAACCGGTACTTGACGCGGGAAACCAAGTGGAACTCGCCGTCTTATGCAGTCGAGGGCCAGGGCTGGTTTCTCTGTCTTCCTTGCATCACAAAGTACGTTAAAATGACTTTCTTCCGCGGCGCGGCGCTGCGTCCCGCCCGGCAAGTCCAAGCAAAAGGCAGTCCGCTACCTCGATCTCCTCGAGGACGACCAGCTCGGCGAAGCTCAATTCGCCGCTTGGGTGAAGCAAGCCAGCCAATTGCCCGGCGAACGAAGGTGAGAGAACTGTGCGAGGTGCGAACTTCGGATCGCCATCGCTAGGGGAACCAAAAGCGACACAGCGCAAGTGCATGCGCGGGCTTCCGCGCGTATACTACAGAAATGGCGATTTCCAAAGCTGAAATCCTTGAAGAGATTCAAAGGTTCGTGGCCACGGAGGCGAGATCGCCGGGCGAGCGCGAGTTCGTCGCGGCCACACGGATCAAGCAGTCCGCTTGGAAGGGGAAGTACTGGGTACGGTGGACTGACGCAGTTCGCGAGGCTGGCCACGAGCCAAACTCAATGACTCAGAAGATCCCGGAAGCGCACCTGCTAAGTCAGCTTGCTGGCTTCATTGTTGAGCTTGGTCACTTTCCAGTCCGTGACGAGATCAACATGCGTGCTAGGCAGGTGGAGGGCTTCCCAGTATGGCAGACGGTAAAGAAGAGGTACGGTGGCATGCCCGAGACCGCTGCGGCACTTTTCGAGTTTGCGAACGAATCGGGAAACACGAATCTCGCGGAGCTATGCAAAGGCCGAATTGATCACGAGGCCTCAAAGCCCGTTCCGTCGGCAAACGGTAAGAACACGGTCAAGGAATCGGTAGGATTTGTTTACCTAAAGTACTCCCGGACTTTACGCCTGTACAAGATCGGAAAGGCGAACGACTCCGGTCGCAGGGGAGCAGGGCTCAGCCTGCTCCTGCCTGAAGACCTCGTCTCTAAGCACGACATCAAGACGGACTGCCCGTACGTCCTTGAGAAGTACTGGCATAATCGTTTTCGGTCAAAGCGGAAGCAGGGAGAGTGGTTCGATCTGAATACGTCGGACGTGGAATCGTTCAAGGCGCGCCGGGATTTCATGTTCAGCGAGTTCTTTCCCTAACACTCGGGCGTGCGTCGATGCGATGGTACCAAGTGCCGACTAGCGATATCCGAGCGACGCGGAAGCGACAACAACAATGAAGAGCAAGAACGGCTCGAAGGAAGGAATAGGAGCAGACTCTCCCTCTCGGCTGATCGATGCGAGAAGCTTGATTGATGCATGAAGGCTAATTAAAGGGGGCAGGGTGCGTCGGCGTCAAGCCGGAGGAAGGTAGCGAATGAAAGAGTCGTACAAGGTAAGACCTAGCCAGTCGCCTTGGCCTCGAGTGATGCGTGCTGTCGGGCAACCGACAGTGCGAAGCGTTCACAGAGGTACAACCGG
>JANNTD010000127.1:0-47898 GCA_031403315.1 Planctomycetota bacterium
TCTCGCCCATCCACTCGACTGCCTGGCTGCCGACAGTCGAGGCGGCCACCATGATCATGCCGGCGATGGCGATAATCATCACGACTTGCAGGGCTTCGAGGCCTTCTTCGTTGCTGTGGAACTTGCGGATCAGGTTGTTCAGGTTCGTGGTCATCTTCGTATCTCCTCGGAAAAAAGTGTTTGTTTCGGATGCAGGCCCTGTCTTGTCAGCCAAGTCAGTGTTCCTGCTTACAAAGTCTCATACGGGCGATTTGGCGGGTGTTACAGCGAAGCGGAACTCTTTTTGGGGCGGATATCACCGCGGCTGCCAAAAGAAAAAGGCGGCTCGATTCCGGAGGGAATCGGCCGCCTTTTAGAGGTGCCAAGGTGAATCTGGCTAAGGATTTAGAGGGAGATGTCTTGGCCCTTGAGGGCTTCCCACTTCTCGCCCATCCACTCGACTGCCTGGCTGCCGACAGTCGAGGCGGCCACCATGATCATGCCGGCGATGGCGATAATCATCACGACTTGTAGGGCTTCGAGGCCTTCTTCGTTGCTGTGGAACTTGCGGATCAGGTTGTTCAGGTTCGTGGTCATCTTCGTAATCTCCCGTAAAAAGTGGTGTTTTGGATGCAGGCCCTGTCTTGTCAGCCAAGTAGTCAGTCTCCTGCGAACATCATCTCATACGGGCCGCTAGGCGGGTGTTACAGGCCGGTCAGAAAAAGCGTCCCGGGCCATAGATGTGCAAAATGTAACACTCGGGGCGCGCTCGAAAATCCTCGAGATCTGGCCGTAGATGACCAAAAGTCGCCGGGAGTTCTGCGCATCTATGGAGGTGGCAAGATGGGTAAAATATGGCTCCGCGGTTAGGAGCCGCACTCGGGGCAGGCGTAGGGACTATTTGCCCACGGACTTAGATGGCTGTCCCTCGGATTCCGCCTGGCGGGCGACCGGTTGCGCCCAAAACCAATAAGTGCCACCACAGCGAGCCCGACGAGTGTTCGGCAGCCGGGTTCAGGAACGATTGATTCACTAGGCCACCCCCTTAATAAGTAAGGTCGCCACTTGCATTAGATAACTCTGTAGTATAGAGTACTCTGCAGTCCTGGAGACCATCATGTCACTGTCACCGAACGAAGCCGCGCAAAGCTTGCGCGAGGCCACTGTAATTCAGAAGCGCAGCGCCGAAGTCTATGGGTATAGCCTGTGCGCTCCATACTTCTTTATCTGGGGCCTGGTCTGGGTGGCAGGTTACGCCGGCCAAGCCTTGGCGCCCGCCCGCACCGGATGGATATGGCCGGGTAGCGTGCTCGCGGGCATCCTCGCAACAGTTGTTGCCGGCAAGATGCAGAAAATGCGCCCCCATTGGCGCGTTGGCGCCGCTTTCGGCCTGATTTTTGCCTTCAGTTGCGCGCTATTCGCGGTCATTCCCCCGAGGAATGATCTTCAGGCAGGCGCTTACTGGCCCCTGCTATTTGCCGCTCTGTACGCGGGTGTGGGGCTTTGGTTCGGCACGCGCTACATGATCGTGGGCGCCATTCTCGCTGCCGCTGCGCTGGGCGGATATTTTTTCCTGCCCGGAATTTTCTTCCTCTGGATGGCGCTCGTCGGCGGAGGGTCTCTGATCTTGACAGGCTTTTGGCTGAGGCGGGCCTGACATGGAGCAGCCCGATTCCATCATCCATCAGCCAGTGCGGCTGAAAATCATGGCAGCGCTGAATCCGCTGCCGGCGTCCGAGAAAATTGAATTTGTGCGGCTGCGCGCGATCGTGGCTGCTACCGAAGGCAATCTCGGCGCGCATCTCGGCACACTAGAGCAAGCAGGCTATATCGCAGTGGAAAAGGATTTCGACGGCAAGAAGCCCCGTACTCGAGTTCGCCTCACCAAAAATGGACGTCGCGCCTTTGAAGTCTATGTGGCTTATCTGCGCGACATTATTGAAGGTTGATCCGCCATGAATATTTCCAATATTTCCTTCCTCGGCTGGATTCACAGCGTTGCCTGTCTTGCAGCTCTATTTATTGGCGCGTATGTACTCGCGGCGACAAAGGGCACGCGCCGTCATCGCTATTGGGGCTTCTGGTATGCCGGCGCGATGGGCGTGCTGAATCTGAGCGCCTTAGCCATCTATCGCTTCGATATTTTGCCGGGCGCAGTCCTTAGGGTCGGGCCAGGGGTTTTCGGCATTTTTCATATCGTATCCGTCATCGAGATTCTGATCGTTGCGATGGGCATTTACAGTGCCTCCCGGCAAAAACGCGCCATGTGGGCGTATCTGCACCCGCAGTTGATGCTGCTCAGCTTCTATCTTCTGATCGGTGGATTGATCAACGAAGCATTTGTTCGCGTGACTTGCCTGCACGATTTTGCGATGGCCGTAAGCCCCGAGGCCTTAAATCCCGCCAACACCCTCATCGCCGGCCGGACACAACAACTATCGATGCTCGTCTGGGGGTTCTGGGTGATTTATTTCGTGGTCAAGGTCGCGCGATCGAGGCGCCGCAAAGATAGTGTAACTTCTGTTCTGTAAAAGTGATCGCTTGGGGGCTGTGTTGGAGGCCGCCATAGATTGCCAAACGGACGGGGCCACACAGGACCGCGTCGGTACTCCCCAGACCGACGTTCGTTTGGCACTCTTTGGACGAAGGTGCCAAATCGTATTGGTGCCGTTGAAATGAGAACCAAATCGGCTAGCTGTTGGCGCTCGTCGATGAAAACAGCTTCCGCGTCAGCTTGACGCGGTCCTGATAGCCCATTTGGGCGGCTTCTTCGGCAAAAGTCGGCACGACGCCGGTCGGCAGCAGTTCCCCCAGCAGCCTGCCATCCGGACCGATTCCCTTGGCCTCGAACCGATAGAGGTCCTGGAATTGATAGTTGCCGCGTTCGTCCAGGCCGAGGCACTCGCTGATCGCGCGGATCTTGCGCGAGCCGTCGAGGAAGCGGGCGATCTGCACCACGAGCTGAATGGCCGAGGCCACTTGCATCCGGGCCACGTGGACCGGCAAGGCCACGTCGCTCATCATGCTCAGTGTTTCGAGCCGAATCGCGGCGTCGTTGGCGGTCGTGGCATGCACGGTGGTGAGCGAGCCCGAGTGGCCGGAGATCATCGACTGGACCAAATCGAGGGCTTCGCCGCGGCGGATTTCGCCGACCACGATCCGATCGGGCCGCATCCGCAGCGAATCGACAAACAGGTCGCGGATCGTCACCCGCCCCGTCCCATCCGGCTTGGCCGGTTGAGCTTCCAAGTACACGGTGTGGGGCTGATTGAGCTGCAGCTCGGAGCTGTCTTCGATGACGACGATCCGTTCATTCTCCGGGATCTCGGCCGACAGCGCGTTCAAGAGCGACGTCTTGCCGCTGCCCGTCCCGCCGGCGATCACCGTGTTCTTGTGCAGCAGGACCGACAAGCCGAGGAATTCCCGGCCCTCTTCCGACATGCTGCCCGACTTCACCAGCGACGACAGGTTGAACGACGATTGCTTGAACTTGCGGATCGAGATGCAGCAGCCGTTGCGCGAGCTGGGCGGCACGATCACGTGTACGCGCGAGCCGTCCGGCAGGCGGGCGTCCATGCTGTGGTTGTCATCGTCGATCGAGCGGCCCGTGTATTCGGCGATGTTTCGCGCCGCCGCCATCAACAGGGCCGGATTGGGGAACGAGAGCTCCGAGCGGTTCAAGCGGCCGTCGCGTTCAAAATAGATCGTCCGGTGGCCGTTGATGAGAATCTCCGTCACCGACGGATCATCCAAGAGCGGCAACACGGGTGCCAAGAAGTGACGGACCGTTTCCTGGTAGATTTCCTTCGTTTCCATCGTTCGTTTTCCGGGATCGCGCCTTTTCCAAAAGCTACCCTTGCCGGGACACGCCGCCCATTGTAGCACCCTCCGGCCCATCGAGTATGATGGTGGGCAACCGCAGCCGCCCAGGTGGCGTTTCGACCGCCGACTCTCGCTTCCCATCCCAACCGGTCCGTCCCCAACAATCGATCCGACGATGAACCAGCATCCCTCCTACGAGCTGTTCGAAGAACTTGGCCGCGGCGTGAACACGGTCGTGTTCCGCAGCTACGACCTGTCCCTCGGCCGCGAAGTGGCGATCAAGGAGCTGGACGAAAGCGCTCGGCGGGACCCGCGTCACCGCGAGCGCTTCCTGCGCGAGGCCCAGTTTCTGGCCCAATTCGAGCACGACAACGTGCTGCGAGTGTATTCGGTCGATACCGAGCGGGGCTGGATCGTCATGGAATTGATGAAGGGCACGCTGGCGTCGATCATCGCCGAGGGGCCCAGCGATCCCGATTTGGTCCGCAGCGTGCTCAAGCAGACGCTCGAAGCACTCGCCTTCTTGCACGAGAAGAGCAAGGTCCACGGCACCGTGCGGCCGTCCAATCTGCTGATCAACGAAGCGGGCCGGGTGAAGCTCAGTGAGTTCGAGCAGACAGCCGTCGGCGGCGAGCTGCGCGTGCCGCGGGGGAGCAAGAAATACCTGGCGCCCGAGTTGATCCGGCCGGAATTCGGCGACTTCGGACCGCCACTCGACTTGTACTGCTTGGGATTTACGGCGCTCGAATTGCTCAAGGGTCCGCAGTTCGACGGCTTGTTCCCGGGAACGGGCAAAGGCGCCATCGACGCCGACACGGCCTGGCTGCGCTGGCATAGTTCGCCCGACGAGCTCGCCTCGACCAAGAAGCTCGTCAAAGGAATCCCCGACGACCTGGCCCACGTGCTCGATCGGATGCTCAAGAAGCGAGTCGCCGAGCGAGCCCAGACCGCTCAAGAAGTGCTCAAAGAACTGGCCGACCGGCCCTTCATTCCGGTGCCGGTCGCGGGTGGAGTCGACGAGGAGGGCGCGGTCCCAGCGGATGGCCGTCCGCTCGCACCGGCTGTGGTGAGAACGTTGTCGCCGGGACAGCAAACGGTCCTGCCCGGCGGGCATAGTCCGGTAGCTACCGCCGAGGTTGCTGCCCCGTCCGCCGAGAAACGCGCGAAAAAACCGACTGCAGCAACGACTAAGCCCGCGGCGCCAAAATTCAGCAAGGACTGGTTCAACCAGCAGCTAAGTCGGCCCTATGTGCTGTACCCGCTCTGCGCCTTGATAATCCTCGGCGCGCTTTGGTTTAGCTTTCGCGGCAACGCCGGGGCGGCGATTCCCGTGACGTTTGCCGTCGAACCGGATGCCGCCAATCTGGAAGTCGTCGAAGGTCAGAAGCCCGTCCAAGCGTCGCCCGACGGAACGTATGCCTTCAAACCCGGTAAGCATGCCGTGACCTTTCGCAAGGCAGGTTTCCATCCGGCCACGCAGGAGCTAGTCGTCTCGGCGGAGAAGAACAAGTTCTCGGTCAAGCTCGAACCGATCATCACGTTCGTCGACGTCGCCGTTCAACTGTCGCCCCCCGATGCTCAATTGAGCGTGGGCGGCAAAAACCAGGCGTTGGTTGAAGGGGCCGCGACGTACAAGCACCAACAAGGACAACCGCTGCTGTTGGAAGCACGCCGCGATGGGTACGTGCCGGCCACTCGGTCGCTCTCGCCCGAGGAACTCTCGAAGCTCGGCAACAAAGTGTCGCTCGAGCTGGAGCGCGAAAAGCCGCGTCTGCCCGAGTCGCTCGTCGCCAAGCCCGGCGCGGAAGTTGACTCGGCGATTCAATTGCCGGTCCGCGCACTTGCCGCACGGCTGGGTGACCAACAGCCGTTGGAGTTCGCACTGGTTAAGCCGGGAACGTACAACTATGGCTCGTCGAGCGACAAACTCCGCGAGGGCGAATTGCCGAAGCGCACCGTCGAGATCAAGCAGCCGTTCTACATCGCGCTCCTCGAAGTCACCAATGCCCAATACCAACAGTTCTCCGGCGCCGCGGGAGACTCGAAAGCGGGCACCCGCTGGCAAGATGCATCTAAAAAATGGGCCGAGCCGCAGAACCTCGACCCACTGAAAAATCCTCTGCCCGTAACCAATGTATCGAGCGAACAAGCCCAGGCCTGCTGCCAATGGCTCGGCGGCCGTCTGCCGACGGAGATCGAATGGGAGAGCGCCGTCCGCGGACCGCAGGATCGGGGCTACCCGCTACCGTGGGGATCCGACGAGCCCAACCGCGACCGCTGCCAAATTTTTTACGGCGAGCTCGGACCGGTGCCGGTGGAGAGATTGACGGCGGGTGCGTCGCCGCTGGGGCTCATGAACGCGATCGGCAACGCGGCCGAATGGTGCCAGGACAGCGAGCAGCCGGGCGGCTTCATCCTCCGCGGCTGCAGTTTTGCGACCGCCAACATCGACGACGTCCGCGTCACCTGGCGGCGGCGCGGCGACGTCCGCGGCGAAGAAGACACCGGCTTTCGCGTTGTGATTCCCATCACCATTCCCGTCGCCGATGCCGGCCCCGGTTCGGTTCATACGCCCAATTCCAAATCGGAAGTCAGCAGCAACCCGAATCTACTGACGCCGGTCGTGGTGCTGTTCTCGTTGCCATGGGATTCGTATTCCCGCGAGCTCGGACTGACGGAGTGAGTCAGAGAAAATGACCAATGACCAAATCCCAATGACCAAGTAGCCGCTGGTCTCGCTTGTCTCCCCGGTTGCCGACGTCTCCTTGTCTCCCCATCTCCTTGTCTCCTTGTCTCTTGATTGCCAATTGTCGGTCGGTCGAGCGAACTCTTTCGACAAATGGTGCTGGGGCTCGTGGTTTTTCGCGTTTTGTCGGGGCGTATTTTTTCGGCCGCCTCGCAAGTCGTTGGCTGGTTGTGACTTGTAAATCTTCGTCGCGGCGAAAACTCGCGCCGAGGCGACAATTGATGTCTGTTTTGTCGCTTGGCCCGCGCGGAAGCGACGTAAAAACTCGAGCGATGCTTGCCCGGCGATGGACAAAATGACTCGTCGAATTGTCGGATAGAGTCGGAGGGAGGGAGCAGGTGAGGAGGTGATAGGTGAGCAGGTGACAGGAGTCGAGGGCCAGGCAGACGCTTCTGGCGCTGGCCCTCCGCTCTCCGCCCATGGCTCGCGAATGTTCATGCGTACACTATATCCAAGCGGGTGGCCAAATTCAAGAGCTATTTTTGGCCACTTGGGGATTTTCACCACGGAGGCACGGAGGGCACGGAGAGGAGGGGAAATGACGAATGACGAATGACCGCACGGAGAGACCGGCAAATACGGCGGACAGTGAGACAGGCCGGATCAGCCGGCGTACCCGGTCGCCGGGTCGGCTCCCGGTTTTCCCAACTTCCACAAGGAATTCAAGACCCGATTTCGGTCACTTGCGCAAGCCAAAGGCCGGAGGAATCAAACCGGTGTTTGACAGTTCGGCGAACGCAGTGCGATTGCAGCTCAATCATCGGCGCTCAAGATTTCCTTGCCTAACAGCTGCATCACATAGATGTGACGGCTCAAAACGCGATCGCGATGGCGTTGATATCGCAGAGTTTCGTCGCAAGAATTGACTCGGGACCGCTGCATCGAACGAAAGCTAGGATTGCTGACTCCGGCGCCTTTTACGTGAGCGCGGCGCACTTGTTCCATGGCACGTCGTTCGAGGTCGGTTATATCCGATGACATCGGCTTCGTATTTGCCGAAAGCTTGCGAGGGCGTCGCCGATCCGACATGTCGTTCACCGCTCCAAACAAGTCAAATAAGTGATTACCGAATGTCATGCAGGAAGACAATTGCCTTCGTCTTGTCCCTGAACTGACCGCGAACCGATGCGATATCCGTCGTCCTACCTTTCCGAGCGGGATGCGTCGGCAGCACTTCGTCGAACCTCTGGAATCGAGCGGCTCATGTGGGCATTCACGACAAACTCGTAGAGTTCCTTCTTGCTCGTACGTTTGCGAATCGTCTCAACGCTTACGTCGACGAACCCCGCATCCTCAAATAATGCCGCGTAGATGCCCTCGACGGGAAGCATTGTGTCGTAGAATTTGCTGTTGCCCACGATATAGTGGCAGCGTGCGCCCGGCGCAAGGACGGACTTGAGGCCGAGAATGTGGCATTTGATATCCTCGAAGTATTTGTGCACGTAGCGGCCCAGCAGTTCGTGGCCTTTGCCGATGTCGTGAACGATCCGGTCGAAGTGAGGGAACGGGATGTCGCCGTGGCCGTTGGGCGACCACTTATTGAGCATGCTCGTAGCGCAGCCCCACGTGCCGCCGATTGCCTTCCAGTCGAGTTCTCCGGCGGCTCGACCGTCGGCTAAGTAGCCGAGCCAGTACATATATGGACGAAGCTCGCGGATGTAGCTCATTCGATTGGGATAGGGCGGCGACGTGATGACGGTCGTGTAACGGCCGCCGCCCTTCGGTAGCGCCGTGGGAAGTTCGCGCGAATCGCCCAGAAACACGCGGCAATCGGCGACGGGTGGTTCCACGCTCAGGCTGTCGGACACGTCGTTGGCGGCGGTCACAATCGCATCAGCCAGTCGGGCGGCGACACGCGCAGGCGACTCATCAAAGAGTCTGGCATCGTCGTCCTTCTTCTTAAAGGACATGGATTGGTGTCCAAAGGAGACGTTGGCAGACTGGATCATCGCGCGGCAGAACGCGACGCTGAGCAGATCAGTGACGCCGTCGGCCCGCTCGCGTGATGGATTTCGGATCGCGTCGCACCAAGCGGCCAGCGTGTGCAACGTTGGCGCGTCCCACCACTTCTCGATCTGATGCAGGTCGGGCTTCCACGCACCAGCGTCGGGGTCTCGAATCTTGTCCGCGATACGTTTTGCAGCAGCCAGCACCGCGCGGGCGGTGCCATCGTCGAACCGAGTAAGTTTGAGATTACCCAGCCAGACGAGGAACGGATTGATGTCCACCGCGTGGCAGCGGATGCCGAGCGAGGCGCAAGCTAGGGGCGTCGTACCGGTTCCCGAGAAGGGTTCAAGGACAAACTCATCGGGGCTGGACTGCTTCAGGAGTTCGTGAACAAGGTGGAGCGAGTAGGCGGGCGTTAGGCGAAGCCAGCCGTGCCGCCCGAGCGCGACGTTGCCCCGAAACGTGAGGTGATCGCGGCGACCCAGACCGTTTGCGGGCTTGCCATTGGCGATCGGATGGCCGAAGAGGTCTGTGTTCATCGAAGGAGCCCCTCGAAAACTGCCAATGTCTCCGCCTTAATGGCGTCGGAATTGCGATGGAAGAACCCAGCAAGGTCGTAGCCAAGCACCTCGCGACAGAAAAGATACGTTGAGTCGGTCGATTTACCGCTGACCGTGCCGCGAAGAATGAGCCAGTGGGCACGCTGATAGCGCTCGGCAAGACTATTGGGAATTTGCACAGACAAGAGCAGCATCACGGGCAAATAACCGTGCGCAAATGCGTTGGCCGCGTTCGATACATCGGCGTTCTGGCGCTTGGCGTCGTTGCTCTTGTACCCTTGCCGCACTTCAAATACACAGCCGTCAAGAGTAGCGGCTTTCTTGCCCTTCAACCCTACGCTGTCAATCGCTTCGGCAAGCCATTTTTCGACGCGCTTGCGAGCGGGAGCACTAGCGATCTTGTCGATCGGAATGCGACCGTCGAGGGCAAGGAGTCGCGCCTTTGCGCCCTTGACTTTGATCTCGTAGGACCACGTGGCATCGGCTGCCGAGAGGCTCAGTGTGTCTTGAAGTACATTCTGGAAAACTAACTGGCAACCCATCCCAATCTGTCGATAAACCGAAGTCATGCCGCCTGCGGCTTTGTGCGCGGCGTAAACTAGTGGCGAGTCCAGCCCGAACCACGAATAAAACGCATCTTCGCTATATATCTGCTGGAATCGCTCAAGGGAGATGCCGTCACCCCTCCCGTGTCCAAAAGCAGGTTTGTAACTAAGGCAGACGCGGAGCGCGCTACGGATTAATTCCAAGTAGCGCTCGTCGGGGAAAACGGGTTGGCTTGGTGTCGTGGTCATCAGCTGTTGCAACCTATGGCGTTCTTGCCGACCGTGTGGCCAATCCATTCCTTGAATTGCGGTTGGGTGAGGTTGTCGTTGTAGACCCAGCCCTCGTCGCCGGTGTTGTAGGGCGGGTCGATGTAGATGCACTTCACTTTGCCTGCGTGGGTGGGGAGCAACGCTTTGAGCGCGATAAGATTGTCGCCTTCGATGATGAGGTTGCCGTCGAGCGAGGGCTTTTCGCTTTTGCCCAACAGCGAGAGCTTGGCGTCGAATTCCAGCCGGTGATGGGGCACCGTGTGGTGGTAGTTTTCCACCGCGGTCTTGCCCTTGAATTGCAGCACCGACATCGCTTGAGTCTCCTTCTACAGCAGCGACTGCTTTTTTAGGGCGTATGTGGACAGATGTCAAGTATCCGGGCGGGGTGATTGCCTTTTCCTGCGGGCATCGCCGGGATCGCGGATGGTGCGGAACCCCAATGTTCGGGCCCCGAATCGGACGTAAACTAATCCGCCGTAGCATTTTAGCCGCCAAAGCGGGTGGAAAACAATCGGCAGAAAGCGTTGTAAAATCGTTTCTGCGAGTACGAACTGAAAAGGACGGTAAATCGTCCGGGTTGCGCCGAAGTGTGCGACTGAAGGCCGACGCTGGAACGGTGGGAAACATGTGCAGCCGGGACCTTCACTCGCTCACGACCAAGCGTCCTGCTCGGTGTCCGTCGCGGCCTCTTCCGCGGGGAGGGGCGGGAATCTCGAAGCGAATTGGGGCCTGTTGACCGCGTGGTGTACAATTCTGCGATGGGCAATGGGGTGACGGGCGAATGGCTGACCGGGAAGCGTTCGGTGACGTGTGTGGGAGGCGATTGGCATGAGAACTCGCGGTGTGGCAGTTCTGGCGTTGGTTGTGTTGGTGGGATTGGTCGTCGCGGCCAGTATGCGAACGCGGGCTCGTGAGAGTGTGGGGGTATCGACAGAGATGTCAGCGGCAGAGATATCGGCGACCGAGATTTCAGCGACAGAGATTTCAGCGACAGTGATACCAGCGAACGGGAATGAGGAGTCGGGCACGATGAAGAGCACGAATGATCGGCCGCAGGATTCTTCGAAGTTGAGTGGGCCGGGGAGTGAGGCTCGGTGGCGGGAGTCGCTTACGGCGGAGCAGTATCGCGTCACGCGCGAGAAGGGGACCGAGGCGGCGTTCTCGGGCGAGTATTGGGACAACCAGCGGGAGGGCTTGTACCGCTGTGTGTGCTGCGGGGAGCTGCTGTTTCGCTCGGAGACGAAGTTTGATTCGGGCTGCGGTTGGCCGAGCTTCTATCAGCCGGCCGATGCGAAGAACGTGGCCACCGCAGAGGACAACAGCTTGTTCATGCAGCGGACGGAAGTGACTTGCCAGAAGTGCGGGGCACATTTGGGGCATGTGTTTGAGGATGGGCCGCGGCCGACGGGTTTGCGGTACTGCATCAATTCGGCGTCGCTTGCGTTTCAGGAGGAAGAGGCGGGGGCGGATGGCGGGGCGGTTGATGGTGCTGCGGCGAAGAGGGTTAATATCAAGGAGTAGCGGAAGACCCTCACCCGCTCGACGACTCGCGGCCTCTCCCGGAGGGCGAGGCGGGGAGCGGCGGGGGTGAGCGTTTGAGCGGGGCGATGACTGCCGGCGTGGTGGAGCGTTCGATCGGGGTCGAGGACGAAGGGTTGGCTTGCAATCGTGCTCGCTGGCTCGCGGATAACTTTGCTCGCTTGGGCTCGCGTTCTGCGACCTATTCTTGAGGGAGCTGTATACTAGCTGCCATGCTCGCCAACCCTCCCCGCCGCGCGATGCAAATCCACGAACCGATCCCGAGCGAACCCACTGGCCAGACGGCCGAGCAATTGCGGCTGGCGGAGGCGCATGCGCGGTCGGCGAATTGGCAGCGGTGGGGTTCGTATCTTTCCGAGCGGCAGTGGGGCACGGTCCGTGAGGACTATTCGGCGAATGGAGATAGCTGGGACTCCTTCCCGCACGACCAGGCCCGCAGCCGGGCGTATCGCTGGGGCGAAGACGGGCTGTTGGGGTTTACGGACCGCGAGTGTCGGCTCTGCTTTGCGCTCGCGCTCTGGAACGGCCGCGATCCGATCTTGAAGGAGCGGCTGTTTGGCGTGACGGGGCCGGAAGGCAACCACGGCGAGGACGTGAAGGAGTGTTACTACTATCTGGACGCGACGCCGACGCATTCGTACATGAAGTCGCTCTACAAGTATCCGCAGGCCGAGTATCCGTACGCCCGGCTGGTGGCAGAGAACCGCCGCCGCGGCAAAGGGGAGCCGGAGTTCGAGCTGGCGGACACGGGCGTGTTCGAGGGCGGCCGGTATTTCGACGTCACGGCCGAGTATGCCAAGGCGTCGCCGGATGATGTGCTGGTGCGGATCACGGTGGCGAACCGCGGGCCGGAGGCGGCGACGCTGCACTTGCTGCCGACGCTGTGGTTTCGCAACTCGTGGTCGTGGGGTTGCGATCACGAAGGCTGCGAGGTGAAGCCGCGGATTGATGTGGATGGGGGCGGTGGCGGGGGTGGTGCGAGTGGCGTGATAACTCAGCATGCGTCGCTGGGCAGGTATCGAATGGTTGCGGAAGCGGCGTCCGATGGCACCGGCCCCGATAGAACGTCGCCGACGTTGCTATTGACCGAGAACGAAACCAACACCGAGCGGCTGTACGAAATTACCAACATTTCACCGTATATGAAGGACGCGTTTCACGACTACGTGGTCGACGGCCGGACGGATGCGGTGAACCCCGCAGGCCACGGCACGAAGGCGGCCTGGCACTATGCGCTGGAGGTGCCGGCGGGCGGCGAAGTCGTCGTTCGGCTGCGGCTGGTGGCTGAAGGGGAAGCGGCGGGCAAGGGTTTTGAGGAGTGTTTCGGGGAGGAGTTTGACGAGACGTTTGCGCGGCGGATTGCGGAGGCCGACGAATTCTACGCGGCTCGCATCGCCGACCAGGAAAGTTTGTCGGCCGACGAACGCAGCGTGGCTCGGCAGGCATACGCGGGGCTGTTGTTCAGCAAGCAGTTTTATCACCTGGTGGTGAAGAGTTGGCTGGATGGCGATCCCGATCAGCCGCCGCCGCCCGAGGCCCGCAAGCAGGGCCGCAACCACGAGTGGCGGCACCTGTTCAACCGCGACGTGATCTCGATGCCGGATAAGTGGGAGTATCCGTGGTACGCGGCCTGGGACCTGGCGTTTCACATGCTGCCGATGGCGCGGGTCGACGGCGAGTTTGCCAAGGAGCAGTTGCTCTTGTTCCTGCGCGAGTGGTACATGCACCCCAACGGCCAGATTCCGGCCTACGAGTTTGCCTTCGGCGACGTGAATCCGCCGGTCCACGCTTGGGCCTGTTGGCGGGTGTATAAGATGACCGGCGCGCGGGGCCAGCGCGATCGGACGTTTTTGCGGCGGGCGTTTCACAAGCTGTTGATCAATTTTACGTGGTGGGTGAATCGCAAGGACCCGCAGGGGCGGAACCTGTTCGCGGGCGGATTTTTGGGCCTCGACAACATCGGCGTGTTCGATCGCTCGCGGCCGCTGCCCGGCGACCATCAGCTCGAACAGGCCGACGGCACCGCCTGGATGGCGTTCTATTGTGCCACGATGCTCTCGATCGCGTTGGAGCTGGCGGCCGACGATCCGTCGTACGAAGACATTGCGTCGAAGTTTTTCGAGCACTTCGTGGCGATCACCGACGCGATGAATTCGCTCGGCGGCATGGGCCTGTGGGACGAGCAGGATGGCTTTTATTACGATGTGCTGAGCGCCGATGGGACGGCGTTTCCGCTGCGGATTCGCTCGATGGTCGGCATCATTCCGCTGTTTGCGGTCGAGGTGCTCGAACAGGAGGTGATCGACCGGCTGCCGGGGTTCAAGAAGCGGCTCGAGTGGTTTCTCAAGCATCGCCAGGACCTCGCGCGGCACATTAGCTACTGCGACAAGGGCACCAGCAAGGGAGACGATGACGGCGACGGCGACGGTGACGGTCACAAGCAGCGGCACACGCACCGGTTGCTCGCGGTGCCTTCGCGCGAGCGGCTGGTCCGCGTGCTGCGTTACGTGCTCGATGAAAAGGAGTTTTTGGCGCCGTATGGAGTTCGCGCGCTGTCGCAGTTTCATCGCGAGCATCCGTATCAGGTCCAACTCTGCGGCACGGAGCATCGCGTCGACTACACGCCCGGCGAATCGGACTCGGGCCTGTTCGGCGGCAACTCGAACTGGCGCGGGCCGATTTGGTTTCCGGTCAATTATCTGCTCGTCGAGGCGCTTGAGCGGTATCACCATTTCTACGGCGATTCGCTGCGAGTGGAGTGCCCGACCGGGTCGGGGCAGATGATGAATCTGAAGGAAGTGGCGGCCGAGCTGGCGTCGCGGTTGACGCGGCTGTTTTTGCCGGACGAAGCGGGCCGGCGGCCCTGCCACGGCGACGACCGCCGCTATGCCGACGACCCGCACTGGCGCGAGCTGGTGTTGTTCCACGAATACTTCCACGGCGACACGGGCCGCGGCGTTGGGGCCAGTCATCAAACCGGCTGGACGGCGCTGGCGGCGAATCTGCTGCACTCGGTTGCTCAGAATCGTGTAGCTGGAGACCGTGTTGCTCAGGAGCGTGTGGCACAGGAGCGTGTTGCACAAGTTCGTGCTGAGCAGGACCGTGCTGCCGCGGTCGGTGTCGCCAAGTTTTCGGGTTGAGAGTCTGCCGTAATGTCGCGGTTTGACTCGCACAGGTGGAACAATCGGACCGATCCATTGCCGGCTGCCGGCGACGTGCATGACATACACTTTTGATGGCGGGCGACGGTTGTGTCGAATGCTCGCCGGAGAGTGAGTATGCATACGATCGTTGAAGCCAGCAATCTGACCGTCGCGGAACAGGATCTAATTCGGGCAGCCGTCGTCAATCAGGGCGTGCTCGAAGTCGTGGTGCGGACCGAGACGCATGGGCGGGCCGTGGTGGCGGGACGGAAGAAGTTTTTCGATCCCAAGGATCGGACTGTCGCCGAGCACTTTATTTCGTTGCTCGCGCACCTGAAAGCGATGGAGCTGATTCACGAGACCGCCGACAAGAATGCTTACGAGCTGACGAACTTCGGCTGGCAGTTGAGCCGGAAGCTGGGAAGGCCGTAGGGCGCAGAGGTCGGAGGTCGGAGGTCAGGCAAGCGACGGCTTTCTTAACGCACAGGTACGAATCAATGTCTGCAACCGCAACGCTTGACAATAGTGCGCTCGATAGCGGTGCGCTTGACCGGACGACGTCGCTGATTTCGGCGCTGGGGCTCGACGACAGCTTTCAGCCGCAAGAGCCGGCGACGATCAAGGACACGGGGCTCAGCGACGCGCTGGTCGAGGACCTGATCCTGAAATTTCTCTCGGGCATCGGCTCGGAGAGCGGTCGGGCGATCTCGGACCACGTCTGCCTGCCGATGGCGATTCTCGAGGACCGCTTCAACGCCCTGCGGCAACGGCAGGAGATCGCGCCCTCGGGCTCCGCGATGCTCGGCGACCACATCTATCGGCTGACCGACGTGGGTCGCGACCGCGCCCATCGGGCGTTGCGCGAGTGTGCCTACGTCGGCCCCGCCCCGGTGCCCTTGGACGACTACATCAGCTCGGTGGGGGCCCAGACGATTGCCTCCGAGCGGCCGCGCAAGGCGCAACTTGAAAAAGCGTTTGCCGACATCCACATCGAGCCCGAAATGCTCTGCCAACTCGGGCCCGCGATCAACGCCGGCAAGGGCATGTTCATCTACGGCCCGCCGGGCAACGGCAAAACCACCATCGCCCAGCGGATCACTCGCTGCTTCGGCCAGAACATTCTCATCCCGCACGCGATGGTCGAGGGCGGCAAGATCATCAAAATGTTCGACGCCTCGTGCCACAAGGCGGTTCGCACCGCGACCGAGAGCCTGTTCCGCACCGCCGAATTTGATCGCCGCTGGATTCGCATCGAGCGACCGACCGTGGTGGTGGGCGGCGAGCTGACAATGGACAGTTTGGAGCTCAAGCACGACCCGGTCGCCAATGTGAGCGAGGCCTCGCTGCAGCTCAAGAGCAACTGTGGCTGTTTGCTCATCGACGACTTCGGCCGGCAGCGCGTCAACCCGACCGAGCTGTTGAACCGCTGGATCATCCCGCTCGAAAACCGCATCGACTACTTGAGCCTTTCGAACGGGCGGAAGATCGAGGTGCCGTTCGAGCAGTTGATTATTTTCTCGACGAACCTCGAGCCGCACGAGCTAGCGGACGATGCGTTCCTGCGGCGGATCCCGTTCAAGGTCGAGGTCGGCGACCCGTCGCTGGAAGAGTTTCATTTGCTGTTCCAGATCTTCGCCAAGAAGCTGCAGGTCGACTGCCCGCGGGCGATGGTCGACTACCTGATTCGCACGCACTACCACGGCGGCAAGCGGCCGCTGCGCCGCTGCCACGCCCGCGATTTGCTCGAGCAGATCATCTATTTCTGCGCCTACAACGAGGTGCCGCCGCTGATCAACGAGCCGCACCTCGACCAGGCGGTGCGG
The DNA here is from genome assembly GCA_031403315.1 of Planctomycetota bacterium. GTDB lineage: Bacteria > Planctomycetota > Planctomycetia > Pirellulales > Lacipirellulaceae > DASYDU01. The sequence goes on from JANNTD010000127.1 coordinate 16,375, forward strand.
AACTACTTCACGGCGCTGAAGGGGGATTGAGCGGGCGAGAGCGCGGGTGGGAGACGGCGAGTGGGGGGCGAAGCTCCCGCTGAGCTTCGAACGGGTAGGCGAAAACGGCGCACTCTTCGGTGCTGACGGAACAGTGTGTAGCTGACGAACTATTTTGTTACAGGGAATGTGTGCACGATTTCCTTATCCCAAAGTATGGTTCGCTGAGTGCAACTCTGGCCGGTGGAATGATATTCAAACCGGTCCAATAGCGAGCTGTCGCCGCCATCTGGGTACGTCAGGTTGAGCTCGAACAGCGAGTCGGGATAAGACTGGCCGGGTGGGATAGCGGCCAATTGATCGTATATCTCTTTGTCGAGCGCTGCTTGTGCCGATCCGTCGGCCGCATCAGCCACTACGAGCCACGTATCCACGGCCCAGATACCGAGGACAGCCAGTGGGATAATCACGATCGTCGACCAGAACAATCGTTCGCTGTGCTTCCTCATTCTCCCAGCCCTCACCGGACAGTGTAGCAGACGACGCCCAGCACGAGGGCAACCACCGTCGTGGCGATGAGCAGGGTGCGGAGGCTGAATCGCCATTTCAGCTCAGGCACGTAAGCGGCCATGACAGTTAGCCCAAATGCCAACAGAGTCCAAAACCCGACAATCAGCAGCCATGCCAGTGGTGTCTGCGGCGAAGCCCCAAATGCCGAAATTTCGTAATGCGGTTTCCCGATCAACTTGGCCAAACCAAACCACAGTGCTGGGATGTTGATCCAGAAAAAAAATGGCAGAATGAACAGCATCCCGAGACCAGGAATCCAAAACAATATCGCTGGACTGTTCAGCACCGCCGTCAAAATGAGCAGATGCTTGACGTGTTTCATGGCCGCCATTCCTCCGCCGGACAGTGTACCACGGGGGTTTGCACGAAAACTAACCGGCTGCGGAGGCGAAACGCCAAGACAGTCCTCCCAAGAATGAGCAGGGGCGAATCAGCCTCGATGATGAGCTCTGCCGCAGGGCGAAAGTTCTTGTGAGCTGTAGAGCCTCACCGGCAAACACGCCAGTAGCAGGTCGGCGGGATTGAACGAGGGTGACTACTGCCGAATTTCACGCTGAGGCGTTTGGGGTGCAGTCGCGGACCAGAGAGAGTCGTATTCGGCAGCGTCGACTTCGCGTTGTTGCATGTTGAGGAAGCCGACGAGGCGTTTGTCGCCGTCGCCAGTCGCTTCGAAGACGACCGGCTCGCTGCTGCCCCTCACGTTGCCGGGAACGCCATAGCGGATTTTGAATGGCTGGCCGTCGCGTTCGCTGATGAAGAGCTCGTCGATCTTGGCGGGATCGATGCCGATGCGGGTTAGTTTGTCCGGGTTGATGCTGTGAATATACTTCTTGAACTGGGCTTCGTCGGCGGGCCCACGCCAATCGTTCTCGGTTTGGAACGCAAAGTAAAGATTGGCGATCCGCTGCAAGTTCGTTTCGTTGGCTTTGGCGAGCGCGTTGGTCGGGTCCGAGCTATTGGAGCAGCCTGCCATCGCAACGATCAGCCAAACGGCAGCGCCGACGACAAGACTTCGAGCGGTAAGTTTTACCACGATTCGCGTCCGTGAAAACCAAGAACTACAGTGACTCGAGCGACGGATTCGATTGATCCGCGCGTTTTCCGAGCATATCAAGTACGAGCACGTCTGCCGATGAAGAGATCGGTCGCGTCGAACCGTCGCCAAAGACGGCACAAATGATTCCCGGATGGGCGGAACCAAAGCCAAACTCGTCGGCACGTGTCCGGGATTCATTATCTCCGAGAATAGGATACTCCGGATTTGTCGATGTGGAGCCGGGAGGCTTAACAGCAAACATTCGCATGATCGGCCAATCTGCTCCTGTGTAGTAGCCGTAAATCTCCCAAAATTGAAAGGCGTTGATCGTGTAATTCGCGCTCGACACCGCCTTCTCGGCCAACAAGATCGTGTGAGAAGCGCCATCTTCGATAGACTTGAATCCAACTCCCTGAAATTTCCAGACCTGCGGCGGCGTTGCGATACTAACTTGTCCGCCCTTCACGAGAATTCCAGTCCAAGTCAGATACTGCTCGCTTGTCTTCGGATTATTAGGATCGCTTATTTTCGGTGCTTTATTGACCTCCCAGGCGAAGCCCGGCCAATTCGGATCAAACCAACTCGCCATGACACCCGCGTAATCGCCGAGTGAGTAGATCGTGGTCGCAATCACAGCAAAACGAGGGCCCCTGGACGGGCAATTGAAGAGCGAAACCTGTACCTCCGAAAGACCACTCTTGACAAATCCTGCGTTGGCAGCACTTGTGCCCTTCCTCAAATCGTACAAGGACTGCTGCTCGATATTCGGCAGAATTTGATACATCCAACTGGCACCCTCGTATCCAAACGAAGCCTTGGACAATTCGGCGGCGTTGAAGTATTGATTTACCGCGCCGCCCGCGGTGGGAAACACCTTTTTCTGTGACTCGAACAAGTGGCAGGCCAGGCCGAGCTGCCGCATGTTGTTGAGACATTGCGACCGCCGCGCCGACTCGCGTGCCGCCTGAATTGCGGGGAGCAAGAGCGCAACGAGAATGCCGATGATGGCAATCACCACCAGGAGTTCAACCAAGGTGAAACCTGGCGTCCGTGGGACAGGCTTACCATTCATTCCCAATGCTCCTTGAGTTTCGCGTTTTGAATTGGCTGTTGGAGGGTCGGTCAAGAGGGGCACATTCGCTGTCAGCGACATCGGCTGCGCTATTGATGTTGCAATGTCAAAGGTTCGGTCGACGTCGCCGGCGGAGACTGAAAAGTAGGTCGCGGCGCCCCCCGCCGGCCGCGGCCTCATGCCGCGTCAAGTGGCGCGGCGGTAACCCATTAACAGTGTGATGGATGCCGCAATTGCCAAGCAGCAAGAGCCCGGCTCTGGAACTGCAGCCGCACCGAGACTCCCACTGCCGCCACCGACGAAACTCGATTTCCACAGGTCGTAGTCCGCTGCGACGACGGTTGCGGCGCCGGTGCCGTTTCCATTGAGCGCCGCGGCGTCGCCGCCCAAATTGTCGCGCCAGGTGGTGTAGTCCGCTGCGTCGACTTGGCTGTCATCGTTGTAGTCGCCCGGAAGTCCCTCCGGTGCAATCGTCTCGATTGTGAGGGTGCCCAAGGGACCAGCGTCGGTGATCCAGACGTTAGGTCCTTGGGTGTTGAACCCGTACTGCACATGCCGCCCCGGCTCGGCGCTCGTATCGAGCGTGACGCTGAACGGGCCGGGAGTGAGCACCATGGTGGTCGTTTCAAACGTTGAGTAGTCCGGAGCAAAATCGCGGATAAAGGCGATGGACTCATAAGGACTGACAAACGTGTTGGTAAGCACGGTGCCAGTGAACGTGACCGACTGGCCGGCGAGCGTGTCGTTTTGTTCGACGTATAAGTTGGCGTCCATCCATTTGTTACCCATCGCGCCGGGTCCGCCGGCTGGGGTGTACCAGAAGGCGTTCGGGTCATCGACGGAATTGGGCGCGAGCGTCAGCGTGGAACCGGAGAAATTCGAGACCAGGTCGGCGGTGCCCCAGCCGCTGCCGAAGACGTAGCCAAAGCCATTCTCAGGAAGTTCGAAGACATTCATGAAACCCAGCCACGGGGCCGTTGAGTCGACTTCGAAGGTGACCGCTGCGCAGGGTGTGGAAGTCGAGCAAAGCAAAACGCCTCCCACAATCGACCACAAGTATCCGCGTGTCATGATTCGTATTCCCCAAATTGAAACCGAACAAACAAGTCAAAGGCAAGAAAAACTAGGGTGCTGCAATGGCCGCAAGCCACGAACGGGACCGCCAAGTTGCATCTCGAGTGAGAAAAAAAGGAGCGAACCGCCGCCAAGCAACCGATCCGCGCCGCCATCGCCGCCGCCGTCGCAGAGAGCGAAAACCAACAAGTCACGTCACTCGGGCCACTCGAGACAACCCGGGATGCGCCCGCGGAAGTCGGTGCCGAGAAACGTTTGCGAAACAGTTTACAGGATACTATCTCGCTGTTTGTGCGTCAATTGATTAAGTGATTTTCTGAATAAGGAGGCGTGGGGTGGCCAAAAGTGTCGCGGTGAGCAGGTGGAAGAAACTGTTTCTCGGCCGGGTGGGTTGAATTGACGGCTGTTTGAATAGAAGTGGCAGCGCGAATTGGGGAGTGGAAGTCGTGGCCGACGCCGCTACGTGGACCACCAGACTTTAAGTGGCGACTTCGGCGACTTCACCGATCATCGACGGCACGACGAGATACGCCAGCTCGTCGGCCGGCTTGTCGCTGTTGGCGAACGACTCGGCGTGGATCGGGTCGATCATCGAGAGGAAGCCGTCGCAGGTGAGATAGCCGAGCGGATGGTCGCCGGCGGTGACGACCAGCGTCGCGCAGCCGCGCGAGGAGAAGGCTTCGTAGATTTCCGGAAAACTGGCATCGAAAGAAATCGTTTCGGGCTGTTCGAGCGGCGCACCCGCTGGAGCGGCTGCCCGACCAACTTGAGTTTCGCCGGCCGCGTGTTCGTCGGCCGCCACGCCGACCAGCCGGCCCTCGTGATCGACATACGGCCGCACGGGAATGCCCGCGCGGCGGAGCGACTCGGCCAGCTCGCTTTGCTCGGCGTTCTGCTCGGTATTCTGTTCCAAGAGCGCGGGAAACGGTTCCATGATGTCCTGGGCGACGACGTTGGCGAACGGATTGCCGGTGGCCATTTCCTCCTGCCAGGCGGCGAGCTCCTTGTTGAACTCGCCGTGCAGGACGACGCAGTCGCCGCCGGAGTGGATGGCCAGGTCGAGCGTCTCCATGGCCTCGTTGAGGAAGTGGTCCGCATTGATGCCGGCCGCATTGTCTCCGGCTGACCACGGCACGACGGCGCTCGTGAGCGTCGGTCGCGGGATCGACTCGTGATGACTCTCGCGGCTGCCAAAATCTTTGGCGAGCGTTTCGGCGACGCCCTTGGCGGCGGCGAGCGATTGGCCCACGAGCAGCGTGGCGAATCGGCCGTCGCCAAAGTAGGCCGAGACGGCACTCTCGCCGACGGCCCGCTTGATGGCCCGGGCCGCCGTGCTCACCAGACCGCGGCTCGCGGTCTCGCCGCTCTTGCGTCGGATGCCGACGTACCAATCGATCGACGTGACCAACAGCGCGTGCTGCGACGAACCGACTTCGTCGCTGGCCGCGAGCTTGCGCAGTTTGCGGAGCAGGCCGCGCCGCGAATACATGCCGGGCACCGTGCAGCGCGACGACTGGAACTGCAGCCGGCGCTCGAATTCGAGATAGCGGGCCCCGGTTCGGACGCGGGCTAGCAATTCGCCGCGGCTCACGGGTGTGCGGAGCGCGTCGTGGGCCCCGGCGGCGTACCAGCCGGCGAAATCGGTGTGCTTCGCCGGGTCGTAGAGAAAGATCCGATAAAGCGGGTTGTCGGAGTCGTGGGCAAACGTGGCGGCGGTCGGCTCGGCCACGTTGCGGCCGTCGACGATCACGAAGTCGGTGAGCGAATAGCGCCGCCAATGGGCGTCCTGGTCGAAGTCGTTGGTCGTCTGGACCTTGTACCCGACGGCCTCGAGGACCCAGGAAACTTCATGCAGCAGCGACACGTCTTGCGAGACCACAACAACGTGCAGGGGACGGGGATCGGACGACATCGCTGTTAACCCTCTGAATCTGGAAATGGGCTGAAACTGGAGATGGGCTTTCCGAATGCCGGGATTGGCGCGTTTGATCCACTCACAACCCTAGCACAGGCCGAATTCGCAGGCCGCCGGAATCGCCCCGCCGGCCCCGGGATAGTCGGCAAATGCTAGGCTTTCTCATGGGTAGGACCGCAGAATCCGGCGAGGCTGCCCGCGCGCGAACCGATCATTCCATCCCGGCCGCACCAGTCGCACGAACGTGCGCTCGTCGTCCGACCAAGCTCACCCCCTGCCGACCAACACCGTGACCCACATCACGCTTTCGAAAAAGACGACTTCCAAACCGAGTCTCGAGTTCTATTCCGACGGCAACGGCGAACTCCGCCGGGTGACGATCGAGAACTTTCCATTTCGCATCGGCCGAGCGGAGACGGCGGACCTGCGCGTCGAATCGGTCGAGGTCTCGCGCGAGCACGTCGAGATCGTCGAGCGGAACGGCATGTGGCTGGTCCGCGACTTGGGCAGCACCAACGGCACGCAAGTCAACGGCAAGTCGATCAAGGAGACGCTGCTGGCCGACGGCGACATCCTGCGAGTCGCCGAGACGGAGCTGACGTTTGTCGCGTCGTCGGCGTCGCAGTTTCAGCGGATGGTGACGCAGCCGATCCAAGCGAAGAAAGCGTCGGCCGCGGCTCCGAGTTCGCTGGCACCCGAGATCGCCGCCACGCGAATGATGACCGAAGCCACGCTCTGGCAAGCGATCCCGGCCCAATTGTTCGCGGCCACTTCGCTGCGGCATGGAGTGACGGAAGCCTTTTTTGCGCCGGCGACCGCGAGCGCGCAGCAGTTGCCGCTGTTCGACCAGCCGCACGCGGTGGGTGATCGCTACCGCGAACTGGAGCGGATGCGAGCGCTCGAGCTGGCGATCGAACGGGCCGACACGAGCCGCTTGTTTCTCGCCGTGGGTGCCGCAGAAAGCGAGTCGCCGCATCGGCTGTTTTCCAGTATCAAGCAATTTCAAGGACTCCTGCCGAGCGGTTGGGAGCTGGGCATCACAATCTCGTTGCCGACCGACGTCGACATTTTGCGAATCACCGAAATCTACCGCGAGGCGCGGGACCACGGCCTGCTCGTGGCATTTGACGAGTTCCAAGGCAACGGCGGGCAAGTGATGCACTTGGAATCGCTGCTGCCCGATTACCTGGTGCTGGCCGCGAACATGACGAAGGACCTGACGTCGACGCGGCAACCGCTGCGGAGATTGGAGTCGCTGCTGGCGGCCTGCGAAGAGCTGGTGATCAAACCGGTGCTGCCGCGCAACGACTCGGGCCACGCCATCGCGTTGTGCCAGGAAATCGGCTTCGACCTGGTGCTGCAATCGGCCACGCGCCGAGCGGCGCCGCCCGTTGCGGAACTGAGTGCGTCGGTTTAGTTGCGGATAGTTTCTCGTCCAAGCGATCGCGAGCGTGTGAACCTCATGTCGACCGGCACCCAAGCTTGCGACATCGTGCTGCCCGGCTACACGCTAGCCGATCGCATCGGGTCGGGCGGCTACGCCGAGGTGTGGCGCGCCGAGGCGCCGGGCGGCATCCAAAAAGCGGTCAAGATCGTCTACGGCTACTACGACGATGAATTCGCGTCGCAGGAGCTCAAGGCGCTCGAGCGGATCAAGGGCGTGCGGCATCCGTTCTTGCTGTCGCTCGAACGATTTGAGATCATCAGCGGCCGGCTGGCGATTCTCACGGAACTGGCCGACATGAGCCTCGACCAGCGGCTCCGCCAATGCCGCGCCGACGGTCTCACCGGCATCCCGCGCGACGAACTGCTGCAGTACATGGCCGACGCGGCCGAGGCGCTCGACTTCCTTTCGCAGAAGCACAGCCTGTTGCACCTCGACATCAAGCCGGAGAATTTGTTGGTCCTCGGCGATCACATCAAGGTGGCCGACTTCGGGCTGGTGAAGGAGCTGGCGTCGCGGACGCAGAATTCGCTAGTCTCGGGGATGACGCCGACCTACGCGTCGCCCGAAATGTTCGACGACGAGCCGTCCGCCCACAGCGATCAGTACAGTCTGGCGATCGTGTATCAGGAAATGCTGGTGGGCACCCTGCCCTTCCCCGGCCGCACCGCCGCGCAACTCGCCAAGCAGCACACGCAGGCCGAGCCGCAGCTGATGGCGCTGCCGGCGGAAGACCGGCCGGTGATCGCGCGGGCACTGGCGAAGAAGCCCGAAGACCGCTTTCCTTCCTGCAAGGCCTTTATTGACGCGCTGCTGCGTCGCGCGGAGGCAGCGCGCAATCCGCTGCCAACGGAGTTGCCACGGCCGACTCCTGCTGCGCCGCCGCCATCGGTTCCCGACGAGGGCGACACGAAGCCACCGTCGTTCTCTGCGACACTCCGCAGGGCACCTGGACAGTCGTTCGAGGAATCGGATGCGAAGTTCACCCAACCGGTCGTGCGCGGAGAGCAGCCGGTGGAAGTGCTTCGGCCGGTTGCCGCCGCGCCCGAGCCGTTCGTCCCCGAAGACACGATCGACATCGCGGTGCCGGAGACGAACGCCGCCTTGCGGTGCGAGCAGCCGACGTTATACGTCGCGCTCGGTGGCGTGGGGATTCAAGTGCTTTGTCGATTGCGGGCGCTCGCCGCGTCGCGCGGCCAATCGAATGACGCTTACGAAGCGGCCGAGGCAATCGCACTCGATACCGATCGCGACGAACTGCGCGAAGCCTGCTCGAGCCGCTGGAAGTGGCCGCTGGTGTCCGACGACACGCTGCACCTGCCGCTGCGGCTGCCCAAGAGTTACGACAATTCGCGCGAGATCCTCGGCTGGGTAAGTCGCCGCTGGCTGTACAATATTCCGCGGTCGCTGGAGACGCGCGGCTATCGCCCGTTGGGTCGCGTCGCGCTCGTGGACCACTCGCGACAGGTGTTCGCGCTGGTGGATCAAAAGCTTCAGCGCCTGGCGACGTTTGCCGATTCGGCCGACGCGGCGGGCGATGCTCGTGACTCCACGATCAAGATTGTGCTCTTGGCCGGGATGGGCGGCGGTACGGGCGCCGGCATGGCGATCGACGTCGCCAACGCGGTGAGGTCACTAGCCGCCACCCGCGGGCTCAAGGTGGAGGTCCAAGGCTTCTTGATCTGCACCTGTTTCGGCGGCGCCAATTCGTCGCCGCTCGTGGCCGCAAATACTTATTCGCTGCTCACGGAACTGAATCATGCGACGGCCGTGGGCAACGGCAGCGCGAGTGAGGCGGCGGTAAAAGCCAATCGGTTTGAATCGCGCGAGGCACCGTTCGACTGCGTCTACTGCGTGCCGGCTCGTGCCCGGACATCGGACTCGCAGGGCGCGGACGCGCTCGACACATTGGCCAAGTATCTGGCCCTCGAATCAATGCCCGACGCCCGGGCGGTGATTCGCTCCTGCCGCACCGCGCAGACGCCGCGCGAGCAATCGCGGGGCCGGTCGCTTTCGCTCAAGAAGCTGGGCTTCGCATCGCTCGCGGATCGCAAGCACGAATTCATCCGCGAGCTGGCGAACGATCTCGCCGAAGCGATCAAACGACACTGGCTGGCGAAGGACAACAGCGCCGATTGGGAGCGGCTCGTCCGCAACGAGCAACAAGCCGCGAGCGTACCGAAGTTGGCAACCGCGACCGAGGGCGAGCCAGGCGCGCCGCCGGTCGTGCTGCCGGTGAACGACGCGTCGCCGCTGGCGCTCCGCGGTCGATTCAAAGACCACATGTCGCTCGAGTTTGCCAGTGAAGTGCTGGTCGCGATTCAGCATCAGCTCGACGCCCGCGACGATCGCGGCCGGCCGCTAATTCTGCCGCGCGACGCCAAGCAGATCGCCGACGCGGCTCGTGGCGTGTTGGCTGCGCTCGTCGTCCACGTGAAACACCAAACCGGCGGCGCTGCACGATTCGTCGGTTCGCCGGTGCTGCGCAATTTGATCACCGCCGGCAGCCAGCGCGTGCTCGGTCAAGCAGTAGAAAAATTCGACCCGAAGCAACCCGAACGATTTCTACCCGTCGAAGCGATCGATGAGCTGCTTCAGGCGGGGTGTCGGGCCCTGCTCGAAGAAAGCCTCGCCCAGCCGGAACTCGCCGCGGCACTCACGGCACTCATCGAGCTCGACCAGGCGACGGCCCGCACGATCGACCATGCGACCACCGATCTGCTTCAATGTGGCTGCGACCGGCGCACGCTGTTGGTCGTGCCGCAGGACCAGTCGCAGAGCGCGGCGGCGGAAAAGCTGCTGGCCGCGCGGCCGATGGCGGCCGTCGTTCCGGCCGCCGTCGAAGACGTGCTCGTGGTCTCGGAAGAGGCCGGTATCTCGCCGCGTTCGCTCGCCCTGGGGCTGGAACGCGTGTTCCCCGGCATCGCCGACGCCGCCCGCCGGCTGCTCACGCGGATCGACGTCGAGTGGCAGAGCCTGGTTTGATCGGGGCGCGTTGGGCAAGATGCCGATGCTAGTTGCGGCTATCCGCGATCGGCCTCCAGCCCAGCCGCTTGACTCCGCGTTTTGCTAGCTCGTGGCTCATGAAGAGCTTCCAAATGAGCCCGGTGCGCGCATTTTCGATGGCAAGCAACATCGGACCGATGTCGATCGAGACGTTGTCGTCCGAAACATGGGGCTGGTCGAGATTGAAACTGTCGGCAAACGCGAAGCCACCGTTGTCCGGGTCGCGCCAAACGAGCGGGGCACCATTCTTGTCTTTCAATTGGCGATACGCACGCAGGGCGGCAATGCTTTCGGTCGGCGTGAACATGATTGAGCTGCCCGCCGCATAGGGTGCGATGGTTCCCAGTCGCCAGTCCTCCTCGTCGCGCAGGTTGGGTTCGACACCCTGGACCAGATAGACTGACTGCCCGCGGGCGTTGAATCCCATGCACGGGCTGACACCCCATCGATCGGGCGCAAAGGAAGTGAAACGATCGGCGACCTCGAGGCAGCGCTGGCGATGCGTCAACAAAGCCCGCCGCGAATTCTCGAACCAATCGACGCGCGGCGCTTTGACGCCAAACCTGGCCGGCTCGTCGGCGGCGAATCGGCGGTGATCGATCCAGCAGTGGGCAAACAAATAGTTGAAAGGGATGCCGTTCCAAGACACGACGAACGGCAGCAGATCGTTGTGCCGCTCGACGGTTCGCTGGAGCCGATAGTAGTCGCGCGGCTCGAGGGCGAATTCCGGCGTCGGGCAGGCGACCGCGAGAAAATAGATGATCCGCTCTTCGTCGCTGGCGAGATACCAGGTGTTCTCGATGAATGTTCCGGGCCCCTGCATGTTAGCGTTGTCGGCGGGCCGCCAACCCATGTGCAGGAAGCCGTCGGCCCGGCTGACGAACGCCCGCCAGTTGCTCTGGGCGGCAATCTCGTCGACGATGCGTGCTACTTCGCCGCCGAAATAGACGGCGGCAGGCATCGCACCGGCCAGCAGCAGCGAGTGGTCGACGGTGCTGGCTTCGTTGCGATAAGGCGGATGGATGTCACCCGAATCGGTGCGGACAAAGTGCAAGTAGATGCCGTCGCGGCGGTTGGTGTCGCGGCGACGCAAGAAGCGCAGAACTTGCAGCGCCCGCTGTTCGCCTTGTGCGTGTGTGATCCAACCGCGTTCGACGCCGATCGGAATTGCCGAGAGCTGGAATCCCACGCCGGCCAAACTCGCAACTTCACCGTAGCGCCGATCCTTGACCAGTCCGCTGGGACGGCCAACTTCCTGCCAGAGAAAATTGAAGCAACCTCGCTCGATGGATTCCAACAAAGCCGCGTCGTCGGCCGAGAAGTTGTAGTCTATGGCTTGCCGGGTCGCGGCCGTGCGCAGAATATCCTGCGTCTCGGCCGCCGACAGCGGCCCGGATCGCGCGACAATCATCCACGCCGCGGCGGCGACGAGGGCGAGCGCTAGCGCGTGCGGGCGGTGCGGCGTCATGGCTCGTCAATTGCTCTATTCGTCGGTCGCCAACGGCACGGCGACAATTCCGTACATGTTCAAGTCGTCGTGCGGGGTCTCGGTGGCGCCCAAGCGGACCGGCCCCGGACTCTCGACCTCTCGAACCCAGACAGAGAGCACGTCGTCGACGCTAACCCCCGCGCCCGCGCCCGCGGCGACACCCTGGCTGAGCACGCCGTTATACATCCAGGGACCGCCGTCGACGCCGATCTTGTCGCCGGTATCGCGGAAGTTCTCACGCAACCACAGTGGCGCGGCGATGCGGTCGTCGAACAAGATGTAGAGCTTGCACGGCTCCTCGAGCGTGACGATGATCTCAATGTCTTTGCGACACTTGTCGTTGTTGAAGGTCTTCACGTAGTCGCCGCCCAGCAAGTATTTAGGCATGCCCGACGGATCGGTGCCGTTCCATTCGTGCGATTGGCGGTCGACAAACGCGCGAGCGTCTTCTTGCATTCCGGCGCGGACGATTTCGTAGTAATTCCAAGCCGTTTCGCGTTGGATGTTGTCGCGGACCGACGAGATGATGGCGGGCCGGAGCGAATTCGCCACGGGCGTCAGTAAATCGTCGGAGAATCGCTGGTCGGAGATCGAAACGATGCGGCTGATCGTGCCGTAGGCGTCGAATCGCATCGCCTCCCCGGTAAAGAGCCGGCGCTGCTGCTCGGCGCCCCCTTCCTCGAGCTGGTAGTTGAGATCGACCGATCCCTCGAAGACGACGACGTCGGTGGCGCCGGCGTCGTCGACCTCGATGCCGAGCTCCGTCCCGAGGTCGATCACGGTAGCACGCGGCGTCAGCACAGAGAAGCCTTCGGCTCCTTTGGCGATCTTGGCGGTGAGCTTGCCCAAGAGAGCCCGCCCGCGCATGTCGGAGATCACCTCGAACAGCGCCGGGCCGTGGAGCGTGAGCACGGTGCCGTTGTCGTAGGTCAAACGCAACTTGCCGCGAGCCACGCGAATCATGTCGTTGCAGTAGATGTCGCTGCGCTGGGCGTCACTGTGGTGATCGAGCGACCATTGGCAGTCGGATGTCTCGAGCACCACCTGGGCCAAGACCGTGGGCGGCGCGGTTCGATCCACGATGTCTGCCGGCGGTCGGGCGACGGTTTCTCGCGCCGTACGCGGATACCAAACGAAGGCGGCGGCTACTGTCAGGCCGGCGGCGATGAAAGCAGCGAACGCCAACCGTTGGCGATTTGTGGTTGCTCGACGACTTCGACCAGACACGGCGTCCGACGCCGCCGGCCGGGGCCAGTCGCTGGAATCGCAGAACGAAGGCACGACGGATTGAAGGTATTCCTTGGCCGCGACTTCGCCGTGGATGCCTGCGTGAACTCCCATGTAGGCGATGTAAATCGCGCGGGCCTCACGGCTCTGCTTGAGCTCGCTCTGAAGTTGTTCCAGCTCCTCGTCGCCGATGCTGCCGTCGCACCAAGCGGAGATCAGGCGCCGCAGTTGCTCTTGGTTGAATCGAATTGGCGAACCGGCTTCGGCCATGGGAATTTACCTACTTCGACCCCGACGTCGGATGCGCATCGCGGGCGATGGCCAGCTCGACGCAACGATACAGCGACTCGCGGATGCGCACCAAGGAACTATAGACCGTGCTCAGCGGCCGGCCAAGTTGCTCGGCGATCTGAGCCACGGTGATTTCCGAGCTATAGCGGGCACTGAGCAGCCAGCGGTCCTGTTCGCTGAGCTTCTTCATGCAATCGGGAAGGGCGGTCCGACGGCGATCGTTGTCGTCGGCGTGCTCCAGGTATTCTTCGGCGAGTGTGTTGATCAGGGCCTCGTCAAATTGCAGTTTGTCGGTCGCCGCCATCCGTCGAAAGCGAAGCACTTCAATCAGTGCCACGCCGCAGGCCCAGCGGAAGAAATCGCGCGTCGGGTCAAATGTCGCCCGTTTCTTCCACAAGGCGATGCTGGCTTCTTGAAGCACGTCGTCGGCGTGAGTGCAGTCGCGCACCAGGCTGAAGATATAGGCGCGCAGTCGCAACTGGCTTTGGGCAAATAACTGCACAAAACGATCGTCGGGCGATCGGTCCTGGTTTGGTTCCGTCTCCATCACTCCTCCGCCGCGCGAGTAGCTCCACAAGTTATCCGCCATCAGGGCCCAAAAATTCCAGGCAAGAATCGGCGAAATCCCCAGATTTGTGGCCCCTGGGTAACGGTCGACAAATCTGACCATTTTGGGGGATTTTCGTTCGTAATCCTGGCTCCAGTCGGCGGAATAGTTACGGGCCAGACGGTGTCTGGGATCGGTTGGATTTCCATTTGCGTTAGTTCGAGCCCGAGGAGCAACCATGGCGGCGAGACGGACCAACCGGCGGTGCGCCTTTACACTTGTTGAATTGCTGGTCGTGATTGCGATCATCGGGATTCTGGTCGCCCTGTTGTTGCCGGCGATCCAGGCGGCCCGCGAAGCTGCTCGTCGGTCGCAGTGCAAGAACAACCTCAAGCAAGTCGGCCTGGCGACGTTGAACTTTCACGATTCGAAGAAGTACTTTCCGCTCGGCGGGACGGGCGCGTGGCCGATCTATGACTACTACTTCACCGGTGGCCGGTCGAACGGGCCGCCGACACAGGGTTTGGGCTGGCCATTTCAGCTCATGCCGTTTATCGAGGAACAGGCGGCCCAGCAGAATGCAGCCGCCGTCGCCGACGGCACGCGGGCCGGTCTCAACGCGATCACTGCCAATCCGATCGAAGGCTACAACTGCCCTTCGCGTCGCGGGCCGACACGACATTTCGACGCCACCGAAAATCTCTCCACGTGGCTGATGGATTACGCGGCGGCGAATCCCGGTCCGACGCGCGCCGAGAGCGCCAGCACCGATTCCGGAAACTCCGATCTGCCGAAGGATTTCAATCAGTTGCTCAACGATGCCGCTTGGGAGGCCCAGAGCGGGCCAGATGTCGGGTTCTTGTTCAATGGTTGCAATGAATGTCGCGGGCGCCTTGATCCGGGTTGCGTGGCCAGCGGCGTCCGTTGGCCGAACGCAACCTTTCGCGGCATCGTCCAGCGGAGCGATTGGAAGGCCTTTGCCGCGAGCAATTTTAACAATTGTCACTACGGTTGGGGCCGTACGGTGAAAATCGCGCAGGTTACGGACGGCACCAGCAAAACCATGTGGGTTAGCGAAAAGCGGCTCGAGCCCAAGAGTTACCAAGAAGGCGCCGGCTGGGACGACCGCGGTTGGACCGACGGTTGGGACTACGACATCATCCGCTCGACGATGGCGCCCTTGGCCGCGGATGCCGACCTGGCCGACACCGCAAACCGCGAGCGTGCTCAGTTGTCATACGGTTTCGGCGCGGCCCATCCCGGCGCCGTGAACGCAGTGTTCGCCGACGGGTCGGTGCAGTCGATTTCGTACGACGTGGACCGAGAACTATTTAACGTACTAGCGCATCGCGACGACGGCGAAGTCGTCAAAGCAGACGCATTCTGAGGCAACTATGAACGGAAACATCAGGCGATATTTGTTGGTGGCAGGCGTGACGGTGGTGATCGTCGGTGCCGTTTGGCAGCCGGCGGTCCAGGCCGGGCCACAGGTCAATCATGTGCTCGAGGAGTTGTTCGTCGCCCAGAACGTGCCAGGGACATCCGTCGCCACGATCGACGACATCGCTGACGGCAGTTGGTCGTTTTCCGAGACGAACATGGTCGGACTAACCACGGGATTCGCCAACAATCGGCACAATTTCAAGTTTTCGGAAGACGGCGTCAATCCGATCCTATTTCAAAATGACTTGCCGTGGGACGTGAGCTTCGACATTCGGCTGGATGCAACGCTGGCGAGTCCGCGCAAGGCGTTTAATTTCACGCTCTTCAACAGCGGCGGCACGGGAACTTCCGGCAGCGGCGACAGCCAGATCAATCTGACGACCAACCGCAGCCCCGTTGGCACGACCGGCTCGAGTGATCCTCCCGGCGAAGCGGCCCAATTCAGCGGGCAATTCAATTTCCTGCGCTTGATCGGGCCTCCGGACGGTTCGGCGGCGATCAATCCGAATCCGACAGTTAGTTACACGGCGGGTACGACGATCAACATGCACATCGTCCATACGCCGAGCCCCGACGACGGCGTGACGCCGGCCGAAGTGGAATTCATCTATACCGATGGCAGCGGAGCCTACACCAATGCCGATAGCAGCGGCGTCGCGCCGAGCGACCCCATCAAGCTGCGCAACACAGGCGAGTTCATTGACGGTTACACCATGGGGTTCATCGTCCAGGGAATTGCTCACTCCGGCACGCCGGTCGACAGCTACGGCGTCACGATCACCAATTTTCAAGCGTCGATCGGCGAGATCGGCGTGCCAGGCGACTACAACGAGAACAACGTGGTTGACGCGGCCGACTACAGCGTGTGGCGTGACCGCCTGGGCCAAAATATTGCGCTGCCAAACGAAGTCGAGACGCCCAACATGGTGACCGTCGAAGACTACGACTATTGGAAAGCTCATTTCGGCGCGACCAGCGGCAGCGGCGGTGGCAGCGCCGCGGTGGGCAGTGTGGTTCCCGAGCCGGCGGCAGCGATTCTCGCGATCGTGGCCGGCGTTTTGCTTGGTCCATGGCATCGCAGGAACAAATTTGCGGCGAGTTCGTGAGTGATTGATGTGTGTATGGCGGTGAGTTGTCGGAGCGGCGGCGTCCGCCCTTTGGGCAACCCCTCTTCTTTGATTGTGTTCTACTTTTGATGGAGGTGTGATTAATGAGACGAATCTTTGTGTTGTGGATGGCAGTCGGTGCGATCGCGATCCTGGCCCCAGCGGCCCAAGCGGAATTGCTCTTGAACGGCGAATTGACGACCCCGGCCGGCAACAACGAAGCGGCCGACAATTGGTCGAAGTCGGAGCCGACGCTTAACGGCGTGACGCCGATTGATTCTTTCCGCTTCCAAAAAGCCGGCTTCACCGACCACGTGGGCGTGGACGCGGTGGGCGGCATGTGGTTTCGCGGCTTTCAGGGTGACAACGGCTCCAACCCCGGAATCTTCGTCGACGCCAGCGCCTGGCAAGATGTGGCCGCCGGTCCCGGCAGCTACTTGCTCTCGTTCTTCGAGAAGCACGAGCGGAACTTCACAGCCGATTCCGCGACCGTGGAAATGATTTTCTATCAAGGGGGTGGTGGCGGTACCGCGCTGGGTTCTGCTTCGTTCGATCTGTTGGCGTCGCCGTCGACGTTCACGGACCCCGAAAACTGGGTGCAGCGCTCGCTGCCCGGAGTGGCCCCAGCCGGTACCGACACGATCCGCGTGTTGGCCCAAATGGACAACGGCCGCGATTCGCATATCGCGGGCTTCAACCCGCAGAGCATGATGCTCGACGGCTTCTCGCTGACGGTTCCAGAGCCGGGGACGATCGTCCTGCTTGGGCTCGGAGCGCTGAGCTTGGCCGGCGTGGGATGCCGCCGACGCTAGTGGCGGCCGCAATCAACCATTCCCCAATTCTCAAGGTACGGTTCCACGAGGGATGCTCGTCTCGAGGGCGAGCATCCCTTGTTAACTTTTGGCCTGACACATTCGGTCACGCGGCCACCGATCGCCCGCACGAGCGTTTTTACCCCAAAAACCACTTTCCCCACTACAGGTTTTCGGAAACACCATGAGTTATTCAGCATTCCGCGACGACTGGCAGTCGACTCGCTCGACCCGATCGCGAGCTTGGCCTGCACTGGTCATGGCGTTGTCGGTCATCTTCGCTGCCGGCTCAATCGCCGTTGGCGCACCGATCAAAGTCATGTCGTTCAACATTCGCGCGGACTTCGATTTTGGCACGCCGACGAACAGTTCCGAGGCGTGGATTGCTCTCTCGGGCAACCATCGTCGCAATCTCGTCACAACGCTCGTCAACCAGCAGTCGCCCGACATCCTCGGTGTCCAGGAGGCATTTCGCAATCAGGTCGTCGACCTTCAGAGCGCGATGCCCGGTTACTCGTTCTATGGCATCGGGCGCAATGACGGCGTCAACTTCGGCGAACACAGCGCCATCTACTACCGCTCGGACCGCTTCGCGCGTGTCAACCAAGGCACGTTTTGGTTGAGCAACTCGCCCGGCACGGTCGGCAGCGTGTTCCCCGGCGCGGCCACGATTCGGATTGCGTCTTGGGCGATCTTGACCGACCACGCCAACGCGGACCAACAGTACTTCGTGCTCGACACGCATTGGGACCACGTCAGTCAGGACGCCCGGCTTCACTCCGCCAATTTGATTCGACAGCAGATCGGCGCACTCGCCGGCGGTCGGCCGCTAATCGTCATGGGCGACATGAATGCCATCGAAACTAACCCAGCCATCACGAATCTGCTCGGAGCAAATGATCCGGGCGGACTTCAGCTAATGGACAGCTATCGCGAAGCGATACCAGTGCGTAGTCCCAACGAAGCGACGTTTCATGGATACAGCGGATCACCGGCCGGTTCGCGCATCGACTATATTCTTCACAGCGACTTCTTCCGAGCGACGGAGGCGGCGATCGTTCGTACGAACTTCAACGGTCGGTATCCGTCCGACCATTTTCCCGTGACGGCCGTTCTGGAGCCGATCCCTGAGCCGGCAAGTTGGCAATTGGCCATTGCCCTCATGATTGGGTTCGCCGGAAGGCAGTTTACGACGTTGACTCGATTGCGCTGGGTTCAAGTCGACGTATCTTGACGGGAGAATGGGCCAGGCCGATCGCTGCCTCGTCGTGGTATCATGAGAAGTCTCTCAACCACACTAGCGACGCTCGAGCAGGTTCCAACCGTATGCAAGTTTTCCGTCGAGATGCATTGTTGATCGTGCTGTGGTCGCTGGCGGCGCCGCTCGCGAGTTCTGCCGCCGATTCGCGGCCGAACATCCTGTTCATCATGAGCGACGACCACGCCTATCAGGCCGTGGGTGCGTACGGCTCGCGGCTCAACAAAACGCCCAACATCGATCGCATTGCCAACGAGGGTCTGCGGTTTGACCGCTGCTACGCGACGAACTCGATCTGCGGGCCGAGCCGCGCGTGCATTCTCACGGGTAAGTACAGCCACAAGAATGGTCAATACGACAATTTCACGACGTTCGATGGCAGTCAGACGACGTTTCCCAAGCTGCTGCAGACGGCCGGCTATCAAACGGCGATCGTCGGTAAATGGCATCTCGTGAGCGATCCGACCGGCTTCGACCATTGGGAAATACTGCCCGGCCAGGGAAAATATTATCGCCCCGATTTCATTTCGGCGGCAGGGAAAACCGCGGTGCCGGGTTACACGACTCAGATCACGACCCAAAAGGCGCTCGA
Source organism: Planctomycetota bacterium (assembly GCA_031403315.1). GTDB lineage: Bacteria > Planctomycetota > Planctomycetia > Pirellulales > Lacipirellulaceae > DASYDU01. The sequence goes on from JANNTD010000127.1 coordinate 35,236, forward strand.
CTGGCTGCGCGACAGGCGGGACCCGCAACGGCCGTTCCTGCTGATGGTCCAACACAAGGCGCCGCATCGTCCATGGGACCCGGCCGTCGACCAGCTCAATGCGCGTGAAAAGGAATCGCTCCCCGAGCCGACGACGCTCTTCGACGATTATGCGACGCGCGGCACCGCCGCCCACGAGGCCCGCATGCGGATCGAACAGATGAATCCCAGCATCGACCTCAAGCTCTGGGACCGCGCGAACCCAGATCGCACTTGGCTCTACGGCCACATGACGCCCGAAGAGCGTTCGGCATGGGAGACACACGTCGATCCGCGGCTCGCGGCATTCGAGCGCGCCAACCCCCAAGGCCGCGATCGCACGCGTTGGTTCTACCAGCTCTATCTCAAGGATTACCTGCGCTGCGTCGCCTCGGTCGACGAAAGCGTCGGCGAGCTGCTCGACTATCTGAAGGAAAGCGGATTGGCCGACAACACGATCGTAGTCTACACCAGCGATCAGGGTTTCTACCTCGGCGAACACGGCTGGTTCGACAAGCGATTCATGTACGAAGAGTCGCTGCGGACTCCTCTGGTGATTCGCTGGCCGGGTGTGGTTCGCCCCGGAACGGTCGAGAATCGAATCGTTTCAAACATCGATTTTGCGGAAACATTTTTGGCTGCCGCGGGGGTGGCGATTCCGCCCGACATGCAAGGGCGGAGCCTGGCGCCGCTGTTGCGCGGCGAGCCGCCGGACGATTGGCGCGAGTCCTTCTACTACCACTACTACGAAGGCCCGGCCGGCGAGCACCACGTGTATCCGCACGAGGGCGTCACGACGGGCCGGGCCAAATTGGTCCACTATTACCCCCTCGACGAGTGGGAATTGTTCGATTTGCAGGCCGACCCCGACGAGCGGACCAATGTCTGGGGGCAGCCAAAATACGCTGCTTTACAAGCCAAATTGCTCGCCGAGCTGGACCGGCTGCGGACTGAATTGCAGGTCCCGAGGGCCCGCTGACTCGCAAAACTGAAAGCGCTTGCATAAACTAGGTGCTGGAATCGGCAAGCGCAATTTTTGATGGAAATGAGAAACCATTGATGTCGCCCCTAAGTCGCAGAATTTGTCTCCCGGCCAGTTGCCGCGTCGTGTTCGCCCTATTGTTGACGATCGGTAGCGGTACGAGCGTTGTCGGGCAGTCAACGGTTGGGTCGGCTGCTCCTGCAAAGGTTGACAAGCGGCCGTGGCTCGACCAAACGCTCGACCTCGACGAGCGCGTGGACGCACTCGTCGGCGAGATGACGCTCGCGGAAAAGGTCGGCCAGCTCACGCAACTCAACGGCATCGGCAGCCCACCGACCGGCACCGCCGACAACTTGGTCGCGTCGAGTGCTATTTACGAGCGGCTTCGCCAGGGCCAACTCGGCTCGATTCTCAATGAAATCAATACGCCGACGATCAACGCACTGCAGCGTGTGGCGGTCAAAGAGAGCCGGCTCGGCATCCCGCTCGTTATTGGCCGCGACGTGATTCACGGGTATCGCACGATTTTTCCGATTCCCTTGGGCCAGGCGGCGAGTTGGAATCCGGAGTTGGTCGAAGCGGCCGCAGCCGTTGCCGCCAGCGAAGCACGACCGGTGGGGATCCATTGGACCTTCGCGCCAATGGTCGACATTGCTCGCGACCCACGTTGGGGTCGCATCGCGGAAGGGCTCGGCGAGGATCCGCACTTGGCGAGCCAATTGTCGGCAGCGATGGTCCGTGGCTTTCAAGGCGACGATCTCGCGGCGCCCGATCGCATCGCCGCTTGTGCAAAGCATTTTGTCGGTTACGGCGCAGCAGAAGGAGGACGCGACTACAACACGACCGTCATTTCGCCGTCGCTGATGCGGAACGTCTATTTGCCGTCGTTTCACGCCGCGGTCGACGCGGGCGCGGCGACTTTGATGACGGCTTTCAACGACGTGAACGGCGTCCCGTCGTCGGCCAACCGGCACTTGCTCCACGACGTGTTGCGCAAAGAGTGGGGCTTCGATGGGTTCGTGGTTAGCGATTGGGAGTCGATCCGCGAGATGATTCCGCACGGCTACGCGGCCGACGGAATGGATGCCGCGCGGTTGTCGGTCGACGCGGGCGTGAACATGGACATGGCCAGCCCCGTGTATCACGACTACCTGGCGGCGCTGGTCGAAGCGGGCACGGTTCCCGAGTCGGTCGTCGACGAGTTGGTACGCGAAATACTGCGAGTGAAGTTCCGGCTGGGCCTGTTTGAAAAGCCGTTCGTCGACGAGTCGAAGCAGCCGCCACTCTTGACGGACGAGAATCTCGAAGTGGCGCGCCAACTCGCGATGCAATCGATGGTGCTGCTCAAGAACGACAAACGCGTCCTGCCATTCGATTCGTCGAAACTCAAGACGCTGGCGGTGATCGGTCCGCTGGCGGATGCGAAACACGCTCAGATGGGCACGTGGGTCCCGGACGGACGGGAGGAGGACAGCCGTACGCCGCTCGCGGCGATCCGCGAGAAGGTCGGCGACAAGGTGGAAGTGCTCTATGTTCCCGGATTAAAGGATGACTTGGACCGCAGCACGGAAGGTTTTGCCGCCGCCGTTGCCGCGGCTCGCAAGGCCGACGTGGTCCTGTTGATCGTTGGCGAGCGGGCGCATCTCTCCGGCGAAGCGAGCAGCCGGGCGATCATCGACCTGCCCGGCGCACAGAATGAGCTCGTTGCTGCGGTCGCCGCGACGGGCAAGCCGGTGGTGCTCATCATCCAAGCGGGGCGACCGCTCACGATTGGCAAGCAAGTGGCCCAGGTCGAAGCGGTGCTCTACGCGTGGCACGCCGGCACGATGGCCGGGCCGGCAATGGTTGATCTGTTGTGGGGCGACGAATCGCCGTCCGGAAAGCTGCCGGTCACGTTTCCTAAATCGGTCGGTCAGATCCCGCTCTATTACAACCACGTGAACACCGGCCGGCCGCCGCGGCCTTACGATTTCGCGCGCGACAACCAGGTCGACGACGAGATCGATTCCGAATTGGGCTACAACTCGAACTACCTCGACGTGAGCCCCTATCCGTTCTATCCCTTTGGCTATGGTTTGTCGTACACGACGTTTGAATACGGCCCAGCCGAACTATCGACGAAAAAGCTCCGCGCAGGCCAGACGCTCGCGGTGCGTGCTCCGGTGAAGAACACGGGTGAAGTGGCGGCCGACGAGGTGGTGCAGCTCTACGTCCGCGACGTGGTAGGAAGTCTCACCAGGCCGGTTCGCGAACTGAAGCAATTCCGCCGCGTGCACCTCAAACCGGGCGAAGAGCAGGTCGTCGAGTTCGCGCTCCCGGCCGACGCCCTGGCGTTCTACAACAATGAGGAACAGCGGCTGCTCGAGCCCGGCAAGTTCGAAATCTACGTCGGCGGAAGCTCGCTGGCACCGTTGGCGGGCGAGTTCGAAGTGGTCGAGTGAAAATCGCCGGACTGAGAATCGCCCGTCAATGACGTCACGCGGCGGGTTGCTCGCTCTTCTTGGCCGGAGCGTTCTCTGCCGAGACACTGGGGCGAATTGTCGCGGCCGGTTGCGCGATCGGCGCATTTTCGTTGCTCATCGGCCGGAGATCGTTCGCGCCAATGTCGATCGCCTGGTACATGCCGACCGACGCTTCCACGCCAACAAGCGGTAGACCGTCGCTGCCATCCAGGCCTCGTAGGTACACGGCGGTCAGATCGTAAGCGCTGCTGTTGGCATCGCCGCTCGGCTCAAGCAGCACCATGCCGCCCTCGGCGTGTTCCCTCGCAGGTTGGGCAGAGAGGTGATGGTCTGCCGGGAGGTAATTCTCGCCGGATTCTCGCGCAGTATCCGAATTCTGCCCTTCCGTGGTTTCGGTCTGTTGATTGGCATGATTCTCGGCGTGCAGCTTCAGGTCGTGGAGTTGCGCGAGGACCGCGTCGATTGCAGTTCGCTCCCGCTGCAGCGCGTCGAGCGACGCAGCCGCGTCCTGGTCGACGAGCAATTCTTCTGATCCGCCGACGTCAGCTAACTTCTCGTCGTCAGACTCCAGCTTGTCGTCGAGATCGCCATTCGAATCGCTGTCCTGCTTCGAATCCAGGTCGGCGGCCAACAGGAGCGAGTCGGGCGAATAATCTCCAAACACGGCGTCATACGTCTTGAGAGAGATCCGGGTGGCAGAGCTCGCCGTCTCCGATGCGGAAGTGAAGGTCGAAAGCGAAGAAAAGTAACTCGCGACCGATCCTGTCGCGTCGCGCAGCGAATGATCCATGAAGGCGACTGGCCCGCGCATATCGCCCGATGGTGGGGCGAAGTTGCTTGTCCCACCTTTTGCCGCACCAGGATCGGCGGATGGATCGGCATGGGCAAATTGTGGCTGCCCGTAGTCTGTTGAGTTATTTGGTCCGGCATGGCCAGTCTCTATATCGACAATCGCGCCTCCGCCGTTTGTGTACCCGCCGTTCGACAAACCGAGTGGAAATTGGTGATCGGGCCGCCCACCGAATCCGTTAAAATGCCCGGGTTCACCGAAATAACCATGCGACCCAAATGGCGGCAAGGTCTCCCAAGGTGCGTCGCTGAATTGGTTGAACGCGTCGGTCGCCAGCCGTTCCGGCCCGGGCGGCCGACTCTCCCATACGGCAACGACCGTGATCGTATTTGCTTCAAAATCGACCGCCACCACGTTGACCGCCACCACGCCGATCGTCGCTGAGAGCACCGTTCGCGATTCGAGCTGCTCGATCTGTCCGCGAAAACGGGGCACGCAAACGCGCCGGCGCGTGGTGCGCTTGCCGATGCCTTCCAGGATCCATTCTTTCAAGTGATTCAACATGGTGATCTACATTCTGGATGGTGACTGAATCCGAGTTGTGCGATCAATTCCGTGGCAGCATGCCTGAGGAGTGCGGCTGTCCGGCCAGGAGAGATTTGCGCTGCTCGATAACTTCGTCGGCCGCTTGCTGTTTTTTCTGGCTTTGCAGACACTTCGCGTAATTCGTGTAATGGTTGCTCAACAAGTCACGGTAGCGTGTCGTGTCGGAGGAGACCTCGAACGCCTGCTTTTGGAAACGGACCGCCTGCTTGTAGTTGCTTTCTGCGTCGGCGAATCGCTGCTGCTGGTCGAACAGCAAGCCAAGATTGTTGTACACGCCGCCCAGGTTACTGAGCGTTCTGACGTCCGACGGCACCACGGCCAGCAGCCGCCGTTGCAGGCCGAGCGCCTGCCGAAACGACGCTTCCGCCTCCGCGAAGCGGCCGTCGCGGCTTTGCACCATGCCGAGGTTGTTGTAACTGATCGCCAGGTCGCGCGTGTAGGAGCCCGCCAGCGGCGACTGCTTCACCAGGTGCTCCTGAATTTTCACGGCATCGAGGTAGCACAACTCGGCATTCTGCCAATCCTGATTGCGGGCGAGCACGAAGCCCAGGTTGTTGTAGGTCCGCGCGAGGTCGCCTTGATAGAGCCGGTTGATCGGGTTGTTCTCGACCAATTGTTGTTGGAGTGCGATCGCTTTGCGGTAATTCTCCGCGGCCGCGTCGACCATGGTCGCGTCGAGGAGCGAACCGAGATTGCTGTAGCTGGCCGCGAGAACGCGGAGCGAGGTTTCGTTGCCGGGAGCATTTTCCGCCAACGGTTGCTGCAGGGCGATGGCCGCGCGGAACTGGTCGACCGCTTCACTGCGCCGGCCAGCCTGGCGCAAAACCAGGCCCAAGTTGTTGCAGGTCGTGGCCAGATCGGTCGCCAGGATTGCCGATTTCGCATCCTTTCCAAACAGCTCTTTCTGGATGCGTTGTGCCTGTTCGAGTGCCTCAAGCGCTTCCGGCACACGACCGAACTCGGCCAACAACAGACCAATGTTATTGTCGCAGATCGCGAGATTGCGAGCGGATTCCGCGCTCGTTGGCTCGTCGGCAAGGCGTGCCTCCCAAAGCTTGTGGGCGGCCAGGTGTTTCTTGAGAGCCTCCTCGCTCTTGCCCAACTTTTCGCTGAGCGTGCCCATCCGGTTGTACGCGAGTGCGAGGTCGGACGCGAGGGCGGGATCGTCGGCTGTTTGCGTTTCAAATTGCTGATAAAACTTGAGACTATCTTCGAGCATTTGCGATCGTACGCCTTCAGCGCCAGGGATCGCCGCCAACTGTTCGGCGTATCGCGTGCCGAAGCGGTCGAGCACGGCGTGGGCCTGATGCAGGTTTTCTTGCGCGGTCACCAACGCCCGTTCCGTTTCGCCAGTTTGTTTTGCGAGCATGAGATTATTGGCGGACTGACCGACGAACGCCACGAGCAGCACGGCCGCCGCCGCGTAGACCACGCCGCGATGCCGCCGGGCCCATTTGCCCGCCCTGCACACCAGGCTCGGCGGGCTGGCCAGAATCGGCTTGCCTTCGAGAAAGCGATTCAGGTCGTCGGCGAATTCCTGCGCGGTCGCATAACGCTCGTGCGGGAATTCCGCGATCGACTTCAAGATGATCGTCTGGAAGTCGACCGGGATGTGGCGATTCCAATGCCGCAGCGGCCTCGACGCGAAGCGGCGACGATCCAACAGCAGTTGGGCGTCGGTTGCGTCACCCGCCGGATGGTGCAGCGTCGCGAGTTCGTAGAGCGTGACGCCCAAAGAATAGACGTCGGTGCGATGGTCGATGAGCCCGCCGCGCCCAAGCGCTTGCTCTGGGCTCATGTAGCGCATCGTGCCCAGGACGTCGCCGGTCTGCGTGAGTCCGGCATGCTCGCGGAAACGGGCCAGGCCGAAATCGGTGACCCACAGTTTGCCGTGATCGTCGACCAGCAGGTTCGACGGCTTCACGTCGCGGTGGACGATGCCATAGTCGTGGGCCGCGTGGAGCGCCTCGGCCGCTTGCACCCCCAGCCGCGCGACCACCCGCAGATGGTCGCTGGTGCCGACCGTCGACGGCGTGCCGCCATGCTGCATTTCCGCGAGCAGCGTCGTGAGCGACTGCCCTTCGACGAGTTGCATCGCGTAGTAATGGACGCCGTTCTGTTCGCCCACGGCGAACACCGGCACGATGTTGGGATGCTTGATCTGGGCCGCGGCCTGGGCTTCGTTCTTGAAGCGGCTGATCTGCTTCTCGTCGTGCCCGGCGGTGAACGGCAAAATCTTGAGCGCGACCCGCCGCCGCAGCGAGATCTGCTCGGCCTCGTAGACGACGCCCATGCCGCCCCGGCCAATCTCCTGCATCAGCCGGAAGTCGCCGATCGTCTGCTCCGGCCCCACTTTCCCGCTCGTTAGCGAAATCGATGGAGGCGCATGCGGCACGACCGCCGCCGCGTGGAACAACTCGAGGCCGCTCAAGTAGCCGCGCAGATGTTGCGCATCCTCGGGATGCCGCGCGAGCAATTCTTCCGGACTGATCGGCGCGCCCAGCTCCATGGCGACGAGGTAGTCGTCGAGAATGCGCGCAAGCCGATCCTGCACAGCTTCCGGCAGCGCGTTGGTTTCCGGCAGGGCAACTGCGGTCGAATCGGCGTTCTCGACGTCAGGCCTCACTCTGATCCTCGCTTCCGTAGACCGCGCGCAATTTTTCGATCGCTCGCAGCCAGAGCATTCGCGTTGCACCCACTGAGCGGTCCATCCGCTGGGCGACTTCTTCAAACGGCAACCCCTGCAAGTTGCGAAGCATCAGCACTTCGCGTTAGTCGGCCGGCAGTTGCGCGAGCCGGTCGGCCAGCAGCACCGCCTCTTCGCGCTGCTGGACGGCCATGCTCGGCGAGTTGCCGGCGGCGGGCAACAGTGCCGCGAGTTGCACCGTCGATTGCTCGAGCGCCGCGCCGAGCCGCTCGATCGACACTTCGCGCCGCACGTCGCGCCGCGCGGCCAGCATATGCTGTTCGACGAACTTTGCCAAGTTATTCACCAGGATCTGCCGCAACCAGGCCAAGAGTTCCGCCTCGGTCGTGCCGCGAAACTGGCCGAAATTCTTATGGGCCCGCAGCATGGTTTCCTGCACCACGTCCGACGGGCTCACCCGCGGTTGCAGCCGGTGTTCGAGCTGCGTCGAGGCCAGCACCATCAAGTAGTTTCGGTACTGCTGCAGGAGCACGCCGATGCTGCTTTTGTCGCCCTGCCGCGCACCGCTGATCAACGAGGGGATGCTCGACATCGGATTGGCAGCTTCCAGGACAGGCATGGCTCGAATCGGGGGTAGAAAAGTTAGCGGCGGGGTACGCGACTCCAAGCTCTAGGATCGATTCTGCGGAGCAGCGTCACGAAATTTTTCGGACCGGGCCGAGAAATCTGGGGGGACAGACCCCCGGCCCTGCCATGCATTGAACCCCGGGGAAGGGGCCGAAGTGCTGGTCTGGACGGAAAAAACTTGCCCCGGCCACCGCCGTTCTCCACTCGAACAATTGGCATTTGCCGCGTGGCGCCGCCCGACGCGAACCGGTCCCTCCATCATAGCAACGGAGCGGCATTCGGCGAGCGCTTTTTGGGGCGTCGAAACTCGGCGTGCGACGATTTGTCGGGCGGCAGCCGGCTCCATGTTTGGGGCAGGAACAGAGAACCAAGGAGCCACCAGCCATGAATTCTAGAAAATTCCGCAGATTCGAATCTTTAGAAAACAGATTGTGTTTGTCGGTGTCGGTTGCCGTCACCGATGGCGACCTGATCGTTTCGGGCGACGCCGACGGTGCGGTCGAAATCGTCGCGGTCAGCGCGGGCGCCTACCGCGTCACCGATAACGGCGTCTTAATCGCCGATGAAACGACGCTCCTGGGCGTCACCGACGACATTCACATCGACCTCGAAGAGAGCGTCGCCGGCACCAACGACACGGTCACGGTCGACCTCGGCGGCCAGACGGTCGACCGGGTGTATGCCGAACTCGGCGACGGCGACAACTCGTTCGAGCTCGTGAACGGCACCGCGGCCGGACTCAACTATCGCGGCGGCGACGGCATCGACAGCGTCTCGCTCGCAGCCACGATCGAGTCGCGGGCCTTCGTCTCGCTGGGCGACGGCGACAACGATCTCACGGTCAGCGGCGAAATCGGTAACCTCTCGATTCACGGCGGCGACGGCGCCGATCTCGTGGCGATCAGCGACACGGCCGTCGTCAGCGGCGGCGTCAGCGCGCGGCTCGGCGACGGCGACAATTCGCTGACGCTCGCCGGTACCGTGGAAGGTCATTTACTCGTGTCCGCGCGCGACGGCGCCGATACCGTGACGGTTGCCGAGGGCGCCACCATTGGCAAGAGCGCGAAGATCTCGCTGGGCGACGGCGACAACTCGGCCACGATCGCCGGCACGATCGCCGGCAACCTGGCTTACGACGGCGGCGAGGGCGACGACTCCGTGACGCTCGCCGAAACCGCCGTCATTGCCGACAACTTCTTCGCGCGGCTCGGTGAAGGCGACAACACCGTGACGCAGGCTGGCACCGTCGAGGGCAACGTCCGCGTCGTCAGCGCGAACGAAGACGACACGGTCGACGTCACCGACACCGCAGTCATCGGCGGCGCGACCGAATTGGGCCTCGGCGAACAAGAAGAATATGGGGGCGGCTGTGGCGGTCACGGTGGCGGCGGGCTGGGTACGCTCACGCTCAACGGCCGCAATCTCGGCTTCTACTACCGCGGCTTCCGCCGCTAAACAAAAAAGGGAGGGGCGAGGCTCCTGCCGAGCCTCGTGTGTGGCTCGGCAGGAGCCACGCCTTCCCAGTCATTGATTATCAAACACAGAGGAGCACGACGTCATGAAACAACTTGCCATGTCGTTTGCTGTCATCGCATTGGTCGCCCAAACCGCGCAAGCGGGTCATCTTGGCCTCGGTGGTTGGGGCGGCCCGGGTTTGGGCGGCCATCACGGCGGCTTCCAGGGTGGTGACAGAATCGGCGGCTTCGGCGGCTTCGACAGCGAGCGACTCCAAACACGCTTCGAAACCAAATTCGAGGATCTGCAAACCGACTACGACACCGGTCTGGCCGATATCGAAGACTTCTATAGCACCGACGACTACACCGACGTCGTCGATGGCGTCGAAAACTTGGTCGATCGCTACGATTTATTCCTCAGCGGCGTCGAGCGTGCAATCGACCGGATTGGCGACTTCATCACGATCGCCAGCGACGATCTCACGTTTTATGAAGAACTGTTGGCCGAGTACGAAGCCCGCGACGACCTGTCCGAAGAGCGACTCGATCGCATCGTCACGCGGCTCACGAATGTCCAAGACCATTTGACGTCCAAGATCGATCTGTTGACCGAAAAGCAGACGACGCTCAGCGACAACTTCGGAACCTATCATACGTTCAGCAGCGACCTGTCGGCGTATCTGGCCGAAATCCTGACGGCCGGCGGCGGTACGACCGACCTCGGCGGCACGACCGACGAGACCGTGGCCGAAATCGTCTCGGGGGCCGTGGCGCTGCGGAGCGTGGCGGAGGTCGCAGCGCTCAGCGAGGAAACGTCATTCTGCGAACCGCCGGAAGCGGCGCTAGCAGCGACCGCAGCCCCGGAGCCGGGCACGCAATTGTTGCTGGTCGTCGTGCTAGGCTTGCTGACGCTGCGGCGGCCGGCACGCGGCCGGCCGGGCGGATGAGCCGCATGAATTGAACTCTCCGTAGACGCCAGCGGTGGGCCGCGAGGGAGCGCAGCCGGTTCGGCCCACCACGAACCCCAGGGGCAGGGCCCACCGCGCCGCGTCTTGCGTTTTTTAATTCTCCAAAAGAGGCATTGGCCACGGCGCTCGAAGTGCGCGACAATTAAACCGCGGCTGGGAACCATGGCAAGCGATTCATCAACTTGGTCTGTGCGTTTCCGAGCGGTTCCCCCGTTCGCGGCGCTGATGTTCGTCGTGCTCCAATCGCTTCCGGCGACGGCCTACGTGCCGAACGACCGCTGGTCGGTGACCGCGTCGGGCGCTACCGGCGCGTCCGGCACACCGGTGACACTCACCTGGAGTTTCGCGTCGGATAACACGTCGATCCCCGGTGAAGGCGCGAGCAATTTCATTTCTTACTTCGACGGACTCTTCAATGTTACGTCCGGAGGCAGCGACCTCACCCAGCGGCCCTGGTTCACGTACTTCAAACAGTCGTTCGACCGCTGGACCGCGCTCGGCGGAATCACGTTCACCTATGAGTCGCACGACAATGGCACGTCGCTCGAGACGTCGAGCGGCGCGCTCGGCGTGCGGGGCGACGTCCGCATCGGCGGGGCGTTCGTCGACGGCGCCAGCGGCACGCTCGCCTACACCTGGCTTCCCAACAGCGGCGACGTCGTCGTCGACACCGGTGAGACCAACTTCTATTCCAACTCGTCGAACAGCTACCGCCAGCTTCGCAACACGATCATGCACGAGCTGGGCCACGCGTTCGGCCTGTTGCACCTCGAATCGTCGACCGACGCCCTGTTGATGGAGCCGATCATCAACCTCGGCTTCGACGGCCCACAGCTCGACGACGTCCGCGGCATCCATGGAATGTACGGCGACGCGTTCGAGAAAACCAACGGCGGACTCGGCAACGGCACCGCGGCGCGGGCCACTAGCCTCGGTGCGCTCGCCATCGGTAGCACGCTCGACGTCGGCTCCGACGCCCTCGGCGGCCAGGCGGTCGGCGCGCTCGAGACCGACTTCGTCAGCATCGCCAATAGTGCCGACACCGATTTCTTTTCGTTCACAATCGCAGCCCCGTCGCTGCTCGACGCGACGCTCACGCCCTTGGGTGGCGTGTTCAATCAAGGCGTCGAGGGGGGCGTGCAGTCGTCGTTCAACGCCAACGCCCGCAACGATCTCACGCTCTCGGTGTTTGCCACGAACGGCACGACGCTGCTCGGGTCGGCGAATCTCACCGCGGCCGGCGGCGTCGAATCGCTCCTGGATTTGAGCCTCGCCGCGGCGGGGAAGTACTTCGCCCGCGTCAGCGGCGCCGCCGACAACGTGCAGCTCTATCAGTTGCAACTTGCGGCGACGGCACTCTCCACCATTCTCACAGGCGACTACAACCTCGACGGCACCGTCGACGCCGCCGACTATTCGGTGTGGCGAAATTCGCTTGGCCAGGTCGGCTCGAATCTGGCCGCCGACGGCAACGGCGACGGGACCGTCAACGCCGCCGACTACAGTCTGTGGAAGTCCCACTTCGGCACGTCCGATATCGGCAGCGGCGGCATTGCCGGCGGCGGCAGCGTCCCCGAGCCCGCCGGTCTCACGCTGCTCGCCATCGCGGCATTGCTCGCGCCGCTCGCGCGCGTGCGACAAAACGTCCGCGGCGCGTGACGTACCTCCGCCAATGTCGATCACTTAGTGTAGGTGGTGCGCTGCGCTCATTCTTTTTCTTGTCTTTTCTCCGGCAGTGCCATCAAGCATTCGCGCATCGCGCAAGATCTTGGGAATAATTGCTTTCATCCCGCGCGAAGTACTTGGCAATCTTCGATGACGCAAGTCAACGTGACTGCGCCGCAGCCGTGACAGTTTGACAGACCAGAGGGCAAGACCATGAGACGACGCAACCAGCAGCGAGAGAATCTGAAGATCGAACAACTCGAAGCCCGGCAGATGATGGCCGCCGATTTGGAGGCAACCGCATTGCCGCTCGCTGCGACGGTCGCCGACAACACTCAGACTGTCGTTGCTTCCGACTCCGCCACGACCAATCGAAGTGCAACTCAGACGACCGCGACACGACAGAGTGTCATCTTGATTCCGATTGCCTCGGCCGAGCCG
>JANNTD010000128.1:0-18438 GCA_031403315.1 Planctomycetota bacterium
CCCATGTTGACGTGGTCATTCGGGTGGACCGTGCCCGCTTGGCCTTTCGCGCCGACGCTGAAGCCGAGCTTGGTATTCGCCACGTTGGCGATCACCTCGTTGGCGTTCATATTGGTCGAAGTTCCGGAGCCGGTCTGATAAATGTCGACCGGGAAGTGGTCGTCGTGCTCTCCGGCGGCGACTTCCTGCGACGCGGCGATGATCGCGTCGGCGAGCTTTTTGTCGAGCTTGCCGAGTTCGAGGTTGGCTTCGGCGCAAGCGGCCTTCAAATAACCAAACGCGTGGATCACGCTGGGCGGCACCGGCTCGTTGGCGACGGGAAAATTCTCGACCGCCCGCGCAGTCGACGCACCATGCAACGCGTGCGCCGGCACTTGCATCTCGCCCATCGTATCGCGTTCGGTGCGGAATTTGGTCATGGAAACCACGGCGCAGGGAGCCTGCTAGCTAGAGACAAAATCGCGGCGATGATACCGATAACCGCCGCCGAGCGAAATGCTGAATCACCGTGTTTTTCCGCCGGTTCAATTCTACGGCTGCTGTCAACGATAGCGTTTCCGTGGCCGACCGTTAAGATAGATGGTATGGAAAAAGCCAGCCCAAACGACGATTCGAGCTCAGAGATTCCGTGCGCGGACGACGACCGGGAGATTGGGCCAGGACCCCGCTCGCCGGACGACGTCGGACTTGCGATTCCTTCCGATGAACATCTGGTGCGACAACAGCAGCAACAGCAGCAACAGTGAATTCGACGTATGACAATTCTCGACAAAATCGTCGCCACGAAGCGCACCGAGATCGAACGCACAAAAGCTGCACGGCCAGAAGCGGAATTGTGTGCGCGTTTGACCGACGCACCGCCGGTGCGGGATTTCTTTGCTGCGCTCGCAGCGAAGGGGCCGATCAAGCTGATCGCCGAGGTGAAAAAGGCGAGCCCGTCGGTGGGACTCATTCGCGCCGATTTCGATCCGGTCGCCATCGCCAAGATTTACGAAGCCCACGGAGCGACGTGCATCAGCGTGCTCACCGACGAGCCGCATTTTCAAGGCCACCTCGATTATCTTACAGCAATCCGCGCTGCCGTTTGCGTGCCCGTCTTGCGGAAAGACTTCATTCTCGATTCGTACCAGCTCGTGGAAGCCCGCGTTGCCGGAGCGGATGCCGTGCTCCTCATCGCCGAGTGCCTCGACGACTGCAATCTGCGGAAGCTGTTCAACGAAACGTGCGAGTTGGGCATGACGCCGCTCGTGGAACTTTACGAACCGACCAATTTGTCGCGCGTGCTGGAGGCCGGGGCGACGCTCGTCGGCGTCAACAACCGCAACCTGCACACATTCGAAGTCGACCTCGAGCACACCATCCGCTTGCGACACGAAATGCCGGACGACTGCGTGCTCGTGGGCGAGAGTGGCATCAAAACGCACGCCGACGTCGAACAGCTCGCGGCCGCCGGCGTCGACGCGATCCTCGTCGGTGAATCGCTGATGCGGGAATTGGACATTGGCGCTGCCGTGGACCGACTCATGGGCCCAAGAGTCGGGTGATCTTCCGGCCGGTCGTGCTCAGCGGCAAATCGGCTAGCTCTGTTTTCGCAATCCAACGCGCTCCCCTGGTGCGGCCAGATACAAATTCGGCACTGTAGCAATCGAGCCTGATCCGGAAACGGGTGACGCCGTGCTTGATTGTTTTGAGGATCGGCCCAGGCGAGCATGTGACGCCAGTTTGCTCGCGGACACTGCTTACGATTTCGTCGTGGGCGAAGAGCGGACCTTCTGCTTCGAGCGCGAACCGCGGAAAATCCCACAGGCCCGCCCAGCGCTCGCCTTCACCGCACTCGCGCATGAGGACCCGCTCGTTGCGGCGGATCACGACGGCTGCTTCGCGGAGGTCCGTATACTGTTGCTTTGCTTTCGGCCGCGGAATCTCATGCTGCAAATCGGCGGCATGCGCGCTGCAAATGTTAACTAGCGGACACTCGTTGCACATCGGCTCGGCCGGCGTGCAAACGAGCGAACCTAGTTCCATGAGCGCTTGATTGAATCGCGCGACGTTCTTTTGCGGCAGGATGTCGGCGGCCGTTTGCCAGAGCACGCGCTGGCCGGCCGCGTTGAGCGGGTCATCGCGATAGGCGATCAGCCGGCTCAGCAAGCGGATCGTGTTCGCTTCGAGGATCGGCGCCCGTTGGTCGAAGGCGATCGAGGCGATTGCGCCGGCGGTGTAGCGGCCGATGCCGGGAAGTTCCTGGAGCGATTCGACATCCTGCGGAAAGCGTCCCGCATATTCCACGACGACCTTCTTCGCCGCGGCATGCAACTGCCGCGCGCGTCGGTAATAACCGAGCCCTTCCCACAAACGCAGCACTTGCCGTTCGTCCGCGGCCGCTAGCGCATGCACGTTAGGCATCGCTGCGATGAAGCGCTGAAAATAATCACGGACGGTCGCCACTTGTGTCTGCTGCAGCATGATCTCGCTGACCCAGACGCGGTACGGATCGCGCGACTTCCGCCAAGGCAAGTCGCGGGCGTGATCGGCATACCACGCCAATAGCCGTCGTCGGAGCCGCTGTTTTTCGCTCCCCGTGAACGTGTGATGCAGAGTCTTGCTGCATTCCGTCGCGGTGCTCATGGGCTGGAATTCTCTCGCAGAGACGCAGAGACGCGGAGGAAGACGAAGCAGAGTGAAACGAGCGACGAACCTAAACTCTGCGTCTCTGCGTCTCTGCGTGAGACATATTCAGTGAGATTGAGACAAGTGGTTTTGATGTAATGGCATCATTGGAATTACAGCTCGGACACGAACCGCATGTACCGCTCTGCTTACGCGAGAAACGCAGCCACGCTTGCCGTGCCAAATAGCCGGCCGCAATTGCCGCGATCGAAATGGCGAGTATGTCTTGCATGTATCTGACTTGCCGGTTAGCCGAGCAAGCGAATGCCAACTTGGTATGTGACCAGCGCCCCGATATACGCCAGCACCGTCATGTAGACAAACGTAAACGCCGGCCAGCGCCAGCTGTTGGTCTCGCGGCGGATCACAGCGAGCGTCGCTGCACACTGGGCACAAAGTGCGAAGAACACCATGATCGACAGCGCCACCGGAAGATTATATACCGGCTGGCCCGTGTCGTCCCAGCGGGCCGCGCGAAGCTGGTCGCCGAGGCGGCTTTGGTCGCCCGTGTCGCCGACGTCGACCTTGGGCCCAAGCTGATAAATCACGCCCAACACGCCCATCACCACCTCGCGGGCCGGGAACGAAGCAATCGCCGCGGCCCCGATCCGCCAATCCCAGCCCAGCGGTCGCACAACCGGCTCGATCCACTTTCCGGCCCGGCCCAGGTAGCTGTTCTGTTGGTGCAAACTGTCACTTAGCCGCTCCAAATGCTGCGGATCGTCGAACGCGGCGAGCTCGGCGGGGGTCGCCGCAGATGCAATTAGCTTCGCCCGTTGGGACGCAATCGCGTCAGCCACCGTCTCATCGGACCGCGGATAGTAGGCCAATGCCCAAACAACAATCGTCACCGCGAAGATGACGGTCCCCGCCCGAGCGACAAACGACCAGCCCCGCTCCGCCATGCGATAGAGCACATTCCGCAGCGACGGCAGCTTGTAGCTCGGCAGCTCCAACACAAACGGCGGCGTCTCGCCGCGGAGAATCGTCCGCTTCAGGACCCAGGCCACGCCGATCGCCACGACAACGCCGACCGCATACATTGCCAGCAGCGTCAGCCCCTGTAGCCCGACAATGCCGCCCAAATATCGCTCCGCCGGCACGAAGGCCCCGATGAGAATCACGTACACCGGCAGCCGGGCCGAGCAGCTCATCAGCGGAGCAATGAGAATCGTCGCCAGCCGATCGCGGCGGTTTTCGATCGTCCGTGTCGCCATGATGCCGGGAATCGCGCAGGCGAACGACGACAACAGCGGAATGAACGACTTGCCGCTCAGTCCGACGCCCGCCATCAGCCGGTCCATCAAGAACGCTGCCCGCGCCATGTAGCCGCAATCTTCCAAGAGCGCAATGAAGAAAAACAAAATGAGAATCTGCGGCAGAAAAATCAGCACCGACCCCACGCCGCCGATCACGCCATCGACCACGAGCGACCGCAGCGGACTCTCCGGCATTGAAGCCTCGACCAATTCAGCGACGCTTCCCACCGCCGAGTCGACCAAGCCCATCAGCGGATCGGCCCAAATGAAGATCGACGAGAACAGTAGCGCCATCACGACGACGAAGATCGCCGTGCCGGCCAGCTTGTGCGTGAGCACGGCGTCGATCCGATCGCTGAGGGTCCGCTCGTGGATGTTCGGCCGGCGGACGATGCCATCGAGCGTGCGGGCGATCCAATCGTAACGAGCCAGCGCCTCGACGGCCGGCACCGGCATGCCTGCCGACGCGAGCGCTCGGCGGGCGGAATGCAGTTTTTCCGTTGCGGCGGCCGCGTCGCCATTCAAGAGCTCGCCTTCCAGGTAACCGCCGCCATCCAAAAGCAGTCGTTCCACCAAGAAGTGTGGCAGTGGCTCGGGGCGAGCGGCGTTGAGCGTTCGACCCACCTCACGCGCATGCTGTTGAAACGTATCTGGCAGCGGATTTTCCCGCTCTGCGGGCGTCTCATTGGCCGTTGTTGCGAGTGTGGCCTTCAGTTTCTCCAGCCCTTCGCGTCGATTGGCCTGGATCGACACGACCGGCACGCCCAATCGCTTGGCGAGCGCCGGCACGTCGATCTCAATTTGCCGGTCGCGCGCGAGGTCGATCATGTTGAGTGCCACCACGGTCGGCAGCCCCAGCGCAAGAACCTGGCTCGTGAGAAACAGATTTCGCTCAAGATTGCTCGCGTCGACGATCGAGAGTACGGCGTCCGGCGGCGACCCGGCAGCTCCGCGGCCGAGCAGCACGTCGACCGTCACCATCTCGTCCGGCGACCGCGGCGCGAGGCTGTACGTACCCGGCAGATCGATCAGCTCGAACGTTTGTCCATCGTGCCGCAGATGACCGGTCTTCTTTTCGACCGTCACGCCCGGATAATTCCCCACCCGCTGCCGCACCCCCGCGAGCGCCGTAAACAGCGTCGACTTCCCCGTGTTCGGATTCCCGACCACAGCAATGCGAATCGTTCGTGAAGCGGCAGCTGTGGTCATCGTGAAGGATTAACCACAGAGTTCACAGAGGTCACAGAGAGATAACCGATTGCAAATTGCAAATTGCAAAATGAAGAGTTCTGCAATTTGCACTTTTCATTTTGCAATTTCGTCTCTGTGAACTCTGTGTCCTCTGTGGTGAAATTGTTTGCATTATTGTGAGTTGGTGTCGAGTTCCACGTGGGCTGCTTCCGCCTTCCGCAAGCTCAGCCGATAGCCGCGGAGTTCGAATTCGAGCGGATCGCCCAGCGGCGCGGCACCCAAACGGCGAATCTCGACGCCCGGCGTCACGCCCATCTCGAGCAGTCGCCGGCTGACTTCGTCGGCACCGGCGATGCGAATGACTCGGCCGATTTCGCCGACCGCCAACTCGGCAGCGGAACGCGTCATGCCGACATCCTCGCCGCGACCAGCACCGCGCACATTTCGCCGTCGCGGAAGCAAAGCTTGGTGGCTCCGACGCGGACGATGCACGGCGTTCCGGAGCGGACCATTTCTAAAACCACGCCGTTGCGCACCCCGATCTCTTCCATCCGCCGCACCTCTTCTGGCCGGCCGACGACCTGCCGAACCTCGGCAAACTGGCCGGGATGTAGCGACGCAATGGGGATCAAATCGTGCATACGCCCGCGGCCAGTCAGTTGAGATTAAGTCTCAAGATCAATTGTGATTGTAGAGCATCCCCGGGCGGCAAGCAACATGCGTGAGGGAAGAGAATCGGGGCTAGCTCGCCTCTTTCATGGCCGCCACCAGATTGACCATCGCCTTCTTGCCATCCTCGAAAAACATGAGCGTGTTGTCGGCGGCAAATAGCGGGTTGGGAATGCCGGCAAAACCGGGGCTCAAACTCCGTTTTACGACCACCACCGTGCGGGCTTCGCCGACGTTGAGTATCGGCATGCCGGCGATCGGGCTCTGCGGGTCGGTGTTGGCGAGCGGATTCACGACGTCGTTTGCACCGATCACAATCACCACGTCGGTCTGGGCGAAGGTCGGATTGATCTCGTCCATTTCCTTGAGCTGTTCGTAAGGAATGTCGGCTTCGGCCAACAGCACGTTCATGTGTCCCGGCATCCGGCCGGCAACGGGGTGGATCCCAAACTCGACCTCCGTGCCGCGGCTTTCGAGCACATTGCACAGATCACGGACCGCATGCTGGGCCTGAGCGACCGCCATTCCGTAGCCCGGCACGATCACCACGCGTCGCACACCATCGAGCATCATGGCGACGTCGTCAGCGGTGGCCGACTTCACTTTGCCGCCGTAGACTTCGTCGGCCGAGGCGACGGTGCTCGCGTCCATCCGCCCAAACAGCACGTTGGTGAACGAGCGGTTCATTGCCTTGCACATGATGATCGACAGGATCAGGCCCGACGACCCGTCGAGCGCCCCGGCCACGATTAACAGAAAATTATCGAGCACGAATCCCATCAAGCTGGCCGATAGACCGGCGTAGGCATTTAAGAGCGAGATCACGGTTGGCATGTCTGCCCCGCCGATCGGCATCACCAGCGCGACGCCAAACGCCAGCGCGAGCAGGATTAACAAAACAAATACGACATAGTGACCAGGGTTGATGACCAACCAAATGCAGCACAAGATTGCCACACCGAGCAGCGAGAAATTGACGAGGTTCTGGCCGGGTAAGCCCTTGATCGAGCTGGGAATCAACTCCTGCAGCTTGCCGAACGCCACGAGACTTCCAGTAAACGTCAGGCAGCCCAGCAGAACCTCGATGGCCAATACACCCATCGTGAATCGATCGATCGTACCGCCGTGCGGCTCAAAATAATGTGCAATGCCCACCAAGGCGGCCGCCAGGGCGCCAAATGCGTGCGACAAAGCCGTTCGCTGCGGCACCGCCGTCATCGGCATCCAAATCGCCATCGGTGCGCCGATCATCGAGCCAAGCGCAATTCCTATCAGCACCCATTTAATTCCAACGTGGAAAATCAATAGCGTACCGATAACGGCGAGCGCCATGCCGACTTCGCCGGCCAGCACGCCGCGGCGAGCCGTGCGCGGATGACTCAACCACTTGAGCGAGAGAATGAAGAGCGCCGCCGCGGCGAGATACGAGCCCCAATAGAGCGCGGTGCGCATCTCGATTGGCAGATCGACGGCAGCCAGTAGACCGAATGTGTCGGAAACGCTTGTCACTTACGCGTCTCCTTGCGGAACATTTTCAGCATGCGGTCGGTGATCCAAAAACCGCCCACGATGTTGACGGTCGCCGCGATGACGGCCAGCGTGCCCAGCACGGTGCTGAAGCTGGTTTTGGCCTCGCTAATCACCTGGATCGCCGCCACCACGGCGATCGCCGAGATGGCGTTGGTGAGCGACATCAGCGGCGTGTGCAACAACGGCGACACGCGGCGAATCACTTCCAACCCCAGGAAGGTGGAAAGCAGGAACACGAATAGTTTGGCTTGGAGATCGGTCATGGCAGGTTCGAAGCCTTATTTCGTCGCTAGGTGATCCACCGGTGGGCTGTCGGGCTGCGGCGTGGCGAGCGGCGGCAAATCGAGCAGTTCGCGGAGCCGCGGATTGACAATTTCGCCCCGATGGGCCGAAAGCGTCTCGCGGACCACCTGGTCGTCGAGATTCAATTGCACTTTGCCGTCGCGCGCGATCAGCCCGACAAAATTCGTTAGATTTTTCGCGTACATCTGGCTGGCGTGGTTCGGCACGTCGCTCGGCAAGTTCGTCGGCCCGAGGATCGTGACGCCGTTTTCAACGACCGTCTCATCAGGCTTGGTGAGCTCGCAGTTGCCGCCGCGCTCGGCGGCGAGGTCAATGATCACCGAACCGGGCGCCATGCCGCGGACCGCATCGGCCGTCACCAGGACCGGCGATTTTTTTCCCGGAATCGCGGCCGTGGTGATGCAGACGTCGCTCGCCGCCACGGTTTGCGCCATCAGCTCCCGCTGTTTGCGGTAAAACTCTTCATCGAGTTGCTTCGCGTAACCGCCGGCCCCTTCGGCGTCGCCGGTCGCGAGCGGCATCTCGACGAACTTCGCGCCGAGGCTCTCGACCTGTTCCTTCACCGCCGGTCGCACGTCGTAGCCTTGCACGACCGCGCCGAGCCTCTTGGCTGACGCGATCGCCTGCAGACCTGCCACGCCCGCGCCGATCACGAAGACCTTGGCGGGCTTCAGTGTCCCGGCGGCGGTCATCATCATCGGGAACATCTTGGGCAAACGATCCGCCGCCAACAGCACTGCCTTGTACCCAGCGATCGTCGCCATCGACGAGAGCACGTCCATGCTTTGAGCCCGCGTGATGCGGGGGATCAACTCCATGGCGAAGAGCGTGACGCCGCGATCGGCGAGTTCTTTCGACGCAGACGGATTGCCCAGCGGATCGGCCGTGCCAATGATCACGAGGCCTTCGTGCAAGAGATCGAGATCACCGCGGCCCGCTATGGAATTTGCACCGAGCGTCCGCACCTGGAGCACCACGTCGGCCGCTTCGAACAGTTGGCGGCGATCGGCGACGACCTCAGCACCCGCCGCGCGATACGCATCGTCCGTAAACCCGGCCGCCGTACCCGCGCCTGCTTCTACCCGTACATCGCCGCCGAGCTTCTTGAGCGCGGCGACCGACGCCGGCACTAGCGCCACTCGCCGCTCGCCCGGATAGGTCTCTTTGGCAACGGCGATAATCATGGCGGGAGAATCGTAGGTTCGTGAAGACCTATCGGAATCGCCAGATTGTGGCAGAAATCTGCGACGGCCAAAAGTGGGTCGCGGCAGAGTTTTTTCAGTGGCTCGTCGCTCAATCGAGCGGAATCGCCCGCGCCACCCAGATCGCACGCTCCGCTGTGCCATTGTAACCCGTGACTTGCTCCGCCGGATTGTCGACGATCGAGCCGACGATGCCGACCGGACGGTCGGAGCCTTCGACGAGCGGATCGAGCGGCTCGCGCATCAGCAGCGTGAGTTTGCTGCCATCGCCGTCGGCGAGCTCGTACTCGTAGACGTCGCCGGCGATTTGCCCACCGCTTACGGTCCCGGCGAGAAAAATGCCGCCGTGCCCCCGATGCGGTGACGGGATCCAGATCTGCGCGATGCGGGCGACTTCGCTCCGCGTGTGCGCGTCGGCCAGCAACTCGCGGAACAGGCGATCCGCGCCCTCAATCGCTTGCTCACTTTCGACCGATGACGACGAGCGGTCGACAAACGTAAGCGCCTCGGCCAGATCGCACAACTTCGCGTAGCTCATCCCTTTCGTGCGACGGACCGTCTCGTTGCTCAAATCACCCGCGACGAGGCCCGCTTTGGCTGCTTTGCCGGCTTCGAGCGCGGTGGCCAATTGATCGACGGTGAGAGTCGGACCGCGGAGCGGCAGCGGCGCAACGGTTTTGTCCGGCGTCGCATCGACAATCGGTTCGGCAGCCGGCTCATCTAGCGGCGAGGGTTCAATGCCGTAGCGATCATCGGTCGCCGGTTCGTCCAATGCGGATGGCTCGGCGGGCGTTTTTGTTTCCTCTGCATAACCGGCCGGCACGGCGGCGGATTCCTCGGGCTGGCTATCGATCGGTTTGGTGGCCGCTTCGGCGAGCTGCGTTGAATTCGTCTCGAACGATTTGGGGAGC
The DNA here is from genome assembly GCA_031403315.1 of Planctomycetota bacterium. Classification (GTDB taxonomy): domain Bacteria; phylum Planctomycetota; class Planctomycetia; order Pirellulales; family Lacipirellulaceae; genus DASYDU01. The sequence goes on from JANNTD010000128.1 coordinate 9,733, forward strand.
ACCGCGCTCGGAAGGTACTTGGCAACCTGAAGGAAATCACCCTCGGGACCGAGCACGTTGAGCAAGACGATGTAGCCCAGCGACAGACCGACCACGCCGCCCAGCGCAGTCCCGACCAGCATGCGGACCGCGCTCCGTTTTTTCCTCGCTCGCGGAATTCCGGGCAAAACAAACGGTACGGCGGGGATGGCAGCGGCTTCCGGCTCGCTGAACACAGGTTCAATGACTTCGTCCGCTTCGTCCGTAAACGATTCTTCGGCCGGCATTGACTCAAAGTCGACGTCGTCCAGCTCAAACTCGGTCTCCGCGGCCGGCCCGAACGACATGCTCGGGTCGATCTCCACGGTCGCGCCATTTGTCGGTACGAGCGGCACATTCGGCAGATCGAATGACGGCCCTGGTAAATCGTCGATTTCCTCGCGCACTTCGCGCGACGGCAACAAATCGGCCAGCGTCTTGACCGTGGGTTTTGTCAGCCGCGACTCCAGCGGCTCCGGCACATACTCCGACGGTTCATCGACAGGCGCAGCGATTTCAACAATCTCGCCGAATTCTTCCACCACCGTGGGATCGTCCACCACCGTGAGCTCATCGACCACAGCGGCCTCGTCGGCCGCTTGCGACTTCGCGTCGTCCTCGAACACTTCCAGATGACCAATCGGCGGCAATTCCGGCACCGTCTTGGCATGCCGGAACGACGCTGCGAGTTCGTCTCCTGCTCGCTCGTCGGTTGCCAACGACTCGTCGTCGTCGGTCGGCGGCTCGAGTGGCAGTATGGATTCCGTGCCAAGATGCAGACCGTTGGCGGCAATCTCCGCTTCGATCCGGGCTTTGATTTCTTCGATGACGTCGGCTTCTTGCTCGCCGTCCGTTTCGACAATAATCTCTTCGACTTCAACGACTTCAACGATGTCGGCGACAACTGCTTCAACCGCAGCCGCCTCTTTGATCTTTTCGATCGGCTCTGCCGCCCGCCGGCGTCGCACCACTTCTGGAATCGGGCGGAGCACCGCCTCGTCGAGGCCAAACTCTTTGGCGCACGTCGGACACTCGACCCGTTCGTCGGCCTCGATGCCGTCGGGAACCACCAGTTGCAGATAGCAATGCGGACAAATGGCTACCGAAGCCATGGCGAGGGGAACTCCGTTGGGGGAGAACTCACAAGAAGCGAGTCTTGCGCGGCAAAATTGATACGTCCGGACCCGGCCGCGTGTTCTAGAAGTTTACCTTTGCCTAGTCGCGCCGGGCCATCGGAATTCTGGCGAAATCGCTCAAGTTTGCCCAGTCGAAGCACCCAATTCCCGCCCAGGCCGCACAGCCCGCAAGGTCTACTAACTGTACGTTAGGCTTTCCAGGCTGACCCTTGCACAAGTGTCAGCCTGGAAAGGCTAATTTACCCGAGTCCGTACAGCGGGCCAAACTTGCCGCGTAGGTGTCGCATCAGCGGGCCATGGGAGATGCCTTCCCCCGTCACGCGGCGGGCCAACTCCGCTGGGGCATAGCGGCGGCCGAGCTCGTGGAGGTGAACCCGCAGCCAATTACGCAGGGGGAGGAACTCACCCCGACGGAACATGGCTGCGAAATCGCCCAAATCCTGCTCCGCTTTTTCAAAGAGTTGGGCCGCGTAGAGATTGCCGAGCGTGTAGGTGGGAAAGTAGCCGATGAGTCCCGCGCTCCAGTGGACGTCTTGCATCACTCCGTCGGCGTCGGTCGGCGACTGGACGCCGAGATACTGCTGATATTTCTCGTGCCAGGCGGCCGGCAGATCGGCCACGCGGAGCTCGTCCAGCAAAAGCGCCTGCTCCAACTCGAACCGCACCATGATGTGCAGGTTGTACGTCGCTTCGTCGGCCTCGATCCGGATTAGCGAAGGCCGTACGTCGTTGATGGCAAAGTAAAAATCGTCGAGCGGCACGTCGCCGAACGCTGCGGGGAACGACCGCTGCGCCTCTGGAAAGAAGTGCTCCCAAAACGGCCGGCTGCGGCCGACGAAGTTTTCCCACATCCGCGATTGCGACTCGTGGACGCCGAGCGACACCGCCTCGCCGGTCGGCAGGCCGAATTGGTCGGCCCGCAGGCCTTGCTCGTAGATACCGTGGCCCGCTTCGTGCAGGATGCTAAAGAGCGCGCTCGGGAAGAAGTTTTCGTGGTAGTGCGTGGTAAGTCGCACGTCGCGCGGGCCGGAGGTGGAACAAAACGGATGGTCCGTCACGTCGAGCCGGCCGGCCGCGAAGTCGAAACCGATCGCCTCGGCCACGTGCCGACCGAACTTCTCCTGGGCCGCGGTTGGGTAGTGGCGACGCAACACCTCCATGTTCGGCCGCCGGCCACTCTCGCCGATCGCCGCCACCAGCGGTACCAATTGCTCGCGCAATTCGGCGAGCACCCGCCGCACCTCGGCCGTTTTCGCGCCCGGCTCAAATTCGTCCAAAAGCGCATCGTACGGCACATCCTCGTAGCCGAGCGCCGCCGCTTCCTGCTTCTTGAGATCGATCGTTTTTTCCAAAAGCGGCTGAAACCGCGCGAAGTCGTTCGCCTTCCGCGCCTCGACCCACATCTGCTGCCCGAGCACCGAAGTGCGGGCGAGCTCTTCTACGAGCGCCTCCGGCAGCTTCGTCTTCTTGTCGTAGTCGCGCTTGAGATTGTGGATAACAGTGCCGGTGTCGCTGTGTCGATCGGCCGCGAGCGGGCTCTCGAGCAACATCGCCAAATGCTCGCCGACGACCGGCTCCGTCTGCCGCCGATGAACGAGCCCCGCCAGATAGCTCACCTGCTCGGCCCGATATTCCCCGCCCGCCGGCGGCAGCTTGGTCCGCTCATCCCATTCCAAGAGCGATTGGGTGGAACGCAATAGCGCAACTTCACGCGCATGGGTACAGAGGCGGTCGTAAGTGGCCGAGTTGGGGGCGATTGTGGAAGTCATGCTGCTCTCAAGAACCGAGAGCATAACATCCAGACCCCGCTTTGCCCACTAGAACGGATTCTGCACAATCGGCCGGTCTTCCGAGAGCCGGGAATCGATGTCGCGGGCCCGATCGTCGCGCAGGCTGTCAAGATTCCATTTGTTGAAGTCCCACATCGCGCAGCCAGAGAGCGTCCCCAGCACCGCCGCCAGGCAACACACTCGACCAATCGAACAAATAAAACGCGCGAACAAATTCCAAAACTCCGCTTGCGGTTTAGCTCCGGGGCCGCGAAATGTGGCAGAATCCAGCTAAACCGGCAAGCGGAGCTATCACCGTCTGGTCACTGGAATCGCCCGCCTTCGGAGCGATGCGGCTGCATTCCCTCAAGCCTTCGCCCCCACAAGCCGATAACGACTTCGCGCGTGTCTCTATGCGCGTGTCGTTTGCTAGCAGGGGGGCTGGAAACGCGGTTCGCTATCCAGCCGATGTTTCGTCTTTGTCGTCGCCTCTGCCGTCCTCTCTGCGCTGCCCTCATCGCTGGCATTGCGCTTGGCAGCACCAGTGGCTGCAATCTGATCATCCCCGATATCTCGCACCAACCGGTGATCCATAATCCGTTCCCGCAGCTCGGCAAAGTTGCGATCGTGCCGTTCTTCAACCAGAGCGACGAGCCGACGGTCGACGGGCGCGAGTTCGCCCTGGCCTACTTCGCCGAGCTGCAAGCAGTGCCTGGTTTCGAGGTGGTGCCGCTCGGCGTCGTGGAAGAGGCGATCATCGACGAGCAGATCGACCTCTCGAATCCGGCCGGCGTGCGGCGGTTGGCCGACGTCCTTGAGGTCGACGCCGTGGTGGTGGGCGCCGTAACGGATTATTCGCCCTATTATCCACCTCGCTGCGGTATCCGCGTCGAATGGTACGCTCGAAACCCCGGCTTCCACGAGATTCCGGCCGGTTACGGCCTGCCGTGGGGCACACCGGACGAAGAATTCATTCCCGCGCCGTTGGTCTTCGAAGCAGAGCTAGCGCTCGCCAAGGCGCAGCTGGCGACGCAATCGCCGAACTGCGCTCCGCCGACCGCGCCGAGCCAACCACCGCCGCCGCCGAGCACGAACGACGGCTCGCTGGTGCCATCGCAGCCACCGGTAGAAGCACCGAGCCTGGTTCCTGGCGCATCCGGCGCGAAAGTTCATGCCGATGGCGCGAACGAGCCAGCCTCGTACGAACAAACTTCCGATCTCGAGGTCGATCAAACGCCGGTGCCAGCGCCCGGTATGCAGGGTATCACTGATGCGAACGGCATGACCGGCGCGATCGGTGTACCCGCTATGTTGCCACCTGATTGGCCCGACGAGCGCGGATTTATTCCGCCGCCGCCGATGCCGGTCCGGCCGCCCTGCATGCCGACGACGGGTCCGGTTATGTCGCACACGCGCATTTACCTCGGTAATGACAGCGAATTCACCGAAGCGCTCGCCAGCTACTACTCGTTCCGCGATGACGCTCGCTTCGGCGGCTGGCAGACATATCTTCAGAGAAGCAATGACTTCATCCGCTTTTGCTGTCACATGCACATCTCGGAAATGCTCGCAGCGCGTGGTGGAGCCGGTGAATCGCGAGTGGTGTGGCGCTGGCCGGAAAACCGATAAAGGGTTGGTAGAGTCGATCGCTTGTTGCGGTCAGGTAAACCGGCCAAATGTTACCGACCGCGTCTGTTACCGACAGCGACAACGAGCGAATCGACAGCTGCCGACCCGCTCCTGGCTGTCGCAGCACCCGTCGGCCGCCCCCCGCCCCGCTCGTTGATGGAGAATGATCCACGTGAACGACGACATCAATGTCCTCGCTCTGGTCAAAGGCAAGGAACGCTACATCTTCCTCTACGATGATGCCCACCGCGCGGAAACGCTGCGGACGCTCGGCCGTCACGCGTCGAACCCGGAGTTGAGTTTCTCCTGGTACGACGCCGCGGTCCTCAGCCAGAAGATTCGCGCCGAGGAACGCAGCCAGCGCAAGCAAGCGAACCGGCTGGGCCTGCCGCAGGTCAGCGACACCGAAGAGATGTTCTAACGGTCAAGTCGAGAGCGGAGGGTCGAGAGTCGAGAGCCAGAGTGTTTTTCTGGCCGTCGACCCTCGACTCTGGACCCTCGACTTTCAATCGAATGCGCAAAGAAATCGGCGGCTTCCTGCAGTACATGCGCGTCGAGCGCGGCGCGTCGGACCACACGCTCAAGAGCTACCGCGAGGATCTATCCGCGCTCGCGGACTACCTGGCGGGCGAAGACGGCAGTTGCCCCGAGCCAGGGAGCATTACGGTGGTCGAGCTGCGCGGCTTCGTCTCGGCGCTGCACGAAGCCGGCTACGCCAAGGCGTCGATCGCGCGGCGATTGGCGTCGGTGCGGAGCTTCTTCCGTTTCGGCCAGCGGGAAGGTTGGCTCAAGGCAAACCCAGGCAAGGCGCTCCGAAACCCGCGGAAAGCGCAGAAATTGCCGCACTGGCTCTCGACCGACGAAGTCGGCAAGCTGCTCACCGCGCCGCAAGGCACTGATCCGCCCGAGCTCCGCGACCGCGCGATCCTGGAAACGCTCTACTCCGCCGGCTTGCGCGTGAGTGAGTTGGTGGGTCTTGCCGATGGCGACCTCGATTTCAAGGCCGGCGTGATTCGCGTACGCGGCAAAGGAAAACGCGAGCGGATGTCGCCGATCGGCTCGCACGCGATCCGCGCACTGAAAGAATGGCTCGCCGTCCGCACGCTCTCGCCGCGCGTCCCCGCCGGCCGCGAGGCCCCGGTCTTCGTCAACCGCTTCGGCACCCGGCTGACCACCCGCAGCGTGGCCCGGATGCTCGAAAAATACCTCCGCGAAACCGGCCTCGACCAACGCACGAGCCCCCACACGCTCCGCCACAGCTTCGCCACGCACCTCTTGGACCGCGGCGCCGACATCCGCAGCGTGCAAGAACTCCTCGGCCACAAGAGCCTCGTCACAACGCAAATCTACACGCACGTGAGCACGTCGAATCTCAAAGCGGCGTACGAGAGAGCGCATCCGCGGGCGGGGTAATTCCCTGAGAAAGCGGCCGCTCAACGATTGCGGAGGGCGTGTTCAATGTGGACGTACGTTGTCTTCAGGGCATCGCGCTCATCTGATGGCAGATGAGTGCACATTGCATAAGCATGCTTAAGGCCGTCATGCACGATTTCCCAACCATTGGTGAGGCCATTGTTAGCTAGCCAAGCTGGAAGCACGATCGAAAGAGCAGAATATTCTCGACGATCGCACCAAGATTCAACCAACGATCGAATCGTGTCGTTTGGATCGATTGCCATGCAATTCACTTGGTCAGCTATGTGTACTCCGCCCCGGCCAACAGTTGCCGGATCGCTGGCAGTAGCGCATCGGGCACGGTAATGACTGTCTGATCTTGCTGATCGCTCATGGCCGCCTCATCTTCCGCGACCTGCGCTTCTTCACTCATCGAGTCGCAATGAGCAATCAATCGCTTGACGCGATCTTCGTCCCAACCTGGCGGAAAGTGTTGTTTGCTCATCGTTGTCCGCTGTGACTACTTCGCGCTCGCCTCTAGTGGAATATGACTGGTCACGACCTCGGACAAGTCCAGCTTGCGGCTCGCATTGTCAATGTCGATGCCGACTAGGTTGCCTTGCTCGTCGTAGTCGAGCACGACTCCTTCTGAGACTTCGCGACTTTCGACGCTCGATTTAGTGGCAAGGTCGATGTAGAGGGAGTCGGTGTCGGGATAATAGTTCAATTTCATGGCTTAAATCCCCGGTCGGGAAACGCGTTGTGTATAGTCAGCTTGTCCGCAAGTGTCACAACACGCAGGTAGCGGCCCTCGAGTTCGGGAACGGCAGCCCAGAATCGAAAACGGTTGTTCTCCTGCGGCTCGACACGCAAGGGCGACTCGACAACTTGGATACACATCTCCTTTGTAGTATACGGCCGCTTCCGCAAAACCTCGTTCTCGAAGTACGGGGTGAATTGGTAGACCGGCATCTATCCAGTCTATCCAGACGCTGCTTTCCGAGAAAGCACGCCAGCGTGTCCGGAGATGTGCCAGCAGGAAAGACCTATCTGGCGCAATGTGGCTCGTCGGTTGCTGCCTGTCGTCGTCACGATCGGTACCGGCCGTATATTCGTCAAGGATTGGTTGCAAAATCGGCACTTCGTTGACCCTTCGCAAGCCGTGACGTAGATATTTGGCGACAGTGCTACGCGGAAGCTATCGCGCCGGCGAATCGTAGATTCGCGGCCAATTTGCAGCGCTGTCATGACAAAGCACACTTTAACTGTCCCCATGAAAAAATCCTCCCTGCTGCTGGTGGACGACGATCGCCGCGTCCTGGAATCCATGGCCGATTGGCTGCGCGGCCAGGGCTATGATCTCGACACCGCGGCCCGCTATACCGACGCGCTCGAGTGCCTGCGCCGCAAGTCGTACGAACTCGTGCTCTGCGACGTGCGGCTCGGCGATGGTGACGGCTTCGACCTGCTCGAGCAATGCCGCCGCAACTGGCCGTCGGCGCAGGTGATTCTGCTCACCGGCTACGGCACGCCGGATGGTGCGATCGAAGCCATTCGCGCCGGGGCGTTCGACTATCTCACCAAACCGCTGATCGACGAAGAACTGCTGATGGCAGTCGAGCGTGCGCTCTCGCAGCGGCACGTGATGACCGAAAACTCGAACCTGCGGGCCCAACTCGATCGCCGCGTCGGGCTCGACAACGTCATCGGTCGCGATCCGAACATGATGCGGGTCTACGACATGATCAACAGCGTGGCCGACACGCGGGCGACGGTGCTGGTGACCGGCGAAAGCGGCACGGGCAAGAGCATGATCGCCCGAGCGATCCACCGCCGCAGCAGCCGCTCGAAAGGCCCGTTCGTCGAAGTGGCCTGCGGTGCCCTGCCGGAGACGCTGCTCGAAAGCGAACTCTTCGGCCACGTGGCCGGCTCGTTCACCGGCGCAACCGGCGAAAAAATGGGCAAGTTCCTGCAAGCCGACGGCGGCACCATCTTCCTCGACGAAATTGGCACCTCTAGCCCAGCCATGCAAGTGAAGCTGCTGCGAGTGCTGCAAGAACTCAAGTTCGAGCCAGTCGGCGGCACGAAGACCTTTGAAGTCGACGTCCGCGTGATCCTGGCTACGAACGAAGACTTGGCGCAGGCGGTGGCCCAAGGGCGCTTCCGACAAGATTTGTATTACCGCATCAACGTGATCAACATCGAGTTGCCGCCGCTGCGGGCCCGCGCCAGCGACATTCCGCTCCTGGCTCATTCGTTCCTGGAACAAGTCCGCGAAGACGCGCGTCGCACGGTGGCTGGCTTCGCGCCCGACGCGATGGTAGCGCTCGAGCGCTATCATTGGCCGGGCAACGTCCGTGAGTTGCAAAACGTCGTCGAGCGGGCCGTGCTATTGGGCAAGGAACCGCTGATCACGCTCTCCGATCTGCCGGCGGACATTCGCGGCGCGATGAACGTCGTCGTCAGTTCACCAGGCGGCCAGCGGTCGCTCAAGGAAGCGCTCGAAGGGCCCGAGCGACAGATCATCCTCAGCGTGCTCGAGTCGAATGGCTGGAATCGCAACATGACGGCCGACCAACTCGGCATCAACCGCACGACGCTCTACAAGAAGATGAAGCGGCTGGGCCTCGAAGACGGTCACCCGCTCGCGATCTAATCGCACGCATCAAAAGGACCGCAACGAACTGGTCGCTTCAGCGACCAGTCCAAACGAATCGCGCGCGCGTCACTCACGACCCCGCCATCACGCGCACGAAGTC
>JANNTD010000129.1:0-5393 GCA_031403315.1 Planctomycetota bacterium
CCAGTCTGCGGGCGACAGGCGAGAAATGCTCGCCACACTTTCATTATATCGGCTTTCCATGATGAGTCAACTGCCTAAGCGTAATAGTTGTGCAGATTCCCAAAATGGGACGAATTACGATGAAACAGGTATATAGGTACCAAACATTTTTCGCGGATTTCTCGCGAAAGTCGGCAATCGATGCGTTCGATTGAAAGCGCTATCTCCAAAGAGAGGAATGTGCGGTTCTTAGCTGCAGTTTCGCACGCCGCCAGCATCGGCAAATGGAAGTTGCGATCGCTGTGTGCTAATTGTCTCAATACTCCACATCGACCCAGCGCCGCTCGCGCGAGCTCTTGAGCATTGCTTCGCAAATGGCGATGGCGCGGTGGCCGTCGAGGAACGTGGCGAAGTCGCCGCCGGGGCGCTGGCCGGCGATGAAACCGTACACATTGCGGAACAAGTTCTTCGGGCCGTCGGGGTACGCTTCGTTGTGGCCGCCCGGGTAGTGGGCGTATTCCCGCGCCGCCGGATGTAACAAGCTGGGGTCCTTCATGAGCATCGAATTGGCGGCGTCGCGGCGGCCGATCCACAGTTCGTTCGGCCGCTCCTGGTCCCACGAGAGTGCCGCCCGGCTGCCGTCGATCTCGTAGTACAACCGGTTCTTCCGCCCCGCCGCACATTGGTTGACCGTCAGCACGCCGTGTGCCCCCGAGTCGAATTCCAACAGGATCGAGCCATAGTCCTCGGTGTGGATCGCCACGTCGTCGAGATCCTCCGGCCGCAACACTTTGCCGGCGTAGGTTTCGACTTCGACCTTCGGCCGCTTGCGGACCGGATGGATCGTCACCAGGTCGGCCATCACGCGGACGATCTTGAGGCCGGTGACGAACTGCACCAGATCGCACCAATGCGACCCGATGTCGGCCACGGCCCGCGACTCGCCGCTGAACTCCGGCACCAGCCGCCAGTTCCAATCGTTCTCGAGCAAGAGCCAATCTTGCAGGTACGAACCATGCACGGCCAGGATGCGACCAACATCGCCACTCGCCAGGCACATCTGGTGCGCCTGCTGCACCAGCGGCATGTAGCGGTAGTTGAAATTGATGGCGTTCACGACGCCGGCTTCTTTCGCCAGTCGCACCAACTCGCGCGACTCGGCGAAGTTCATCGCCAGCGGCTTTTCGGAGACGACATGCTTGCCGGCAGCGAGGATGTCTTTGGTGATCGGGAAGTGGAGATGATTGGGTGTGCAATTGTGTACGACCTGAATCTCCGGATCGGCCAAGAGTGCGCGGTAGTCGCCGTAGGCCTTCGGTATCGAGAGCGCGGCGGCCTTCGCATCCGCCAATTCCTGCCCCCGCTCCGCCACGGCGACGACGTCGACGTACCCTAGCCGCCGCAACGCCTCAACATGCGCGGGGCCGATGAATCCGGTGCCGATAATGCCTGTTTTTATTTTGGTCATAGTTTGTCGTCAGCTTTCAATCATTGGAAACATTTCGCCGTGCTCGTTTCGATCCGCGAGCACGCGCGCCAGCAGAGCCTCGACCTCCTCGATCGCCTCTTCGCGTGTCGCTCCATACGCGATCACGCCAGGAACTTCGACGATTTCCGCGATCCAGCGGCCGTCGTCTTCGCATTCAGTCTCGATTTGATTCATTTGGGATTGATTAGAGCGCGTTTCATGTAACTGTAGCGGTTTTGTCGTCGTTTGAGCCTGGAAAACACGGCGCGGCACACGCTACACGCCCGTGCGGCTCGCACTAGCCAATAGCTCCGCCGACTATTGCCATTTTTCGCCGATGGGAGGAGCTTCACACGTAAAGCGAGGTCAACGCCTCATTCCACCACCTCCACCTTCGCCCACTTCCCCTCCACAATCGACTTGTCGACCGCTTCCAGTACGGCGACGCACTGCGCTCCGTCGCGAAAATCAGGCATGATCGTCGGCTTTTTGTTGATCGCGCTCATCAGCTCGTACACCGCGTGGACGAATGTGTGCTCGTAGCCCAGCATGTGGCCGGGCGGCCACCAGGGGCCGACGAATGGATGCACGCCCTCGGTGGCAATGATCCGTCGGAAACCTTGCCGGCCCGGCGGGTCGCCGCAGTTGTAGTACTCCAGCACGTTCATGTCTTCGAAGTTGAACACCAGCGACCCTTTGCTCCCGTTGATCTCGACGCGGTTGAAGTTCTTGCGGCCGGGCGCCATCCGCGTTGCCTCGAACGAACCAAACGCACCACCCGCGAACTTTGCCAGGAACAACGTCGCATCATCGACGGTCACTTTCTCAGTGCCTTCGCCCGCCGTCGCGGTGAGGCCGCTCGAACGTCCCTCGGCTTGCCGCTCCGTGATGAACGTCAACAGCATGCCGAAGACTTCGCCAATCTCGCCGACCAGGAACAGCGCGAGATCGATGTGGTGCGCGATGAGATCAAAATTCGCGCCGGATCCAGCAACTTCTTTCCGCAACCGCCAGTTCATCGGGAACATCGGATCGACCAGCCAGTCTTGGAGGTACGTCGCGCGGAAGTGCCGCACTTCGCCGATCTCGCCCGCTTTGATCATCTGTTGGGCGAGCGCCAGGGCCGGGCAGCAACGGTAGTTAAAATTCACCATGTGCACGACGCCCGCCTTCCGCACGGCAGCGAGCATCTCGCGGGCTAGCTTCAAGCTCGATGCCAGCGGCTTCTCGCAGAAGACGTGCTTCCCCGCTTCGGCCGCGGCGACCGCAATGTCGCAATGCACGTTGCTCGGCGCGGCGATGTCGACCACGTCGACGTCCTTCCGCGCCACGAACTTCCGCCAATCGGTCTCGTAGCTCTCCCAGCCGAACCGCTTGGCGAACGCGGCCAGCTCGGCCTCGTGGCGGCCGCAGATCGCCTTCATCACCGGCTGCGGCTCGACGTCGAAGAACTTGGCCACCGTCATGTATGCGTTCGAGTGGGCCTTGCCCATGAACTTCTGGCCCACTAGGCCAACGTTGATCGCTTTCGCCGCCATGAATCACCCTTTCGTGCAATTGACCGGACATCGGTCCGCTTCGACCGCCAGCCGTACAGCGTACCGGCTGTCCGAAGGGCGTCGCAAGTAGTGCATGGGAACGCTATATTGAGCGATTGCAATGCCATCCACGACGCCCGATTCGTTGTCAACCATAGCGGCCGCGGCAAGTGCCGGCGGTGCGGGCCGGCTGTTGTCGCTCGACGTGTTTCGCGGGCTGACGATCGTGGGGATGATCCTCGTAAACAATCCCGGCGATTGGGGTTCGCTCTATTGGCCGCTCGGCCACGCCGAATGGTTCGGCTGGACGCCGACCGACCTGGTGTTCCCGCTCTTCCTGTTCATCGTCGGCACGTCGCTGGCCTATTCGCTGCGGCGGTACGTGCATGGAGCCGAGATCGATGCGGCCGTCTACTGGCGGATCGTGCGGCGGACGATCGTGCTCATACTCTTAGGGCTGGGGATGGGGATGTCGTATCGCCTGTTCTCGTACCTGTTCGGCGATGGCGCGTCGGTCAGCTTCAGCAATCTGCGATATCCCGGCGTATTGGTGCGGATCGCGCTCGTGTACTTCGCGGCGTCGCTCGTCGTGTTGCATCTAGGCGTGCGGGCGCAGGCCGTGTTGGCAACCGTGATACTGTTGGGTTATTGGGCGCTCTTGGGGTGGCTGCCCAATCCGCACGACTACCAGGCGAATCTGTCGCCGGAGGGAAACGTGGTCCGCGTGGTCGATCGCGCGGTCGTCGGCGAAAATCACATGTACACGCAAGGACGAACGGAAAAGACCGATCCCGAGGGGCTGCTCAGCACGCTGCCCGCGATCGTGACCGCGCTGTTGGGCTATTGGACCGGCCTCCTGATTCAGCAAAAGGGCGCGAACGGTCGCACGGTAGCGCTCTTCGCGGTTCTCGGACTGATTTGTTTTGCCGTCGGCTGGGGCTGGGGATTTTGGTTTCCAATTAGCAAGAAACTTTGGACCAGCAGCTTCGTGCTGCTCACCGGCGGACTGGCGATGGTGGTGCTAGCCGGGTGCGTGCTGAAGTTCGACGTCTGGGGTTGGCGGCGGCTCGCGCGGCCGTGGGAGATCGTCGGCGTGAACGCGATCTTCGTGTTCGTGGCCTCCGGGCTGGTGGCCCAATTGCTCGGCATCGTCCAGATCGGCGGCACCTCGGCCCACGGTTGGCTCTACGGCCACTTGTTCACCTCCTGGATCACCGATCCGAAATTGGCCTCGCTCGGCTTCGCGCTGGCCACGGTCGCGTTTTGGTGGCTAGTTCTGTGGGCCATGTCGCGGCGCGGTTGGTCGGTGCGGGTGTAACACGTGGCTGCCCCACTCCCGGGCCCTCACCCTGGGTGAGGGCCCGGGCGAGGGTCAGAAATTGAGGCGGGTGGAAAGTACGTGCCACCATGCGACTGAACAAAATCGAGCTGCAAACGACGCCGGCGCCGGTTCCCGACGACGTGGCCGAGCTATTGGCCGACGCCGAGCTGCGGCTGCAACAGTACGACGCCAAGTTCCAGGCGTCGATCCCCGCCTTCGTGCCCAGCGACTTCGAACAGGTGTATCATGCGCTCGCCTGGATCGACGCGTCGCAACTCGCGGCCGGGCACCGGTTCCTAGAATGGGGCAGCGGCATCGGCGTCGTGGCCTGTCTCGCGGCCCAGCTCGGCTTCGATGCGATCGGCATCGAGATCGAGCCGCCACTCGTGGAGATCGCCGAATCGCTCGCGGCCGACCACGGCATCGACGTCGAGTTCGCCTGCGGCAGCTACGTCCCCAGCGGCGCGGAGCCGATCGTCGACACGGCCGGCGAAGTGACCTGGCTCCGCACCGACCGCCCCGACAGCTACGCCGACCTCGATCTCGAACCGGAAGACTTCGACCTCATTTACGCCTACCCCTGGCCGGGCGAAGAGCAGGTGATCTTCGACCTCTTCGAGAATTGCGCCGCAGTGGGCTCGCTGCTCTTGACCTATCACAGCCAGGACGGCTTGCGGCTGCAGCGGAAGGTGCGGCGGTAGGATGCGGGATGCGGGATTGAGGGGGCAGGGAGTCCGTAACAAGTTCTTCCCCCTGCATCCAGCATCCTGCATCCTGTATCCTGTATCTTGTATCAAAATTTCTTTCAGTAACTTTAAACCATGCCAAACAATCCCATTCAACATATTATTATCCAAAAGATCATTGCCGGTAAAAAAACCGAGACAGATGACAGGGTTGCTGTGGAAGAACCTCTTGAAATTCAATTGGCATATAGTACGCAAACCGGCCGCATACAAACGAATATTGCCGTAACCATGCGTACCCCGGGCAATGATGAAGAACTGGCAGCGGGTTTTTTATTTACAGAAGGCATTATAAAAAAGGCCGGAGTCATAGAGAAAATAAAACAACAGTCATCAGAGGA
>JANNTD010000130.1:0-16351 GCA_031403315.1 Planctomycetota bacterium
CACCGTGGTTTCGGGAGTGACGACGATGACGTTAAGATCGGGCATGGTTTTTTTCTTGGTCGCGCGCTCCGCTCACCCAAAGGGTACCCGGTCGCGGTTAATCGTTAGGTCTTGGCAGCCAGTTTCTTCGCCTGTTCTTCGGCTTGTTCGATCACGCCGACGTACATGAACGCGGGCTCGGGCAGGTGGTCCCACTTGCCGTCGGCGATTTCCTCGAAGCTGCGAATCGTGTCGGCCAGCGACGTGATTTCGCCTTTCTTGCCCGTGAAGACTTCGGCCACCAAGAACGGCTGCGACAAAAACTGCTCGATGCGACGGGCGCGGAGCACCACCTTGCGATCAACTTCCGGCAATTCATCGACGCCCATGATGGCAATGATGTCCTGCAGTTCGCGGTATCGCTGGAGGATCACCTGCACGCGGCGGGCAATCGCGTAGTGCCGCTCACCGACGTACTGAGGATCGAGAATCCGGCTGTTGGAGGCCAGCGGATCGACGGCCGGGAAAATGCCTTTTTCGGAGATCGAGCGCTCGAGGTAGATGAACGCGTCGAGCTGGCCGAATGCGGTGGCCGGGGCGGGATCGGTCGGATCGTCGGCCGGCACGTACACGGCCTGCACCGAGGTGATTGCCCCTTGGTTGGTCGAGGCGATCCGCTCCTGCAACGCGCCCATCTCGGTGGCGAGCGTCGGCTGGTACCCCACTGCGGACGGCATGCGTCCCAACAGCGCGGAGACTTCGCTACCCGCTTGCGAGAAGCGGAAAATGTTGTCGACAAACAAGAGCGTGTCGGCACCGGTCTTGTCGCGGAAGTACTCGGCCATCGTCAGCGCCGAGAGGGCGACACGCAACCGGGCTCCGGGCGGCTCGTTCATCTGGCCGAACACCATGCACGTCTGGTCGATAACGCTGCGGCCGGTCTGGCCGATCTTTGCCTCCTGCATTTCGAGCCAGAGGCTCGTGCCTTCGCGGGTCCGCTCGCCGACGCCGGCGAACACCGAGTAACCACCGTGAGCCGACGCGATGCGGGCGATCAGCTCGGTGAGAATCACCGTCTTGCCAAGTCCGGCACCGCCGAACAAGCCGGCCTTGCCGCCACGGACGAAGGGTGTGAGCAGGTCGATGACCTTGATGCCGGTTTCGAACAGCTCGGTCTTGGTCGACAGGTCGCGCAAGAGCGGCGGATCGCGGTGAATCGGCCAATACTCCTCGGCGTCGACCGGGCCGCGGCCGTCGACCGGCTCGCCGATGATGTTGAACACGCGGCCGAGCGTGGCCTTTCCGACCGGCACCATCACCGGCCCGCCGGTGTCGACGACGTCCTGGCCGCGGATCAGACCATCGGTGCTGCCAAGCGCGATGCACCGGACGCGGCCGCCGCCCAAGTGCTGCTGCACCTCGCCGGTAAGATTGATCTTGATGCCCTTGTGGTCGGAAACGATCTTCACGGCGTTGTAGATCGCCGGCATCTTGTCCTCGTCGAACTCGACGTCGAAGGTGGAGCCGATGATCTGCGTAATGCGACCGATGTTCTGGGTTTGCTTTGCGGTTGCGGTTGCCATGGGAAAGTTAGAATCGTGGTTCAGGTGTTAGCGCCGGCGGCAACGCCGGCTTTGTTCGTAATAGTCCGGCGTGGCCGCCGGCGCCAACTAGCTCAGCGCTTCGACGCCGCCGATGACGTCCATCAATTCGGACGTAATGCGGCCCTGTCGAGCGCGGTTGTATTGTCTGCTCAACTGGTGAATCAGATCCTGGGCGTTCTCAGTGGCGCTCTTCATGGCCACCATGCGGGCGATCTGCTCGCTCACCGCCGAATCCAGGAAGCACTTGAAGAGCTTGATCTTGAAGCTGGCGGGGACGACTTCCTCGAGAATGCTCTCGGGCGACGGCACGAAATCGTAGATCGAACGTTGGCCATCGGCGGCTTGCGAGCTGGATGCGGCGCCGGCCGCTTCAGCGCTGATCGCACCCAGCGGCAGCAGCGTTTCGACGGCGACCTTTTGGCGAGCGATGCTGATGAACTGGGTGTAGACCACGTCGAGCCGGTCAATCTTGCCGGTCGCGTATTCGTCGAGGTAGCGGCTGGCGAGCACGTCGACTTCATCGAACGCCGGCTTGTCTTCGAAGTTGGTGAACGTCTGGCCGACCGCGAGTCCACGGAATTTCATCGCCGCGATGCCCTTCTTGCCGACGACTTCCAGCCGGCAATTGGGCACGTCGGCCTGGAGTTGTTCCCAACGAATGGCGGCCGCCCGCACGATGTTGCCGTTGTAGCCGGCACAAAACCCGCGATTGGCGGTCAGCACCAGGAGCGTGGCGCTCTGCACCTTTTCGCGGACTTCCAAGAGCGGGTGCCGCACCTCGAGGCCGCTCGCCATCAAGTCGCCCACCAGCTGCGTCATGCGATTCGTGTACGCCGTGGCGGCCGACGCGCGGTCCATCGCCTTCTTGAATCGCGCAGTCGCGATCAACTCCATCGTCCGCGTGATCTTGCGGATGTTCTTGATCGACTTGCGTCGTTTATCGAGCAGGCGAGGGTTGGCCATGGGGGCAGAGAACAGGGTTCAGGGTTCGACGATGAATTAGACGGCGACGGCTTCACGTTCCTTTTTTTTCGCAGTACCTGTTTTGCCGGCCGCGTATTGGGTGTGGAACTCGGCGATCGACGCTTCGACTTTCTTCGTGAGGTCTTCGCTGAGGTCCTTCTTGGTGGCCAGCTCCTCGCGGACTTCCGGCTTCTGGTTGAGCATGAACTCGAGGAAGCCCTGCTCCCAGGCCGCCACTTCCTTGGCCGGAATCTTGTCGAGATGCCCACGGGTACCCGCGTAAATAATCAGCACCTGGTCGACCACATTGAGCGGCTGATATTGGCCCTGTTTAAGGATTTCGACCATGCGGTAGCCGCGGTCGAGGCGGGCCTGCGTCGCGGCGTCGACGTCGGTGCCCATCTGGGCGAACGCTTCGAGCTCGCGGAACGACGCGAGGTCGAGCCGCAAACCACCCGCCACCTTTTTCATGGCCTTGATCTGGGCCGCACCACCCACGCGCGACACCGAGATACCGGCGTTCATGGCGGGCTTCACGCCGGAGAAGAACAAGTCCGGCTGCAGATAGATTTGTCCGTCGGTGATCGAAATCACGTTCGTCGGGATGTAGGCCGACACTTCGCCTTCAAGCGTTTCGACGATCGGGAACGCGGTGAGCGAACCCGCGCCGAGCTCGTCGGAGAGCTTGGCCGAACGCTCGAGCAAACGGCTATGGCAATAGAACACGTCGCCGGGGAACGCCTCGCGGCCCGGCGGACGACGCATCAACAAGGACAATTGTCGATAGGCGACGGCCTGCTTGCTCAAGTCGTCGTACACGATAAGTGCGTGCTGGCCGCCGAACATGTAGTGCTCGGCCATGGCCGTGCCGGCGTAGGGGGCGACGTATTGCAGCGGGGCAGGGGTACTAGCGCCGGAGACGACCACCGTCGTGTAGTCCATCGCGCCGTGCTCGCGTAGCTTTTCGATGATGCCGGCCACGGTCGAATCCTTCTGACCGATGGCGACGTAGAAACACTTCACGCCGGAGTCGCGTTGGTTGATGATCGCGTCGATGGCGACGGCCGTCTTGCCGGTCTTGCGGTCGCCGATGATCAGCTCGCGTTGGCCGCGGCCGACCGGCGTCATGGCGTCGATCGCCTTGATGCCGGTTTGCATCGGCTCACACACCGGCTGCCGCTCGGCCACGCCGGTGGCGATGACTTCCATCGGTCGGCGGTGATTGGTGACAATCGGGCCCTTGCCGTCGAGCGGATTGCCCAGCGGATCGACCACGCGGCCGAGCAGTTCGTCGCCCACCGGCACGGAGAGCAGCCGGCCAGTGCTGCGGACTTCGTCGCCCTCGGAGATCTGCAGGTAGTCGCCCAAGATGATGATGCCGACCGAGTTCTCTTCGAGGTTGAACGCCAGGCCGATCGTGCCGTTGGGGAATTCGACCATCTCGTTCGCCATCACGCTCGACAAGCCGTAGACGCGGGCGATGCCGTCGCCGACCTCAAGTACGCGGCCGACCTCGCGGACGTCGATCTGCGAGGCGAACTTTTCGATTTCCTGCTGAATGACCGACGCGATTTCGTCGCTGTTAAACTTCATCGCAAATCTCCGTGTGTCCCGGCGGACACTCAGTACTTCGTGGCTATGGTTTGTCGCGCGGGGCAAGCCCCGCCGCTAAATGTTCTTGCTTCAATCGCCTGCTGCTACAAACAATTCGGGGCTGGCTTCGATCAAGTCGGTGGCCCGGTCGATCATCGCACGGCGGGCAAGTTTCAATTGCGTTTCGAGCGAGCTGTCGTACACGCGGTCGCCGACCTTCACGATCATGCCAGCAATTAGCGACGGATCGACGATCGCGCGCACGACTGGCTCCGAGCCGAGCACTTTGTGCAATTGATCGTGGATTTGTTTCCGCAGACCGTCGTCCAACTCGCGGGCCACGCGGACCTCGACGTCCGTGAGTCCCAGCTGTTTGGCGTAGAGCTTTTTCAAGGTACGGGCGATCGGTCGCAACAGGCCCAGCCGGCCGTGGGCCGACAGTACCTTGAGAAAATTCACCACTTCGACCGACGCCCGACCGCCGAGCAGGCGATCGATCAGGCCTTGTTTCACTTCACTCGCAATGAACTCGGAGCGCAACACCTCATTGAGACGGGGGAACTTTTCGAGCACGTCGTAGACAAACGATTCGACCTCGTCGATCAATTCCGACGTCTTCGGCGACTTGGAAGCCGCGCCCAAAAATGCCTGGGCATAGACGCGCGCAATCTGCTCTTCCGTGACGTCCATCACGGTGTCGTGCTTCAGTTTTTCGCGCGTGTCGAGTGCCATGCTTCTCGTACGTTAGCCTTTCCAGGCTGACAATCTTCATTTCAAGTCAGGCTGGAAAGCCTGACGTACGACTAATTCTTGCTCGGAGTGGTAGCTGCCAACTTGCCCAACGCCTCGCGGACCAATTGGCTCTGCTGGTCGTTCGTGAGTCCGTCACGCACGACTTTGCGAGCCAGCTCGATCGCGGTGTTGGCACTGGCCACGGCCAACTCCTGGATCGCGCCTTCCTTGGCCCGCTGAATCTCCCGGGTCGCCCGGGCGATTTCTTCGCCGGCGGCCTTGCGGCCGTCCTCTTCAATCCGCTTCCGCGTCACGTCCGCATCGCGGCGAGCTTCTTCCAAGAGCGCTCGAACTTCGCCGGCAGCGGCCGCCAGCTTCGCTTCGTGCTCTGCCAACAGACGCTTGGCCGCTTCGTTGAGAGCCGCCGCGGCCGCGATGTTGGCCGCGATCTTACGCTCGCGTTCGTCGACGGCCGCAGCAATTTGTGGCCAGGCAAACTTCTTGAGGATCGCAAACAGTAGGGCAAAGACGACCAAAGTCCAAATCGCCAGGTCGGGGTCGACGGCCAGCGGATTCGGGCCGCCGCCGCCTTCTTCCTCGACTGCCGCTTCTTCCGCGGCCGCACGCGCGTCGGCTTCAACACTTTGCGCGTGAACGATTCCACTCAGAAGCGACGTCGCAACGACAAGCGTCGCACAACTACCCACGATTCTTGTGACAAATCGCATGATGAAACCTCAAGGCAACGCCTTGGTCAGAGAGGCGTATTGAACAACATACAAACGATCAAGGCGAAGAACGTGGCACCTTCGATCAGCGCGGCCGAGATAATCATCGCCGTCTGGATATTGCCGGCCGCCTCGGGCTGACGCGAAATGCCTTCGACGGCCTGACCACCAATCCGGCCGATGCCAAAGCCGGCGCCGAGAATCACCAAGCCTGCGCCGACCGCCGCGCCTAGATTCATAAATCCACCCGGAACTGCCGCCCGCTCAGCCTTTGCGGCCTCCATGGCGCTTGCGGCATCGGCCGGAGCGTCTTGAGCGAAGACCGGAGTAGCGATCAACAGCGCCGCGAGGCACAACATCGTCAATTTACAGATTCTAAACATGGGGTATTTGTCCTTTCTCGATATGAAGTCGAAACTGTTTCGGATTAAGAGCCTCTAATGTGGGTGAACGGCCATGCCAATGAACAGGGCCGACAAAAACGTAAAAATGTAAGCCTGCAAGAACGCCACAAACAACTCGAGCAAGCTCAGCGCCGTGGCCCCGAATACGCTCGTCGGCGTGACGACCCACCACAACATCGATTGCGCGCTGGCGGCAATAAAGGCCAAAATCACGGCCAGCACCACATGACCGGCCATCATATTCGCCAACAGACGCACGGCCAACACGCCATGCTTGATCAATAGGCCCAGCACTTCGATGGCGAAAATCAACGGGGTCAACAAGATCTTCAGCCCCGGCGAAAGATCCATGTGGGGCACGAGCGATCTGATCATGCCCCAGGTGCCAAGTTTTTGCATGCCTGCACCGATCACCACGATGAAAGTGATGAAGGCCAACGTCCCGGTCACGGCGAGCGAGCCGGTCGGCGAGCCCATCCAGGGGATCATGCCGAACAGGTTCAAGGCCAGCACGAAAAAGAAAATCGTCCACAGAAACGGCACGAACCGGTCCGCGTCGTGCCCGCCGATGCATGGTCGCGCGACGCTATCGCGGAAGTACAGCAGCATCGCTTCGAGCATGTGCCGGAAACGGCCGCGCGGCAAGGCGCCGCCCTTGATCGCTTTGGCGAGCCCGATGAAGAAGATGCACAGCAGGATCGCCGCCAGCAGCTCGATCACCATGAACTTCGTGATCTTCAGATCAAAAGGCTTGATCGTGTTGTCGACGAGCGCATTGCCGGTGTGGAACTTGAAGATCGGCGCGTCGGTTTTGAACGGCTGCGGAATCTGGATGTGCCCCGACCCGTCGCTGGTCAGAATCCGCGGCACGTGCAGCTCGGTCGAATCCTCGACGTGGCTGAACAGCACGTTCGGATCGAGCGGATTTTCCGCATGTCCACCGTGGGCTGCGTGCTCCGTGTGTTCGGCATGTTCAGCCATGACGGCGTCTCAGCGTGCGATCGGGGTCGAATGCGAATGGGTGGCGGCGACCCGCGCGACCGTCAGCCAGGTCTCGAGCGCGAGCGTCACCAAATAAAATGCTAGCAGATAAACAATGAATGCGAGATGCTCGCGTCCATGAGCACCTTGGGCCGCGAGTGCAATGCAGATACCCAGTGGTGGCACCATCCGAATCGCCATCCCCAGCAGCATCACCGCCACCGGCATCACCCGATCGTGGAGTAAAAACGCAAGCGATTCGGCCACCAAACCGGCAACCAGGCAAATCGTAGCTGCCAGCGCCAATCCACCCGGTCCGCCGCTGCCAGATCGGCCCACGGCAAACGGCATCAACACGAGCGCCAGCATCAGCACGCTGCCGGCCAGCGTCAGAGCCGAACGCAGGAAGCGTACCCGCGTAGATTTTGAGCTGTTCGTCCCGCTCATGGCCTGAGTGATCTCACAAAAACTAACGTCGATCGCCAAGAGTGCCTGCCCCAACTCGACTGCTATTTTTTGGGCGACTCCCGATTCTCGTTGCGCACCATGTGAATCAAGTGCATGATGGACGCTGTTCCGCCCACGGCGAAGCCCACCAGCATGAACAACACCACGGTTCCCAATCGCTGGTCCAACCAGTAGCCGGCCAATCCAGGCAGGACCATCTCCAGGGCGACGACCATGATCCGCGTCGACCATTGGTACGCCTTGGCGGACGGCGATCGGTCGTCGGTGGACTTAGTCACCTGATTGCCGCGATGATCAACATCCGGCGAGCGGCGAGCACCGCCAGCCGCACGCAAGACATTGCCCTGGAGAGATTTGCGTCGCCGACACCCGGACCGATAGCAGTCCGCTTCCGGCAGGTGAGAACGACTCGTGGGTTGAGCAATTTATCGCACCTAACCTGTTGATGTCAACGGCGCAACGACGAATTCGTGCTTTTTTTCACAAAGTCGTCGGGCGACGAGTTCTGGGCCTCCGACTTTCGCTAGCCGGCCACTGTGGAGGCTCGCTCGGCGGTTTTCGGCTCTGCGGCACGAGGTCGGTTTGGACGCGTTGTCCAACGACGCAAACCGGCTGTAAATGCCCGTGGCGCTAGCACTTCCGTAGCACCAGGCAGCGGTCCACCGCGTGCCAAATCGTTGCAATTCGTTTCGTCGTGATTACACTGAAAGGAGGGAATTTAGCGAATTTGCGCTTTGCTCGCCGGGGGGCTTGCAGCTGCCGCATACTGTGGTGGCCAGGCGACTCTCTGCGGGCCGGTTTTCCCCTTTTGTGCCCGACCCTTTGCATATCACCAAGCGGGATGCTTCTTCCATGACTGCCACCACCTTAAAGAACTACTCGTGCAAGGACTTGGCTCAGATGGCCAAGGTGCAGGGCGTCGTCGGTTGGCATGCGATGCGGAAGGAGGAACTAGTTGAAGCACTCATGAAACGAGCCAAGCAACACCGGCAGCGCGGAGCAACCGCGATCGAACTACCACCATTGAATGGCGACGTTCGGAAGACCGCCATCAAGAACCGGTCGGCCGAATCCAATCCCATGCTCGATCGGCGACCGACGCTCTCCGCCGCCAAGGATCTCAGCTGCGCGGGCACGGTTGCCTCCGGCCGCGCCGAACGCGATCGGCTGGTGGTGATGGTCCGCGACCCGTATTGGCTGCAAGTCTTTTGGGAACTCTCGCGACAGAGCATCGATCGCGCCCAGTCGGCGATGGGGACTCACTGGCATTCGGCCGCACCCGTGCTGCGGCTCTACAAGATGGGCGTCGACGGCACGTCGGCCCTCGTGCGACACATTCCGATCCACGGCGGCGTAAGCCATTGGTATGTCGACGTCCAGGATCCACCCAGCGAATTTCGGCTGGAAATCGGCTATTTGGCCGCGGGTGGCCAGTTCTACAGTCTCGCGCGGAGCAATTCGGTCACGACGCCTCGCGCCGGCACCAGCGACTCGGTGGACGAGAATTGGACCGACGTGGCCGACAACGCCGACCGGATCTTCGCCATGAGCGGCGGCTACAGCTCGCGCGGCACCAGCCAGGAACTCCAAGAGTTGCTCGAAGAGCGTCTCGGCCGGCCGATGGGTACACCGATGGAAACGCGCTACGGCGACGGCGCCGCCCGCGTCCTGACGAGCGCGAAGAAGTTGCAGTTCTCGGTCGACGCGGAGCTCTTGGTGTTTGGGGTCAGTAGCCCCGGCGCCCATGTCACGCTGCAGGGCGAGCCGGTGCCGCTGCGGCCGGATGGCAGCTTCTCGGTCCGGATGTCGCTCGCCGATCGCCGGCAAGTGATTCCGGTAATCGCCAGCTCGGTCGACGGTCTCGAACAACGGACCATCATTCTCGCGGTGGAACGCAACACGAAAGTGCTCGAACCGCGCGTGCGGGAAGTGGCTCACTAAAGCGAACAGTGTAGCCCTCTCGCTCCGCGAGAGGTCTTTCTGCTCGCGGAGCGATCAGACTACACTAGATCGGACTCACGACCGGAACCGGACCGCGGTTTCCAGACGCGGCCGATTTCATTAGGCTGGTGGCTGGCCGCGGGTCTCCTTGCCGTGTGCCACAACGTCGACGCCACCCCTGCGAATTGCCCGCCCCGTGTCCTACGACATTTCCTCCATTCTCGGCGACTGGCCCTACCGACCGGATGAAATCACGGTGCGGGTCGTCGACGGCGAAGACGGTCGGCGGAAAATTCAACTGCGGCTCGACCTGGGCATTTTGCAGATGGAGTTCGACGGCCGGCCCGACGGTCGCCGCATCCACGAGTGCGACTCCTGGTTCGATTTCCACACGCGGCGGCAGAAGGAACACGATCGGGCGCACCCCGACAGCGCTCCGTATGTGCTCGAGCCCGAGGATTGCCAGGAACTGCTGCGCGAAGGCGTGCAGTACTATCACCGCTATTTGAGCTTCTGGCACCTGGGCTTGTACGAACTTTGCGCCCGCGACACGGAGCGAAACTTGCGGCTGTTCTCGTTCGTGCGGGAGCATGCCCGCGACGAGCGGGTGCGGCTCGAGTTCGACCAATGGCGGCCGTACGTGACGATGATGCACGCCCGCGCTGTGGCGACGCCGCTGGTGGAGCTCGAACAATGGGAAGCGGCGGTGAATGTGCTCGACGCGGGCATCCGCGGGATCGAGCAGTTTCTGGCCGACTATAATCAGAAGGAAAAGGCCGGGCAGGTGGGCGAGCTGGCATTCCTGCAGCGCTGGAAGCAGGAGATTCTCGAGAAGAATCCGCCGCTGGCGCTCGAAGCGCCGGATGCCGCGACCGAATCGACCGTCGCCGCGCCACCCGATCCAATCAAGCAAGTCCGGACCGAGCTCGCCAAGGCCATCCAGGAAGAGCGTTACGAGGACGCCGCCCGCCTACGCGACGATCTGCGGCGCCTGGAAGAACCGCCGCCGCCGCCCGTGCCGGGCATCGGAGGCTGAAGGCCGATTGTCGCCGCGTGTCCGCCGGCGGATAATTGGATGATTCTCGCTCGGCGGTGTCGCATGAATCAACTTACAGTCGATCTTGCTGCCAAACGCGACCAGCTGCTTGCGCTCGTATCGAGCTACGGCAGCTGTGCCGTGGCTTATTCCGGCGGCGTCGATAGCGCTGTCGTCGCCAAGGCGGCACAGCTTGCACTTGGCAATGCGGCCGTCGCGGTCACCGGCGTGAGTGCGAGCCTGGCGGACGGCGAGCTCGAACAGGCCGCCGCCCTCGCTGCGGAAATCGGCATCCGCCACGAACGTCTAGTCACCGACGAGCTGGTAAATCCAGCCTATGCAGCCAACGCCCCCGACCGCTGCTTCCACTGCAAATCGGAGCTTTACACGCAGTTGGCGACGCTGGCCGTGCGACTGGGTGTCAAAGAAATCGCCAGCGGCACCAACCTCGACGACCTCGGCGACTACCGGCCCGGACTCGCGGCGGCCGCGGCCTCTGGCATCCGTCAGCCGCTGGCCGATTGCGGCATCACGAAGACCGACGTCCGGGCGCTGGCGGCAGCTTGGAATCTGCGCGTCGCCGACAAGCCGGCGTCGCCATGCCTCTCCAGCCGCATCGCCTACGGCCAGGCAGTCACGCCCGACCGGCTTCGAATGATCGACCTCGCCGAGCAAATCGTGCGTTCGCTCGGCATCGCAATCTGTCGCGTCCGCTACCACGCGGGCGACGTTGCACGGATCGAGGTGCCGACCGAATCGATCGCCACGCTATTGGCGCTAGCGACCAACGCGATGCTCCAAGACGAATTCGCCCGCTTGGGCTTCGCATCGCTTTCAATCGACCCGGCCGGCTTCCGCTCGGGGAGCCTGAACGAATCGCTGGCGTTGCATACGATCGTGACACCTGCAGAGCGGCGCTAGAACCTGAGATTGCGCACCGGTCAAGTCCTTTGGTGGTTCGACACGCTGATGAATACGCCATCGGCAACACACGAATTCGCAGACGGCGGACTCGACGCAGCGATCGAATTCTTTCGTCGCACGAGGAACGAGTTGCGGACGCTGCGGCTGGTGCAGGTCTCGCCGGACTGGGTACGGCTGTTCGACGTGAATGGCGATTGTTTTGAGCTGCGCGGACTCGGTTATCTGGACGCCGACGTCGCGCCCGTGCTGCGATCGTTCGACACGCCGTTCGATCCGGAACGAATCCACCTGCCGATCGACGCCCCCTACAAGGAATTCAAGACGGGCCGGCGATACCCCTGGGCGGCGGATCGGGTGATGTGATGAACGGTTTTTGGCCCGAAATCTGCTGCCGGTGGCCCGGCAGCAGCGTCGCGGCTGGCAAGCCTCCCTTGGTCGTTTGCGGCACTCGATGATACGATGAGAGTCATGAGCAAGCTCGAAGACGTGGAAAAGGCTGTGGCAGAATTGTCGGTGGCGGAGAAAGCGTCGCTGCTTCAGTCCGTGGCCCGCGCGGTGGGCAACGCGACTCCAGGGATCGAGTCGAAGCCTGACGTGTGCGGAGGCGAAGCCTGTATCGTTCGGACGCGGATTCCCGTGTGGGTTCTTGAACAGGCGCGGCGGCTGGGAACGAGCGAAGCGGAACTATTGCGGGCGTATCCGACCCTACGAGCCGCCGACTTGGTCAACGCCTGGAGTTATGCGAGTCAACACCGCGACGAGATCGACCGGCAGATTCGCGAGAAAGAGGACGCGATCAAGCGAACAGCGTATTAATGGCCGCAAGATTTCACGCCCATATAGAGATCTTGCCAAGAACGAAGTCGGCAAATTCGTCTTCGCCGATTAGTATACAACGATTGCTGACGGCAAGTTCCTTGGCGCCCTTGGTAAAGCGGCTGTTCGTAATGACAGCTGAGGCATTGCAACGATAATGTGCAACGCCAGCGACGGCCTCTTGCACAGCTGAATTGCCAACTGGAAATCCATAGCCCTTTGCCTGCACCGCCAAGCTGCGCGACTCGAAATCGACAATTAGATCGACACCCTGGTCGCCGACTCCTGCGGTCCGGCGAACATTGGCACCAAGCGCGCAGCAAACTTCAATCAAATAGTCCTCCCATTCGTTGCCGCGCATGTCTCTCCAATTTCGTTGCAGCAACTTTTCTCGCTGCAATTTGCCAGAAGCCAAAAGTTCATCGTGTTCGCTTCGCCGCGTGTGAAGCCGTTGCTTGATGACATGAAGTAATACGATTGTGTCTTGGAGGCTGGCGGACCGGATGCGCGCCTTGGCTACGGCTTCCGGTATCGCAGCAGAAAGTATTGCATCTGACGGCACGAACAACAGGATCGCAATCAACCCAACGCCGGCGCAAGTTCCAAGGAACATTCCGAAAACCGCTCTATCCCATGTGCCATAGATCAGGCCGATAAATAATAAAACCAAGCCACCGGCGACCAATGACCCATTGACCATTGCGATGACTGGCCATGATTCGATGGTTTTCGCAGGATGTCGAATCCATTGGATGAACCGCAAGGACTTAGCCTGGAACGACAGGCTGGCGGCGGCAATGGCCAACGATACTCGGGTCTTCTCAAGACGTTCGGCTTCAATTTCGAGGTCTGCGACTTCGCTGCTGAGCTTGGCCAAGTCGAGTTCGGCTGGCGTCAACATTTGAAATGCTCCCAGCTACGATTATAGCGGGAGTTTGCCGAGTACGAAGTCGGGAAATTCGTCGGCCCCAATTAGCGAGCAACGCCGGCTGCGGGCGTATTCCTTGCTGCCGGAGGTGAGGCGGGCATTCGTGACGATGCCCAGTTCGTCGCAGCCCTTTTGGGCGAGGCCGTCGATGAATTGCCGCACGGCGGCGGCGTGGAATGGATTCACTTCGGAGACGGCGGCGACCGCGATGCGGCGCGGGCTGAAAGTGACGAACAGCGTCGTCGGCGCGCGACGAATAACGCCGCGAGCTCCGGTCGCAGGGGCGTGCAGCGCGGCGGGCGGTGCGCCCGCATTGTCGGCGCGCTGGACGTTGGCCCCGAGCGTGCGGCAGACTTCGACGACGTAGTCTTCCCACTCGCTGCCGCGGAGCGACTTCCAATCGCGCTGCAAGAGCATCGCCCGCTGCAGTTTGTCCGACATGGCCAGCCCGCGGCGACGCTCGTGGAGCGTGGCGAGTCGTCGGTTGAGCTCGGTCATCGCCGCGACGATCTCGTGCAGGCGCGACGATTCTACGCCGAGTTTGGCTTCGGTTTCGGCGATCGCGGCGGGAAGCATTACGTCGGCGGGGCGATAGAGCAGCGATGCGAACGTGGCAAAGCTGGCGGCGACGGCGACGAGGAAACCGCCCCATGCCAGCGACCAGGAATCGAAAAGCATGCTCAAGAGCATGAACGCGACGACGCCAAACGTGAACGGCCCAATCGCGAAGACGACCAGCGGAAAAGCGGCGAACGATGCGGCAGGCGAGCGGAGCCACCGAGCGAGGCGGAGGTAACGCTGGCGGCGCGTGAGCCGGGTGACCTTTTTCGCGAACGCGGCACGTTCGATTTCGAGGCGGGCCGCTTCGGTTTCGAGCTGGACTATTTCGCGGTTGAGCGTGGCGGGGTCGAGTTCGGAAGGCGTCGACATGGGGCGTTCGACGAATGGGCCGGCTAAGCCGCAAACAGCGCGATTAGACGCGGGCGACGAACGCGAATATCGCCAGGAAATGGCAGGCGCTGCCGGCGATCACCATCAAGTGCCAGATCGCGTGGAAGTGTCTGACCTTGTAGTCGTAACGCAGAAAGATCGTGCCCACTGTGTAGCACAACCCGCCGACGAGCATCCACCAAAACGCGGCCATCGGCACAATGCCGGCGAGCGCCGGCACCGAAATGGTCGGCATCCAACCGAGCACGATACACGGCCAAATGGAGACCGCTTCGACGCGATGCGCGAAAAAGACCTTCGACAGAAAGCCCCACAACGCGACCGCCCAAATCGCACCCAAGAGCAGCCACCACGGCGTCGTCCGCAGGTAAACCAGCGAGAACGGCGTGTAGGTGGCGGCGATCAGGAAGTAGATGCAGCCTTGGTCGAGCGCCCGGAAAAATGAACGCCACTCGGGCGTCGTCGCGCTGTGCGAGAGCGTGCTCATCGCGTAGACCGCGATCAAGCTGGCAACATACACGCCGCAACCAATCTCGCGCCACACGTCGCCGTCGCCATAGACGTTGGACGCCATCACGATCGCGCCGACGATACTCAGTACGAAGCCGAGTCCATGCGTGATAGCATTGGCGCGTTCTTCGGCGCGCGAGAGCCCCCAGCCAAAGAAATCGCGGGGGAATAATTGACGGCTATCCATGTTCGTCGGCAACGAGGGAGCGAATGCGGGCTGGAAAAAACCGTGGGGACTATTCATTAGAAACATCTTGCTCCCGCGATGCAACCCTTCAACACAGGCAAGCTCCCGGCAAAATACGCTGCGGTACAACCAAAAATTCACATTATTACGATCAAATAGAATAGCCGCCTGTAAAGCTATATCGGCGGAGACACGGCTGCTGGCAGGACAGTTGCCAGGGGCGAGAAAGCATAAATGACTGTTTGACTAGATAAGTCGGGTAGTCCGGTCAAACTGCAGAGCCAGAGGCGGCATCTACACAGCGTCGCCATGCGGCAAATACTTAGAGCGGCTTAATGCCGAGCGCTTTTTCCCAGGCTTCGAACATCTCTTCCGAGGTGATTTCACCGCCGGTGAGCACCGTGTCGCCGACGATCTGCACCGGCAAGCCAAACGACTTCTCGCCGCGGTGCTGCGCCAACAGGGCCGAGTATAGTCGAATGTTTTTCTGGATTCGGTCGTCGATCTCTTTGTTGCCGCGTAGCTTGCTGAGCTCCTGGCGATCGACCAGGCGGAAGGCGCGGGACACGGCTTGCGCTGTAGTGGGCGGCTTTTCAACCTCCGCCAGCAGGAAATTGTGAAAATCGAGGAACTTGCTCGGGTCGATCTTGGCCACGGTGAGCGCTGTCCGCGAAATCTTGCACGCGCCGCGATGCGTCGGATCGGTGGCCTGAATCAGTTTATTGCATTCCAGTTCGAGCGGCATTGGCAAGATGACCACTGCCAGTTGGTCGCCGTAGCGCTCCATGGCTTCACGAATATGGGCGTGCATCTTGCGGCAATGGGGACACGAGTAGTCCATCATCTCGACGATGATGTATTTCGCGTCGGGCGAACCAAGAATCGCCTCGTTGTATGTGTCGAGCCGAAACTTTCCCTTGAGAAAACTGACCTCCCGCGACAATGCCGGCGCTTTGTCGGCGGCGGCTTCATCCTCTGCCGCGGTTTGTTCCGTGTCGTTGTCGTCGCGTATTGGTTCGTCACTTGCTGCGGGCTCATCGGCCGCCGGGCGATTCACGACATGCGGCTGCGCATCCGGCGAAAGTCCGTCGGATTCGGTAGTTGGCACGTCGGCAGCGGCCGTCATGTCGATCGTGTCGGCGAGTTCCGGATTACTGGCTTCGAATGTCTGGGGAGGAAACATCACCTGGGCCGCGATCAGCACAGCGAGCAAGGCGCCCGCCGCGGGCGCTGCGGCGAGCAGCGACGGTCCTTCGGCAAGTCGCGGGCCCAGCGACCGTCGCGCGCCGGGAATCGCCGCTATGGAAACGTGCGAGCGCGAGGCTGCCAATTGGTGCTGCTGCTTGCCGAGCGCCGACCACAACACGAGCGCTGCGATTCCCAGGCCGCACAGGTGAATCCCAATGCAGTAGTAGCAGAACTTGCCCAGCACGAAGATCTGCAGCATCGTAAACCACAGACCCGTCAGCGCCGCGAGCAGCGCTGCGGTGGCGAGGATCGTCCCGAGCCAGCGAATGGAATTGAAGTTGCGCGAGCCGGCGAACAGGCCCAGCCCAAGAATGGTACCGTAACAAAGCAACCCGCCGAGCGCTACGGGCAAACCTGC
>JANNTD010000131.1:0-11429 GCA_031403315.1 Planctomycetota bacterium
GCCGAGCGGTTCGAGCGACTTTTCGATCGAGGCTTGGAGGGCGATCATCTGCTCGCGCCCCTGCCCTACTCCGAGCCAGAGCGTGCGCGGGCGGTCGGCTGACGGGAATGCACCCGCGCCGAGGATCTGCAGGTCGAAGGGTTCGTGTTCGAGCGCGCCCTCGGCGACGGCGGCACAGATTTCGCCGGCCTCGCGCTGGTCGACGTTGCCGAGGAATTGAAGCGTCCAGTGGAGGCCTTGCGGCTCGACCCATTTCACGTCCGGAGCGACCGCGGCGAGTTGCCGGGCGGCGGCGAGCGCGCGGTTGCGCAGCGCGTCGGGGATGGAGACGGCGATGAAGGTGCGGAGTTTCATGGGGCAGGAACTAGGGGCGAGGAACGAGGAGCGAGCAAGAATTCAAAGACCTCGATCCTCGTTCCTTTGTCAGAAACTCAACATTTTGCGGTAGGCCTGCATCCGCTCTTCGACGTCGTCGCGGGTGATCGACTTCATGTGGTCCAGGCCGAAGTCTTCGACGTTGAAGCTGGCGACCAGGATGCCGTAGGCGAGCGCCGTCTTGAGCGTTTCGGGCTCGAAATTGTCCTGCTCCGCGAGGTAGCCCATCATTCCGCCGGCGAAACTGTCGCCCGCACCGGTGGGATCGATGACTTTCTCGGTGGGGAACGCGGGCAGTACATAGGTCTCGTGTTCGCTGAAGAACATCGCGCCGTGCTCGCCCTTCTTGATGACGACGAACTTCGGGCCCATCGCGCGCACGCGGTGGCCGGCGAGCACGAGATTCTCCGTGTCGGCAAGCATCTTCGCTTCGCTGTCGTTGATCACGAGGCCGTCGATTTGTTGGAGCAGTTTCAACACGTCGGCGTGGGCCGTTTGGATCCAGAGCTCCATCGTGTCCGCGACCGCCAGCCGCCGGCCCGGCACCTGCTCGAGTGTCTTGAGCTGGGTGGTCGGGGCCGCGTTGCCGAGGAACACGTAGTCGCTGCGTCGAAATGCCTCGGAGATTTTTGGCTCGAATTTGCCGAACACGTCGAGCTCGATGTCGAGTGTTTCGCGGTCGTTCATGTTTGGCTTGTAGCGGCCGGTCCAGCGGAACGACTTGCCGGTGGGGACGACCTGGATGCCGGAACAGTCGATGCCGCGGCTCTCGAGGAATTCGGTGTGTTCTTGCGGCCAGTCGCCGCCGACCACGCTGACGAGCTTCACGGGGGTGAAGAAGCGGGCAGCGAGCGAGAAGTGGCTGGCCGAGCCGCCGAGCAAATCTTCGCGGCGGCCCCAGGGAGTTTCCACGGTATCGATGGCGATCGAGCCGACGACGAGCAAGGACATAGTGTAAGGCGGAAGGCGGAGGGGGGAAGGTGGAAGGAAGAATGACGAACTGCGAATTTTCCCCTGTTAATCCTTGATCTGCAATCCCCAATTGGCGACGGAGCTGCTTAACGCACGAAGGCGAGGTAATAGAACGTCCAGCCGGTGAAGGCCGTGATGAACATGTCGATCGCGGCGATGCGGGCCCAGCGGAGGTGGAACTTGCTGTGCGGGCCGGGGGCGGGTGGATTCGGGAAGTTGCGGAGCGCCTGGATGATGACCACCGGCCAAAGGATGGTGGCGGTGACGGCGAACACAAGATGGATCGCGAGCGCCACCCAGACGTGTGTGGGGGCGTGGCCGCCGAGCTGACCCGCGGCCCGTTCTTCCCAGCCGTGGAGCCGGACATCGACCTCAAAGATGAATACGGCCACCAGGAGCACGACGCCCAAACCGACCTGCACCCACTTGTGAAGTTGGTATCGCCGACGATACTTGACCTGGTAGATACTCCACGTCAGCACGACGACGACCGCGGCCAAGGCGAGCACCAGCACGTCGAGCATGAACGTCGCCCGCGTGCCGAGAAAGCCGTTGATTCCGGGATAGTCGATCGAGTCCATGGCAGCGACAATAGCAGATACGACAGAGTCGCGGAACCGGGCTTGTGGAGCGTTTCCGCGGAGGGCCGAGTGGCGGAATGGCAGACGCTACGGACTTAAAATCCGTTGAGGGGCAACCCTCGTGCGGGTTCGACTCCCGCCTCGGCCACTGAGAGGTTTGCAAACACGCTGCACGTGTTGTCTTTCTCGACGTCCGCATCACATTCCGTCGTTGGAGGCGATGGCTGACCATCGCTTGCGGACGCTGACTGCAAAGCTGGGTGCAAGTCCATCTTCCGAACTCCTGTGGGCTCGCTCGCTGCTGCGTAATGATTGTCTCAACGATGGGTCCAAAACCCTCGCCTTCAGGCAAATCCTTCAGGTTCTTGCGCTCGATCCGGAGTACTGAGGGGTGGAAGGCCTCGGCGGCCTAATGGATCGGATCGACCCGCAACGGAAGGTCCATGATGACAAGATTGACGAGATCCTCGATACCCTCATCGAAGAGGGCCTAATCGAACGCGACGACGCCTGGAGTATGCGACAAAGGGGCCCATCGGCGAAATCCATTCGGGCAGTACATTGCTAGAAACGGCCAGCATCGTCGGCCGGGCGAGGTGACTGGACCGAGCTGAGAATAGCGAAAACACGGAGGTCGGCAAAGCAGTGTTCAAGGATTTGGTTTGACGTCGCGCCTCGGCTTCGATGGAGCGTCACCGTCCTCATCCGAAATTGGGCCACGAGTCAACTGTTCGCCAGGCATCTTTGATAGGGGGAGCGGCCGAGAAGCATCGGCGCGGAAGGCCGACTCTTCACTGTGTGAGGCACGAAAGTGAAGTCCCATCATGCCAAGTAGTCCCCCAATCGCGAGAGGCAAGCCGCCTGGCTCGGGCACACTCACCGTAGAACCTGCGTTTGAGGCCGAGCCAGCACTCGAATTGTCTCTCCAGACGGTGTAGTCGGCGGCATCGACCATGCCGTCGCCGTTGCCGTCGGCGTCCAATTGGGTCGTCGACCCGAAATTGTTCCTCCAGATTAAGTAGTCGGCCTCGTCGACGGCGCCGCTGGCGTCGTAATCGCCGGCGATTGGCGTGGCAGCGGCGAGGCCAAACGCGACGTCGTCGATGTGCACGGCGCCGGTTTGATTGTTGGACTGAATGAACTGCAGCACGAGTCGCGCCTCGATGGCACCGGCGGGCGCGACACCGTTGAGCACTCGGTTGGTCCAGACGTCGTTGGTGATGTTAGCGTCGGCAACAAGCAATTGTTCCTCGCCTAAGAAGCTTGCGGAGCCGAAGACGCCGCCGTGCTGGCTGTAGTATTCGATTTTCATCTGAGCAATGTTACTCGTGCCCGCGATGCTGTCGGTGGCGCGGACTAGCGCACTCAGTGTGGCGGTCAGCTCGTCTCCTGTCGCGACGGTAATGCCCTGCGAGACACCCGAGGTATTTGCGCTGCCATTGAATTGCCCAAAGAGCTTTAGCGATTTGTCGCCGCTGAGCACCGCTTCGTCTGCGGCCGAGACGTTTCCGGTGGTGTTGCCAAAAGGGGTCCAGGCGTCGAGCGATCCGCCGCCTGATTGGAAGCCGCCGTCGTCGAAGCCGCCGTCGTCGAAGCCGCCGTTGTCGAAGTCGGCCCCCGGTTCGTTCCACAGGAACGTCGCCACGGACTTGCCTGGAACTGGAAAGTTGAAGTGCTTGTCACTCTCAAAGACTCGCGCCGTGGCCGCGGACGAATTGGGGTTCAGCGCGATGAGCACGCGGGAGCCATCCGGGTTCTGAAAGGCGACCGTGTTGAGCGTACTGTTCGAAGTGGAGCCAATGCGGACCGCGCCGGGTTGGACTACCTTCGTCACCTGCCCGAGCGTATAGAATTCCTCGTTGAAGGTGACGGCGCCGGTCGCATTGTTAATCGTCACGACGCCGCGGCAGTCCGAGCAGCCGTTGAGATGTGGATTGTTGTTCTGGTCGAGCGCGAGGTTCCAGAACAGCGCGGTTTTCCCCCAGTTCCGCGTGTTGCCAATGATAATATTCTGAAAACTCCAGACGAGATTGTCGGCAAAGTTAGGGGCGAAATCTCCGCCGGTGATTTCAGTGAAATAGACGTCCTTGTCGGGATGCGCGTTGTGAACGGTCGTTTGGGCACCGACGCTGCCCGCGTAGGCGTGGAACGCCGAACCGGCCAGAAATTGGCGGGCGTCCGGATCGTTGAGCACTTCGATCGGATAGGCGGTGTTGTCCCAGTTGTGGTCGTAGGCCAGCAGTTTGGCGGAGACGTCCTCCGCGGCGAACAAAGGGCCAACGTGGTTCTTGATGAGACTGATCTGCTGGGCGGCCGTCATCGACATCGTCGGGTAGTTGGTGGTGTGCAACGGCTCGTTTTGCAGCGTCAGTGTGTCGATCGGCAAACCTTCCGCTTCGTAGGCCTGGACAAATTTTGCCAAATAGAGTGCATAGGAGGCTTCCCATTGTGGCTTGAGCGATCCGCCCGTGAGCGAATTGTTCGTTTTCATCCAGGCGGGCGCGGTCCAAGGCGACGCCATTAGCTTTAGATCCGGGTTCAGCGCGCGGGCCTGTTGGAGCTGCGGGATGATGTACGCTTCGTCGTGGCCGACAGAAAAGTGCTGTTGAAACTCGTCGCTGCCGCCCGGGGGACTGTCGTTGTACGAGTAGAATCCGGTCGCCGTGAAGTCGGAAGCTCCGATCGGCACACGCATATAGTTGAGGCCGATGCCCGACTGCGGCGAAAACAACTGACGCATCAATTTGTCCCGCTGCGGCGACGTCAGTTCGTTCTCGATCAGCCAGGCCGAGGAATCCGTCATCGACGCGCCGAAGCCGGAAATCGTCTGAAACGTGGTCGACGGTACCACGCTGATCGGCGTGCCGCCGGAGCCGGGTCCCGATTGGAACAAGACGTCGGTCTGCTGCTTGAGCAACTGGCTCTTGTCACCGGTGGTCACCCAGACGTCGACAGCGACCGATCTGGACGCGCTTACGCTGCAGATGGCAAACAACAAGAACGGAATTAACCCCTTACAGCGCGACATGCTTCTTCTCCAATCCAATCCTCGACCATGGCAAAGCGCGGCGTCGAACGCAGCCACAGTACACTGCGCCTCCCCAAGCGGCGAACAGACCGAGACAGGCGGGCTCGGGGACGGTAGATTGCGCATGACTGGCCGCGCCTGCAAGTTCAATGGATTGCCCGAAGTTGGTTTTCCAGCACAAATAATCGAGTTGGTTGACGATTCCGTCCGGCAGGCCATTAGCGCCGGCCCCATCAGCCGGCAACTCCACGCCGGTCAGTCCTTCCGCATTTCTCCAGATGGTGTAGTCCGCGGCATCCACCACGAAATCGCCGTTGTAGTCGCCAAGCAGTCGCTCTCGGGCGAAGAGCGTCGAGTTAATCGGTACATCGACGTAGTGCTGCAAGATGCCGCTCGTGGGCCAATGGACTTCGACCAGGTCGACGGTTCCGGCGAATTCGCCCAGGCCAAAATGCGCTGTCATTTCGCTCTGGCTGAGGTAACTTCCGCCGCTACCAATCTCCCACACTTGAAACTGCTCGGGGTGATCGCCGTCGGGAACGACCTTGATGAACGCCCCGATGCCGTCGCGGTTCGAGATCGTTCCCTCCGTCTCAACGCGCAGCCAATTCGCGTCGTTGCCGCCGTCGTTGCGGTAGACGATCGGCGCGGCCGCATAGTTGGCGATCACTACGTCGAGGTCGCCGTCGCCGTCGTAGTCGACGTGCAACAGCCCGCGTCCTTGCCCCGTGTCGGTGATGCCGGACACTGCGGAAACGTCGGTGAACGCGCCGGTCATGTCGTTTCGCCAGAGCGTTGTGCGATCGCCGCCATAGCCGGTGACAAATCCGTTGGTGGCAATTAGGTCGAGGTCGGCATCGTTGTCGTAGTCGAAGAAGGTCGTCCCCCAGCCCCAGGACAATCCCGGGCCTGTAGCGCGAACGCCGGCGGCCGTCGTGACGTCGCTAAACGTGCGATTGCCGTTGTTGCGGTACAGGCGATTGCCGGGATTCGCGCCGAGAAACGTCGTGTCGAGAATCGCGGTCACGAACCAGTCGAGGTCGCCGTCGCGGTCGTAATCGCCAAGCGCCGTCCCCATTCCGGATTTGTCGGTGCCCACGCCGGCGGGCACGGTGCCGTCGGTAAACGTGCCGTCGCCGTTGTTCCAGAATAATTGGCTGGTCCGCGAGTCGGCGGCAATCACGATGTCGAGCCGCCCGTCTCGATCCAGGTCGCTGAATTGCGCCTGGAAACGATAGGCGTTGGGCGGATTGGTGACCGCGAGGGCCGGGCGATAGACATCGAGACCAGCGGCGTGGGTCACGTCTTCAAAATGTCCCGGGTTGGCCGCGCCCAGATTTCGCAACAGGCGCGAGCCGCTGGTCGCGGTTGGCCGGCTGTGGTCAGAAGTCATCATGTCGAGATAGCCGTCACCATCGTAGTCGCCGAAGGCGACGCCTTGGCCGCGGCGGTCGAGGGAGCCGCCGCCCATGGAAATGTCCGCGCCGCGGGCGATCGCCTCTTCGGTGAAGTGGCCCGCGCCGTCGTTGATGTACAGAAAATGCCGCGGCGATTCGCTGCCCATCACGGACAAGTCCAAGTCGCCGTCGTTGTCGACGTCGCCGGCCGCGGCGCCATTGGTCGGCAGCGTTTGGGTGAAGCCGGCCGCGACGGATACGTCCTCGAAGCCGTTACCCGTGTTGCGGTAGAGCACGTCGGCAGCATCCACGCGGGTGAAGAACAGGTCGACCAGGCCGTCACCATCAAAGTCGCCGGCCGCCACGCCGCCGGTCATGGCTTGCGCGCCGGTCGGGGCGGATTGCACGTGAGTGATTCCCACCGCGGCCGTGACATTTGTGAACGTCGGTGCCGCCAAAAGAACGCCATCGCAACCGAGTATTCCCACGACGACAAGCCGACCAACCCAGACGGCACAACAGTTTGCCACGCGGCCGACACTTCCGACGCCGAAGCCTGCGATCAAAGCTCGTTCGCGACGAATCACCGCAAAGACCTCGGCCAACGCGCTAGGGCGATCGCGGCGAGGCTCAACAGCGCGAGCGAGACACTCGCCGGTTCCGGGACCGCCTCGCCGGAAAAATATCGCATCGCGAGCGCCCAAGCATCCGGGCCGACGATGTGCCCGATACGTCGGCCGGGAAAATCGTCGGCCGGCGGATGAATGCCGCCCGACAAGCGCGACAGCGAGGCCTGGTCCGAGGCGTCGAAGTACGTGGCCCATTGCAAGGTCAGATCCTCCATCGGGCCGTATTCAAAGTTCAGGCCCGAGCCCTGCTCGACAAGAAACTCGCCGATGCCGCCGGGAAAATAAGGAGTGCCGGTGAGCAGCGTGAGCACCTCGGCCCCTGTGCGGCTATAGGTCGAATGCCCGGAGACGTAGCCAGGAAACGGCGGCGTCACGAAGCTGATCAATTGATATGGCATCCAATTCTCGGCCAAGATCCAATCGACGCCGCTGATATCTGACGGGTCGTCGAACGGGGCAACTCCGTCGATCGCGCCTTGCCACGAGCGGACGGCGATCTTGCCTTCGTTCCCGGCCAGGTGCTCATGCTTTTCGCCAGCTGCCGTGGTCTCCGGCGTAATCACCTCGACCAAACCCGATTCGAGGGGCAGTCCGTCGGGATGGTACGACGGGCCGCCGGGGTCAGACGATTGGCCGAGGCCGCCCATGTAGCGAATGAAGGAAATCGGCCGCGAAGAATCGTACACTCCCTTGTGGTTCCAGGCGGCGATGGCCGCGTCGTGCAAGCCGCCATTGAGCGCGAACATGCTCTTCACGTCCCATTCGAGGTCGTTCACAACGGGCCCCGTTCCGCCGATTTGCTTCGCAATCCCCAACTGCTCCATCTTGTCGGTGACAAAATTGCGGATTTCGTTCCAGTGCCCCGGCGGAGCGGTCGAGCGGGGACCGTCGGCCCAGAACTCGGAGATCACGCGACCGAAGTCGCCGCGCCGGACAAGTTGCGGCTCATACGGCTGCCCCGTGTACGGATTCACCGCGTAGCCCGCTTGGTCGTAACTTTCGGTAAACGGCGCGTCGGGAACATTGCCCCGCGTCGCGGGCGAAATGTCGATCATCGCGCCGTCGTTCGGATCCAGTTGCGACGAGAGCCGGATCATCGTCAGCGCATCGGTCTTGAACTGGGCCTCGTTGGGGCGGTCGTTGAGCCCCGGCGGCATCCCTTGGTCGTGGTACACACCGTTCGCGCTGCGGTCGGCGGCGGACATCGAGAACGGCGCGACTTGCCCCCAAAAAGGTGTCAGATTCCGCTGCGTCGACTCTAAGATCGGGCGCCCGAATTGATCGATGCGATTGCCCAGGAAATGCAACGCCTGCCAGCGGTTGGGGTCGTTCATCACCGCACCGGGCAGGTCGAACGTGAGCGGCGGATTGACGGGATCGAAGCCGGGCGGGTTCGCATATCTGTTCACTTCGTTGGCACCGTCAGCCAAAGCGTGATTGATCACCGCCTGGGCGACCCGATTGCCGACCGCCGCCGGCGAATCGCCGATCGTCGAAGAGTTGTTCGGGTCGTAGCCCAAGAGCGACATTTGAAAATCGAGATCGACCTGCGTCTCCGCACGACCCGGTCCGACTCCCGCCGGCCCCGTCACGAAGCGGTGTTTGATGAGATTGTACGCCGCGTAGCTGACCGCTTCGTTGCCGGCCGCCTCCAAGTCGACGGCTGAGAGCTTTTCTTGGTGAATGTATTGGGCCGCGGTCGCATCGTAGGCCGCCCAGGCGTCGTACATGGCGGTCGAGAGATGGAACAGATTCCGGGCATGGACCGTGGGTCGCGCCGTGTCGATGCTGATCGCATGCAATAGCTGCTCATTCCACTGCCGCGCAACCGACGGGTTGGCCACGGCGAGATTAGAGCTGCAAGTTGTCGAAAGCACCAACCAACAGAAAAGTGTTCCGTAACAAGCCAATCGGCGAAGAACGGTACTCATGATGTCTCACAAATGTTGCGTTACTGAGCGAAAAGTTTTGTCGATTCCACTGCTCCATGTAAGAATCCGTTCTTTTGACGTTTACCCACTCGTAGTCGAACTCAGCTCGAAATCAAACGTGTTGCGGCCCGGCTTAACCTCGGCGCGAAGACCCGACTGTTTTGGATTGGCATATCGAGCCGGCGTCAGCACCCGCCGGTTCGGCATACCGCCTGCCGCGGTTGGCGGAGTAAATTCGGTGGCGGATAGTGTGACCACGTAGCTTCCGGGCGCCAAACTTTCTTGTGAGCCCGTCGAGAGCACATAACGTCCGGTCTCGTCGGCCATCGCGGCAGCTGGAGCGCCGCTTCCCGACTCAGGATAGAACATGATGGTGACGTTAACGTTGTCCGTACGTGCCAGTGGTGTCCCATCCAGATTGAGCGTGCCACTTACCGAGGAAAGTCCATTTCCACAGCCCGTCAACACAATCGACGTCATCACGGCAGAGCACAGAGCCCATGCGGCCCGGCTCCAAGAGTCGTTGGAGGATATTCCAATGCTGCGCAGACGACGGAACAACATCAAACCACC
This sequence comes from Planctomycetota bacterium, assembly GCA_031403315.1. Taxonomy (GTDB): domain Bacteria; phylum Planctomycetota; class Planctomycetia; order Pirellulales; family Lacipirellulaceae; genus DASYDU01. The sequence goes on from JANNTD010000131.1 coordinate 9,487, forward strand.
GAATTCTGCGAATCGGCGTTGAGAAGGATTCTTGGTCATCAATACGAATTCTTTGCCTATCATTTGTCTATGAATGGACATTCCTACCTGGGACAATATCGACAGCGCGAGCCCAGTCTCCACTAAAACGAACCGGCCACGATTTCGTCGCCGTCACGAGTGCAACTCGTGCGGTACAAAGTGTTGTCGACGGAATCCGCGACGAATCGGACGGAGCCGTCGCAAGCACAAAAATGGACCCCGCCCGGATGCCGACTGCGAAAGCTTTGCTCTTGCCCCCAATTCAAGGGTACGGGAGGCAGGTTAATCAAATGATTGATTGCGATATTGCAAGAGCACCAATCGCCGTTCGCATAAAACGCAGCGTTGTGGCGATCATATTCCGGTATGTTCTCGCCAATCATGAACGTCTTGCTGGTGCCGTCAGTGATCATCGCCATCTTCACCGGCACAAGCCACGTATTACGATAGAAAATGCCCGTGCAGCGCGTGCCACGGTGACAATCTCGAAAGCCCGGCGTTACTGGATCTGGCTTGTCGCGTTCTCCGCTCGGGAAGAGGGACAGATCGTTGCTGAAAAGCGGTTCCCCCTCGAGCCACGTGTCGCCCAGCACACCTGGGTAGCTCGTCCTGGCCAACTCACATCCCCCTGGCCAATTCCAGTGAGTGCTGTTTAGTTGCTTCACCGATTCATCCGAGGGACATTGCAGCACGGGAAGCTGCGTTTTGATGAGCTCGGGCACGCGTATGCCGTTCTTGACGGACACCAACCCAAAGCCCTCTCGACCAGTCTTGCATAACCCGGTTGCAAGAGGTCCCTTGTAGTCGAAGGCCCCGCCTTGGCGGAACTGGTCAAATAGCGCACCTTCTTCGAGCTCGGGCAGAATCGCTAAAATCCATCCTTTTCCGCTTAGGTATTTGCCTGGCGTATTGGGGTGAACGGCCTTATTAACGTTCGTTTCGTCGGCAGCGGGTTCGCTCCAACCCTCGCTGGTCGGAAAATGCTTGTGCGCCTCCTCGTACTTCAGCACACCGATTCCCAATTGCCGTAAGTTGTTCGTACACTGTGCCCGCCGAGCCGCCTCACGGGCCGCTTGGATGGCCGGCAGCAGCAGAGCGACGAGAATCCCGATGATGGCGATCACCACCAGCAACTCAACCAGGGTAAAACCCGCTTTCTGGTCTCGTTTGCCAATGTACATGCTGCACTCCTTAGTTCCGGCGTCCATCATCTCGCAGAAACGGGGCGATTCGCACTAGCGATGACTTTACGGCAGGTATCGCTCGACGACTCGAACGAGTCGATTCTGCACGACCTCATCCACGTCTTCGCAGAGCAAACAGGTGCGCCATTCCAAGCGTGATCAACAGCATCGACGCCGGCTCTGGAACGCCGGCCGCGCCCACGACGCCGCCGCTGCCCGCGGTCACCGTTACGGAAAAATCCTTGAAGATCGTGCTGTCATCGCCGCCGACAAAGATTCGCGACGGTTCGACTGGCCAACCGCCCGGCACTACTTCCCCGAAGTGCAGCTTCCAATAATCGTAGTCGTCGGTGTCAATCACGTTGAAACTGTTCGCGTTCGTCCAGTTGGCCCGCAGATCCGTCGTCGAGCCCAGCGTATCGCGCCAGACCGTGTAGTCGGCTGCGTCGAACGTGTTGGGTAGGGCAAAAAGCCCGCTGACATTAAGCGTCGGCGCGGCCTGATCTTCCACGAAAGCCCCTCCGGTGTAGTTGTAGTCCATCGCGAAACCGACGGTCTTGGCCGTCGCGTCATACGTCATTCGGATGCGGTTGGTTCCACTTCCCAAATTCGGAGCAGCAGTGTTCGCAAAGATCGGCGTGTCGTTGGATGTATACATCGAAGTGAGCAATGGAATGCCTCCATTGTCAATCTCCGGTGTCAGCATCACCGAGGAAAACTGCGTGCTCCAATCCGGCC